>NZ_JBEGDO010000014.1:0-136859 GCF_051913525.1 Pseudomonas sp. PKS | reverse complement strand
AGAGCAAAAGTAGGTCGCCGTAAAGGCGAAAAGCGCCGGTGGCGCCCCCACCAAATCCGGATATTCACACAGCCTGAAAGCCCAAGCCCAAGCCCTTAAACCCGATACCCCCGCATGAACAACCCAACCACCTCCCGCACATGCACCTCCGCCTCCTCCACCGTCAACGCCGGCGCGCACCCCAGCAGCAACCGATAATCCGGCGCCCCCTTCACCAAGCAGAAGAAATGCTCAGCCGCCCGCAAGGGATTGTCGATCGCCAGCAACCCCCGCTGCGCGACACCGGCCAGCAGCGCTTCCATCCCGGCCAGTACTCGCTTGGGGCCCGCCTCCCAGAAGTACTCGCCAAAGCCAGGGTCTTGGTTCCCCAGGGCAATGATCAACCGACTCAACTTCACCGACTCGTCACTGCTGATCAACGCCTGAAACCCACGGGCGATGTTCAGCAGCACCTGTTCCAGCGGCACGCCTTCGGGCAGCTCGAAAATCAGGTCAGGCAGTTGGGTCTGACACGTCGCCATGACGGCCGAACCAAACAGGGTCTGCTTGTCGTTGAAATGGCTGTAGACCGTGAGTTTTGAAACACCTGCCGCCGCAGCGACCGCATCCATGCTGGTGTTCGCATAGCCAAGACTCAGGAACAAGGTCTTGGCGGCTTCTAGGATGGCCTCGCGCTTGGCCAGGTCCTTGGGCCGGCCAGGGCCAGTGGGTGCGTCGTTGGACATGGGGATCCGCATCGTGATGAAAAGTCCCCCATCTTAACGGGTCGCAGCGCATCCGGCTGCTAAAGGCGCGGATCGTTAATACGTTTTTCTCTGTGTTACCCGCTTCCCGACCCTGATGTCCTGACTTAATATACTCGCCAGTATAAATATTCGAGGCGCTCCTCGCGAAAGGACATCCATCATGTTGCGTCATGCCTTGCCCATCGTTTTACCCGCCACCCTGGCCTTGTTGCTGGTCGCCTGCGGTCAGGAAGCCGCGGCCCCTGCCGTGCCGCGCCCGGCGTTGGTGGTCCAGCCCCAGCCAGCGGGTGCTTCGAGCGACAGTTATCCCGGCGAAGTGCGGGCTCGCTTCGAACCTGAGCTGGCCTTTCGTATTGGCGGCAAGGTGAGCAAGCGCCTGGTGGAGGAGGGGCAGCGGGTCAAGGCCGACCAGCCGCTGGCCGAGCTCGACCCACAGGATGTCCGTCTGCAACTGGAGGCCAACCGCGCCCAGCTCGCCGCCGCCGAAGCCAACCTGGCCCTGGTGCGGGCCGAGCGCGATCGCTACCAGAAGCTGCTGGAGCGGCAGATGGTCAGCCGTTCCCAGTACGACAACGCCGAGAACCTCTACCGCGCAGGCCAGGCGCGCCTCAAGCAGGCCAAGGCAGAGTTCGACGTGGCCGGCAATCAGGCGGAGTACGCCGTGCTCCGGGCACCTCAAGCGGGCGTGATCGCCAAGCGTCAGGTCGAGGTGGGGCAGGTTGTGGCGCCGGGGCAGACGGTGTTCACCCTGGCCGCCGATGGTGAGCGGGAAGTGCTCATCGGCCTGCCGGAGCAGCAGTTCGCCCGCTTTGGTGTGGGGCAAACGGTGAGTGTGGAGCTGTGGTCGCACCCGAACGCGCGTTATCCGGGGCGCATTCGCGAGCTGTCTCCGGCGGCCGACCCCCGCTCACGCACCTACGCTGCGCGGATTGCCTTCACCACCTCCAGCACGCCGGCCGAGCTGGGGCAAAGCGCCCGGGTGTTCATTGCCCACGCCGAACGCGCGCCGCTGTCGGTTCCGCTTTCGGCGGTCACGGCCGAGCAGGGCCAGGCCTACGTCTGGCGCATCGGCAAGGACAACCGCCTCGAGCGCGCGGTGGTGCGCCTGGGCCCTTATGGCGATGACAGCGTGCCGGTGCTCGAGGGCCTGGAGGCGGATGACTGGGTGGTGGCCGCAGGTGGCCATGTGTTGCGCGAGGGCCAGCAAGTCCGGCCCGTGGACCGCTCCAACCGTGATGTGAACCTGGCGACCAAGGAGTAAGTCCCGATGGGTTTCAACCTTTCCGCCTGGGCCTTGCGCAACCGGCAGATCGTGCTGTTCCTGATGATCCTCCTGGCCGCGATTGGCGCGATGTCCTACACAAAGCTGGGGCAGAGCGAGGATCCACCGTTCACCTTCAAGGCCATGGTCATCCGCACGATCTGGCCAGGTGCTACCGCCGAGGAGGTCTCCCGGCAGGTCACCGAGCGCATCGAGAAGAAGCTGATGGAAACCGGCGAGTACGAGCGAATCGTGTCGTTCTCGCGTCCAGGCGAGTCCCAGGTGACGTTCATGGCCCGGGACTCCATGCACTCCGATGCCATCCCCGAGCTGTGGTACCAGATCCGCAAGAAGGTCGCGGACATTCGCCATACCTTGCCGCCCGAGATTCAGGGGCCGTTCTTCAATGATGAGTTCGGCACCACCTTCGGCAATATCTATGCACTGACAGGTCCCGGGTTCGATTACGCCGTGCTCAAGGACTACGCCGACCGTATCCAGATCCAGCTGCAGCGGGTCAAGGACGTGGGCAAGGTCGAGCTGATCGGCTTGCAGGACGAAAAGATCTGGATCGAGCTCTCGAACCTCAAGCTGGCCACCCTCGGCGTGCCGTTGCAGGCGGTGCAGCAGGCGCTGAGCGAGCAGAACGCGGTGAGCACCGCAGGTTTCTTCGAGACCCCCAGCGAGCGTCTGCAACTGCGTGTCAGCGGGCGTTTTGACAGCGCCGAGCAGATTCGCCAGTTCCCGATCCGCGTAGGAGATCGTACCTTCCGTATCGGCGATGTGGCCGAGGTGCATCGCGGCTTCAACGACCCACCTGCGCCACGCATGCGCTTCATGGGCGAGGACGCAATCGGCCTGGCGGTCTCGATGAAGGACGGTGGCGACATCCTGGTGCTGGGCAAGGCCCTGGAGGGCGAGTTCGCCCGCCTGGCGCGCAACCTGCCGGCGGGCATGGAGTTGCGCAAGGTTTCGGACCAGCCCGCTGCGGTGAAGGCAGGCGTAGGGGAGTTCGTCCAGGTCCTGGTCGAAGCCCTGGCCATCGTGCTGCTGGTGAGTTTCTTCTCCCTGGGCCTTCGCACCGGCCTGGTGGTGGCCCTGGCCATTCCGCTGGTGCTGGCCATGACCTTCGCCACGATGCATTACTTCGGCATCGGCCTGCACAAGATCTCCCTCGGCGCACTGGTGCTGGCGCTGGGGCTGCTGGTGGACGACGCAATCATTGCCGTGGAGATGATGGCGATCAAGATGGAGCAGGGGTTCGACCGGCTCAAGGCGGCGAGCTATGCCTGGTCCAGCACGGCATTCCCGATGCTCACTGGCACCTTGATCACGGCGGCGGGCTTCCTGCCGATCGCCACGGCGGCCTCCAGTACTGGCGAATACACACGTTCTATCTTCCAGGTGGTGACCATTGCCTTGCTGACGTCCTGGGTGGCCGCGGTGGTCTTCGTGCCTTACCTAGGCGACCGCCTGCTGCCAGACCTGGCCAAGCGTCACGCCGAGGGTGCGCACGGTCCGGATCCGTATGGCACGCCGTTCTACCAGCGTGTGCGCCGCGTCGTGGAGTGGTGCGTACGCCGGCGCAAGACAGTGATCGTGCTGACGGTCGCGGCTTTCGTTGGCAGCATCCTGCTGTTCCGCTTCGTGCCCCAGCAGTTCTTCCCGGCCTCGGGCCGGCCTGAACTGATGGTCGATCTCAAGCTCACCGAAGGCGCATCGCTGGCCAACACGACCGAGCAGGTCAAGCGCCTGGAGGCACTGCTCAAGCAGCAGGATGGCATCGCCAACTATGTGGCCTATGTCGGCACGGGGTCGCCGCGCTTCTACCTGCCGTTAGACCAGCAACTGCCTGCGGCGAGCTTTGCCCAGTTCGTGGTACTGGCCAAGAGCCTGGAGGATCGTGAAGCCCTGCGCAGCTGGCTGATCGCCACGCTGGATGCGCAGTTCCCCGAGCTGCGTGGACGGGTCACCCGTTTGGAGAACGGCCCGCCGGTGGGCTATCCGGTGCAGTTCCGGGTGACGGGCGAGCATATCGAGAAGGTTCGTGCCCTGGCGCGGGAGGTGGCGATCAAGGTGCGCGAGAACCCCCATGTGGTGAACGTGCACCTCGATTGGGAGGAGCCGAGCAAGGCGGTGTTCCTCGAGATCGACCAGGACCGCGCCCGGGCCCTGGGCGTGAGCACCGCGCACCTGTCGAGCTTCCTGCAGAGCTCGCTGACCGGCACCACGGTCAGCCAGTACCGCGAAGACAACGAGCTGATCGAGATCCTGCTGCGCGGCACCGGCCAGGAACGCCGTGAGTTGGGCAACCTCGGCAGCCTCGCGTTGCCCACCGACAACGGCCAGAGCGTGGCGTTGTCCCAGGTGGCGACCTTGGAGTACGGCTTCGAAGAAGGCGTGATCTGGCACCGCAACCGCCTGCCCACGGTGACCGTGCGGGCCGACATCTATGACAAGGAGCAGCCGGCGACGCTGGTCAAGCAGATCCTGCCAACCTTGCAAACGGTGCGTGATGCCTTGCCGGAGGGTTACCTGCTGGACGTCGGTGGCGCCGTGGAGGATGCCGAGCGCGGCCAGCGTTCGGTGAACGCCGGCATGCCACTGTTCATCGTGGTGGTGTTGACGTTGCTGATGGTGCAGTTGCGCAGTTTCTCGCGCACGGTGATGGTGTTTCTCACCGCGCCCTTGGGGCTGATCGGTGTGACGCTGTTCCTGTTGGTGTTCCGTCAGCCTTTTGGGTTCGTCGCCATGCTCGGCACCATCGCATTGGCGGGGATGATCATGCGTAACTCGGTGATCCTGGTGGACCAGATCGAACAGGACATCGCGGCGGGGCTGGATCGCTGGCAGGCGATCATCGAAGCTACGGTGCGGCGCTTCCGGCCGATCGTGCTCACCGCCCTGGCGGCGGTATTGGCAATGATCCCGCTGTCGCGCAGCGTGTTCTACGGGCCGATGGCGGTGGCCATCATGGGCGGGTTGATCGTGGCCACCGTGCTGACGCTGTTGTTCCTGCCAGCGTTGTATGCGGCGTGGTTCAGGGTGAGGAAAAGCGGCTAGCTGCAAGTTGCGAGCTGCAAGTCGCAAGGGGGCGAGGCCATGCAGGTCTCGCTTCTTGCTTGTGGCTTGCCGCGTGGAACTTGCAGCTTTTAGCTTGCCGCTGCGCGCTTCAAAGCGCGCCGAAGACCTTCTTGGCCAGACTGGTCGCGGCCTGGGCTGGGTTCTGGCGAATGTTCTGCTCCTGCTTGCCGATCATCTCGAACAGGCCATCGAGCGCTTTCTCGGTCACGTAGTTCTCGATGCTCGCGCTCTTGGCGTCCACCACGCCCAGGGCCACGGCTTGGCCTGCGAAGTTGTTGTACTGCTGCGCCAGGCCAACCTTGTCGGTGGCTTGCTTGACGATCGGCAGGAACTTGGCGCGGATTTCTTCACGGCTGCTCTTGTTCAGATACTGGGTAGCCGAATCCTGGCCGCCATTGAGGATGTCCTTGGCGTCGGTCACGGTCATCTTCTTGACCGCATCGACCAGGATCGCCTGGGCCTGCGGCACCGCTGCCTCGGCCGCCTTGTTCATGCTGTTTTCCAGGGCATCGACCTGCTCACCCTTACCGAACATCTTCATCGCCTTGGCGGCCTTGCCGAGGTTACCCGGCAATTCGATGCGCACATCCGGGTTGTTGCTGAAGCCGCCAGGGGTGCTCAGTTGCTTGACGGCGATCTGGGCGCCCTGGGTCAGGGCGTCCTTCAGGCCGCCGGTGGCATCTTTCTGGCTCAAGTCACCGAGCGACAGGGCCAGGGCACTGGCCGACAGCAGCAGGCCGGCGCACAGGGTGGTGAAACGTAGGGAGGTGCGAATCATGCTGGGTATTTCCTTATAGCTGGGAGAGGGTGGGCTCAGCGCACCGGGTCGACCTTGATTCGCACAGGCTGCGGATCGCTGCCGTCGAGGTTCACGCCGTGGTGTTCGGTATTGATGAACAGCAGCTTGCCGTCCAGCTCGATGCGTGCACTGACTGCATAGCGGTGGCCGGCTTTGATCTGGGTCGGGTCGTAGATGAGGTGAAACGGCAGTGGGACATTGCCCTTGACCGGGCCGGCCTGGTTGGCCAAGGTCACCGCCGGGGCGTCCATCAGCGAGACGTCCTGCAGGCTCACGCTCAGGGTGGCCGCCGGTGGCAGGGCCATGCGCTGCAGGTAGAAGACTTCGCCGTCCAGGCTGGCCTGGTGGGAGGGAGTGTTGCTGGTGCAGGCTGCGAGCAGGGATACGCCGCACAGCATGAAGAGTTTTTTCATGGAATCTCCGGTGTCCTTGGGGTTGGCTTTTGGCCAACCTCAGGGACTTTAGCGGATTTTTCCGGAGGATTCAGCGTTGGGGCTCCGGCGTCCGGTCTGATGTCAGGCGGGGGCTCCCTCCACCGGCTCGTCGCGGTGCAGCGCCACTTGGCGGATCGACAGACGCAGCTCTGCCGACAACACGCGCTTGGCCACGCCCTCGGCGAGTTCGCCGAGCTTGTCGTGATAGCCCAGCTTGCCCTGGCTGTCGGGGCGCAGCACATCCTGGTCGATCAAGGTCTGGATGAAATGGCGGAACAGCGTCTTGTCGAAGAACTCCGGGGCGTTCAGGCCATGCAAGATCGACAGGCGCTGAGCCATCATCACGCACAGCTCTTCCAGCTCCTCGGCGCTCAGGGTGTTCTGGCCGCTATTGAGCAGTAGGGACGTGGCCATGTAGAAGCGTTGCAACGTCTGGGTGATGCTCCGGGCCAGCAAGGTCAACAGCACGAACTGCCGCGAACTTGGGGCCGGGCGCAGGTAGACGCCATTCTCGAAGCGCAGCAGACCCTGTGCTACCAATGCGTCGAGCCATTGGTCGATGACCTCGTCCAATTGCTCGGGTGCCCAGCGCAGGAACAGTTCGGCCTGCAAATACGGATACAACGCCTTGACGTACTGGCCGACCAGTTCGCGGCTCATGCGTGAGCTGCTCAGGAAGAAGCTCGCCAGCAAGGCCGGCAGGGCGAAGATGTGCAGGACGTTGTTGCGGTAGTAGGTCATCAACACTGCGTTGGCTTCATCCAGGTAGAGGATGCGGCCCAGGGCGTCCTTTTGCTCCGAGAGCAGGTCCATGCCCCTGACATGTTCGATCAAGGCCGGACCGTCACCCTCCGGCAGGGTGGTATGAGGGGAGTAGGGGACCTGGCGCAGCAAGGCCAGGTACAGGTTCAGCACTCGGGTCAGGGCGCGTTCATCCAGGGCCAGGCGGCTGGTGGACAGCAGTGCCAGGGCGACCAGGTTGACCGGATTGATCGCCGCCGCTTCGTTCAGGTGACGTGCCACGGTCTCGCCCAGGCGGGTGGTGGTTTCGTTCAGCCAGGCCGGGCGGAACTGTGGGCCCAGGGCTTGCTCGCGCCAACCGGGTTGCTGCTGGTCGAGGAAGGCGTTGAGGCGGATCGGTTCGCCGAAGTTGACATAGACCTGGCCGAAGCGCTGCTTGAGTGCGCCGATGACCTTGAAGATGTCGAAGATCGACTCTTTCTTCTTGCTCGCCCCGCGCAGCTCGCCCAGGTAGGTGCGGCCTTCGAGCACGCGCTCATAGCCGATGTACACCGGCACGAAGACAATCGGCGTGCGCGAGGAGCGCAGGAAGCTGCGCAAGGTGATGGCCAGCATCCCGGTGCGCGGTTGCAGCATGCGCCCGGTGCGCGAGCGCCCGCCTTCGACGAAGTACTCCACCGGGAAGCCCTTGGTGAACAAGGTGTGCAGGTATTCGTTGAACACCGCCGTGTACAGCGGGTTGCCCTTGAAGGTCCGGCGCATGAAGAAGGCGCCGCCACGGCGCAGCAGGCCGCCGATCACCGGCATGTTGAGGTTGATGCCGGCGGCGATGTGCGGGGGCGTGAGGCCGTTGCGGAACAACAGGTACGAGAGCAGCAGGTAGTCGATATGGCTGCGGTGGCACGGCACGTAGATCACCTCGTGCCCTGGCGCGATGCCTTGCACCTGCTCGATGTGGTTGACCTTGATGCCGTCGTAGATCTTGTTCCAGAACCAGCTGAGTACCACTTCGAGGAAGCGGATCGCCGTATAGGTGTAGTCCGAGGCGATTTCGTTGCCGTACCGCAGGGCCTGGGCTTCTGCCTTGGCGTAGGGAATCTTCTCTCGCTCGGCTTCGTCGCTGATCGCCTGGCGCACCAACGGGTCATGGACCAGCCCCTTGACCAGGTTGCGTCGGTGGGAAATGTCCGGGCCGATGACGGCGGTTTTGAGGTTGCGAAAGTGCACGCGCATGATGCGTTGGGCCATGCGCACGGTGCGCTCGTGGCCTTTGTTGTGCTGGATCAGCTCGCGCAGCTGGATCGGCGCGGAGAACTGCACACGGGTCTTGCGCCCCAGGATCAGCACGGTCAGCAGGCGGCGCAGGCGGCCGGTGACCGCCCAGCTGTCGGCGAACAGCAGTTTCCAGGGGCTGGACTCGCTGGCGGGCGACTGGCCCCAGAACACGCTGACCGGAATGATCTGCGCGTCCTCTTCCGGGTGCTGGCTCACTGCGTCGACCAGACGCTCCAGTGTGGGGGGCGCGCCGCGTTTGTCATGACGGCCGAGCCAGTCCGGATCGGGCGTCAGGTAGAAGAAGGCCGCAGGCTCCTGCAGCGAACCGACGGTGACAGGCAGCACAGGACGCGGTAGCCCCGCCTTGGTGCATTCGCGATCGACGACGGCCAGGTCCGTCAGCGAGGGCGAAGGCAGTGCGTAGAACACAGGACGGCTGCGATCGAGCTTCAGAGACAGGGATGACTGGTTGATGGTCTCGGAGCGCACCCACAGGTACAACAGGCGACGCAAGGCGCCGAAAATCATTCGGCGCAGGGGGGAACGGGTCATGGGTGTGTGCCCTGGGAGAGATTTTTAAGTGATATTCCAGGCAGTTAGTCTGCCGTATCTGCACAAGTTCGGCAAAATTCGCCAAATCGGCGCCCAGTCATGAAATTTTTTTGTTCGCTGTCATATACTCGGTCCGCAGCTTGCAAGATATTTCTGCGAGCTGCGTCAGCACGGGGTGGTGACCTCGTGCTTGCAAGGCGATCTTCAAAATAAAAATCCGGAGTAGTTCAGATGTCGTCTCGTGAGACTGGGAATGTGAAGTGGTTCAACGATGCCAAGGGTTATGGCTTCATTCAGCGTGAAGGTGGGGCGGATGTCTTCGTCCACTATCGTGCTATCCGCGGTGAGGGGCATCGTACCCTGGTCGAGGGACAACAGGTGGAGTACGCCCTTGTGCAAGGCCAGAAAGGCCTGCAGGCTGAGGACGTCGTCGGTCTGTGACCGCTGTCTGAAGCGGTAAGCTTCAAGCTGCAAGCTGTCCGTGGAGCTTGCAGCTTGTCGCCAGAAACATCAGTGGGTGCGCCAGGTGATTTCCTGTTCACCGTCGGCGCTGATGCGGATCCAGCGATCGGCATCTTCTTCCCCATCTTCCTCGGCCCAACTGCCCGGTGCGCAGCGCACTTCGACGCCCAGCGCGGCATAGGCGGCGCGAGCACAGGCGATGTCGTCGTCCCATGGCGTCTGGTCGCTTTCGAGGAACAGGCTGTTCCATTTCCCCACAGCCTTGGGTACCCAGGTGACCGGAATGTTACCGGCCATGCACTTCCAGGTCTGGCCACGTTGCTGCCATTCGCTGCAAGCGCCCAATGCCTGGCTGAGCCATTCGGCCACTTGCTTGTGGTCGACGTCGGTGTCCTTGAGGTAGATCTCGATATCGGGTTGGCGCATAAAAAGGCTCCGGGTGTGCTCAGTCTTGGCGCACGAAATAGTCATAACGCATGGAAACCGTCACGTCGAACGGCTCGGGCTGCTCGATCACTTGCGCGCGTCTTTCGGCGCTGGCGCGCCAGCCGTGCGGTGTCATGGCCAGCAGGTCGGCGCGGGCCTTGGGCTCGGCCAGGCTCAGGCGGAACTCGAGCACTTCGCCGTGGGCGTGATGCATGCCCTCGGGAATCAGGGCCAGGTGCTTGTCATCGGCGTAAGGGCGTACTTCATCGTAGAGCACCTGGCGCAGCTCCATCAGGTGACCACTGGTCGGCCCCACCCGCATCAGCCCGCCGCCGGGGCTGAGCAGGCGCTTGGCCTCCTGCCAGTCCAGCGGGCTGAACACGCTGGCGATGAACTGGCAACTGGCATCGAGCAGGGGCACGCGGGCCATGCTCGCGACCATCCAGGTCACCTGCGGGGCGCGGCGGCAGGCGCGCTTGACCGCCTCGCGGGAGATATCCAGCGCATAGCCTTGGGCCTGCGGCAACGCCTGGGCGATCTGCGCGGTGTAATAGCCTTCGCCGCAACCGATGTCGAGCCAGGCGCCGGGCTGGCGTTCGGCGGCCAGTTCAGCCAGGCGCCGGGCGACAGGCGCGTAGTGGCCGGCATCAAGGAAGTCGCGGCGGGCTTCGACCATCGCTTGGTTGTCGCCTGGATCGCGGCTGTTCTTGTGCTGCACCGGCAGCAGGTTCAGATAGCCCTGGCGGGCGCGGTCGAAGCGGTGCCCGGAGGGGCACACCACGCCGTTGTCGAGCCGCGTCAGGGCGGCCTGGCAGAGGGGGCAGGCGAGCATCAGGCGAGCAACCGTACCAGGGTCTGGTAGTAAATCTCTGTCAGCAGGTCGAGGTCGCTGGCCAGGATACGTTCGTCGACCTGGTGGATGGTCGCGTTGACCGGGCCGAGCTCGACCACCTGGGTGCCGAGGGTCGCGATGAAGCGTCCGTCGGAGGTACCGCCGCTGGTGGAGGGCTGGGTATCACGACCGGTCACGCCCTTGATGCTGGCCGAAACCGCATCGAGCAGCTCGCCCGGTTCGGTAAGGAATGGCAGGCCCGACAGCGCCCAGTCGATGCTCCACTCCAGCTGATGCTTGTCGAGGATTGCTGCCACGCGAGCCTGCAGGCCCTCGACCGTGGATTCGGTGGAGAAGCGGAAGTTGAACAGCGCGGTCAGTTCGCCCGGCACCACGTTGGTGGCGCCGGTACCGGAATTGAGGTTGGAGATCTGGAAGCTGGTCGGCGGGAAGAACGCATTGCCTTCGTCCCAGTGCTCGGCGGCCAGTTCCGCCAGGGCCGGCGCGGCCAGGTGGATCGGGTTGCGCGCCAGGTGCGGATAGGCCACGTGGCCTTGCTTGCCACGTACGGTCAGCTTGGCGCCGAGCGAGCCGCGACGGCCGTTCTTCACGACATCGCCCAGCAGGCTGGTGCTGGAAGGTTCGCCGACGATGCACCAGTCCAGACGCTCGTTGCGTGCCTTGAGGCGTTCGACCACGGCCTTGGTGCCATGGTGCGCCGGGCCTTCCTCGTCGCTGGTGATCAGGAAGGCGACCTTGCCGCGGTGGTTCGGGTAGTCCCGCACGAAGCGTTCGCTGGCCACCACCATGGAGGCAAGGCTGCCTTTCATGTCCGCGGCGCCACGGCCGCAGAGCATGCCATCGGCATCGATCAGGGCTTCGAAAGGCTCATGTTGCCAGGCTTGCACGGGGCCGGTAGGGACCACGTCGGTGTGGCCGGCAAAACACAGCACAGGGCCTTCCTGGTTGCCGTGGGTGGCCCAGAAGTTGTCGACGTCCTCGATTCGCATCGGCTCGAGTTCGAAACCGACGGCGCCCAGGCGTTGCATCATCTGGGCCTGGCAGTCGGCATCGACGGGAGTGACCGAGGGGCGACGGATCAGGTCGCAGGCCAGTTGAAGGGTAGGCGAAAGCTCGGCTGGGGCCGTCATGAAGGACTCCGGGGCAAGGCGGGCGGGAAAACAGGGGCGTTATCTTATATCAAATGAATACGACGGGCACTGGGAATGGGGCCGCCGTGCGGCCCCTTCGCGACACAGGGCCGCGCCCAACAATGATCACCGCTTACCCTGGGGGAGCAACGATCTAGCCCGCGGCGATGTCTTCGTGGGTAAACCCGCTCCCACAGGCATTGCGAACCAGGGCGCAGCCCTGGCCGGGCACAGGGGTCAGATTGCCTTGGCCTCGACGGCCTCATCCCCAGGCTTCGGCAAGGACGACAGCATTGCCATCACCAGCGCCGCCAGGTAAGGCAGCGACTGCACCAGCAACATGGCCACCCAAAAACGCATGTCCGCCCCCGGTAGGCCTTGCACCAGGTAGATGCCCAGCGCAGCGCCCCAGAGCAGCAGCATGATGAACAATTCCTCGCGGGCCTCGGAAATCGCCACCCACAAGCCATGGCTGTCAGCATTTTTCGGGGTGCGGAAGAACGGCATGCTGCTGGTGAAGAAGCCGTACAGCACCGCCTTGGCGATGGTGTGCGACAGCGCAAGCCCCGCCAGCGCCGCGGCGAAGGCATCCTTGAGGTTCACGCCCACTGCGCGGCGATAGAGGAAGATGATCTTACCGACCTTGAAGAAGAACAGCGCCAGCGGCGGGATGGCGAAGATCATCAGCGGCGGGTCGACCCGCTGCGGAACGATGATCATCGCTGCCGACCAGAGCAGGGCGCCGACGGTGAAGAAGATGTTCATGCCATCGGCGATCCACGGCAGCCAGCCAGCGAGGAAGTGGTAGCGCTGGCCACGGGTCAGCTCGCTGCCCTTGCCCCGCAACAGGGCGGCGGCATGGTGCTTGATGATCTGGATGGCGCCGTAGGCCCAGCGGAAACGTTGCTTCTTGAAGTCGATGAAGGTGTCGGGCATCAGGCCCTTGCCGTAGCTGTTGTGGGCATAGGCGGCCGAAAGCCCCTTCTCGAACACCCGCAGACCCAACTCGGCATCCTCGCAGATGCACCATTCGGCCCAGCCCAGCTCTTCCAGGACCGAGCGTCGGGTCATGGTCATGGTGCCGTGCTGGATGATCGCGTCTCGGTCGTTGCGGGTGACCATGCCGATGTGGAAAAAGCCCTTGTATTCGCTATAGCACAGCTTCTTGAAGGCGCTTTCGTGTTGGTCGCGGTAGTCCTGGGGCGATTGCACCACGGCGATCTTCGGGTCGGCGAAGTGCGGCACCATGTGCTTGAGCCAGTTGCGGTCGACACAGTAGTCCGAGTCGATCACCGCGATCACTTCGGCGTCCTTGGCCGTATGAGGAATCAGGT
Organism: Pseudomonas sp. PKS; assembly: GCF_051913525.1. Lineage (NCBI taxonomy): Bacteria > Pseudomonadati > Pseudomonadota > Gammaproteobacteria > Pseudomonadales > Pseudomonadaceae > Pseudomonas > Pseudomonas sp. PKS. The sequence continues at coordinate 123,762 of NZ_JBEGDO010000014.1, read as the reverse complement.
AGTTCAGTGCGCCGCCCTTGAAACCGGCCAGCGGTGCGACGTGGAAGAAGCGGAAGCGTTCGCCCAGGCGCTCGCAGTGGGCCTTTAGCGGCTCCCAGACGGCCGGATCCTTGGTGTTGTTGTCGATCACCAGCACTTCGTAGTCCGGGTAGTCCAGGGTGGCGAGGGCGTCCAGGGTCTGCTTCACCATTTCCGGCGGCTCGTTGTAGCACGGCACATGAATCGACACCTTGGGCCTGTAGGCCGAATCGCCTTGCACCGGCAGGAACTCGCGCCGACGCTTGTGGATCCAGACCGCTTCGGCCAGTTCGTGGGCTTCGGTCAGCAGCACGATGAACACGCCCAAGGCGCCCAGGGCCAGCAGCACGCCCACGGTCAGGCTGAACCAGGTGCTGTATTGCTGGCTGTAGTCATAGGCGATCCACACCAGCACCGATCCGCACAGGAAGGTGATGAACGTGAGGAAGGTGCGACCGCGTTGGCGCAGCGCCGAGCCGTCGATCAGCAGCACAGTCAGGGCAATCATCGCCAGCACGACCGACGCCACCGCCAGGGCGCGCCATTGCGGGATCGCCACGACCGGCCCCTCGAAGTTGAACTTCTGCTGGCGCGCGGCGTTGTACACGCCCCAGTAGGCGCCCACCGAGCCTTCGTCGCTGGCTTTCCAGGGTTGGTCGTAGGCCTCGATGACGAAGTAGTTGTAGCCCCGTCGGTTGAGCGTGTTGACCAGTGTACGCAGGTAGATGGCCTGGTCGGCCTGGGTCGCGTCGGCCCCGCCGCGCATACGGCCATTGCTTGGCCAGCCGACTTCGGAAAGCAGCAGGGGCTTGCGAGGGAACTGATGCTTGAGTTCGCGGGCGCGGTCGAGAACGAACTGCAGCGAATCCTTCATCGGCACGAATTCCCAATAGGGCAGGATGTGCGCGGCGATCAGGTCGACATGCTTGGCCAGCTCGGGGGTTTCCTTCCAGATGTGCCACTGTTCACTGGTCGTGACCGGCACCTTGACCGCAGCACGCACCCGGTCCAGATACCCGATCAGCGCCTCGGGCGTGACCTCCTTGCGGAACAGCGCCTCGTTGCCCACCACGACCCGGACCACGCTGCGGGAGGTATTGGCCAGCTCGATCGCCTTGGCGATTTCGCGTTCGTTGCGTTCCAGGTCCGGGCTGATCCAGATCCCCAGGGTGACGCGTAGGCCAAGTTCCTCGGCCAGGCGCGGGATGTCGGCCTGGGTGCCCTCGACGGTATAGATGCGGATGCTGTCGGTCAGCTTGCTCATCTGCTCCAGGTCCTGACGGATCTCCTCGTCGCTGGGGTACTGCCCCTTTTGCGGGCTTTGCCCAAGGCGGAACGGCGAATAGGAGAAACCAGAGATCTGCTCCGGCCAGGCGGGGGCAGACACCGGACGGTTGATCAGCGCCCAGAAACCGGTGAACAGCGCGGCGATGGCCAGGACCACTACCAGGTTGAGACCGAATTTGCGTGATGACATAGATGTTTCAGATTCCGAAGGAGAGCGGGGCGGGCAATGGATTGGATTTCCCGCTGGAGATGAAGTTCTGAAGCCGCTCGGCTATTGCTCAGGACCACTGCGATTAGTGGGATATTAAAGCAGGATTTGTAGGGGCTTTACTAACTAGGCCCTCGCAAGGGGCTGCCAGGTGCGGTGATCGGCCTGCACGACAGCCCCAGGGCCGGCCCATTGGCTTATAATGCGCGCCGTTTTTTCAGGGGGTGAGCATGAGCACAGAAGATCCACGCTTCGCCGGCGTTGCCCGGCTGTATGGCGAGCAGGGCCTGGAGCGCCTGCGCCGAGCCCACGTGGCAATCGTCGGTATCGGGGGCGTCGGGTCCTGGGCCGCCGAGGCCATGGCCCGCAGTGGCGTGGGCGAGATCACCCTGTTCGACCTGGATGATGTCTGCGTGAGCAACACCAACCGTCAGGCTCATGCATTGGAAGGGCAGGTCGGGCGGCCCAAGGTCGAAGTGATGGCCGAGCGCCTGCGGGCGATCAATCCGGCCTGTACCGTGCACGCGGTGGCTGACTTCGTCACCCGCGACACCATGATCGAGTACATCACCGAAAATCTCGATTGCGTCATCGACTGTATCGACAGCGTGATGGCCAAGGCCGCATTGATCGCCTGGTGTCGTCGTCGCAAGATCGCCATTGTCACCACCGGCGGCGCGGGCGGGCAAATCGACCCGACCCAGATCCAGATTGGCGATCTCAACAAGACCTTCAATGATCCATTGGCCTCACGGGTACGCTCGACCCTGCGGCGCGATTACAACTTCTCGCGCAATGTGTCACGCAACTACGGCGTGCCCTGTGTGTTCTCCAGCGAGCAGCTGCGCTACCCCAAGGGGGATGGCAGCGTGTGCCTGCAGAAGAGTTTCGTGGGGGAGGGCGTGCGCCTGGACTGCTCGGGCGGGTTCGGGGCAGTGATGATGGTCACCGCAACCTTCGGCATGGTCGCGGCGAGCAAGGCGGTGGAAAAACTGGTGGGCGGTGCCCGACGGCCTTCGGAGCGGGTCAAGGCCGAGTGAGCCGGTGATTGCTCGCCGCCTGCTTCTTGGGCACGAAGGGCCATGGATGATAGTTGCCTCAGGAGCCCTTTCGCGGGTTTACCCGCGAAGAGCCCCCCAGTCATTGACGGCCCGCCAATTCAGCCATTCGCTGCAACACCGCATGAAGGCCATTGGAGCGTGACGGCGAAAGCTGACGTTCCAGCCCCAACTGGGTAAACCAGCCGCGCAGATCGACCTGCGCCAGCTCCGCGCTGGGCAAGCCCTGCACCCGCACCAGCAACAGCGCCAACAGGCCGCGCAGCAGACGTGCGTCGCTGGTGGCCTTGAAGTGCCACTGGCCGTTGTCGTGCTCGGCCACCAGCCACACGAGGCTTTCGCAGCCGTGTACACGATGCTCTTCGGTCTTCTGTGTTTCTGTCAGCGGCTCCAGGCGATCGCCCCATTGCATCAGCAGTCGCGCCCGTTGCTCCCAGCCCCGGGCCTGTTCGAAGTGCTCCAGCGCCTGGCTGGCGGCGGCAGGCAGGTTCATCGCAGCAGCTCCAGGCCTTGATCCAGGGCATCGAAGAACCGTTGCAGGTCGTCGCTGTCGTTGTACAAGGCCAGGGACACACGAATCGCCCCGTCCAGGCCCAACCCTTTGAGCAGTGGCATGGCGCAGTGATGGCCGGCGCGTACGGCGATGCCTTGCTCTGTGAGTAGATGGGCGATATCGGCATTGTGCACACCCTCTACCACAAAGCTCACCAAGGCCGCTTGTGGCGTGCCCAGGATGCGAACGCCTTCGCGATCGCCCAGGCCCCGCAGCAGGTAGTGATGGAGGCTGGTTTCATGGTCGGTCACGGCCGTGGCGTCGAGGCTGGCCAGGTAATCGAGGGTCGCCCCAAGGCCAATGACGCCCGCGATCGGCGGCGTGCCGGCCTCGAAACCCAGCGGTGCCGGACGGAAACTGGCGCTAGGGTAGTCGGCCAGTTGCACCATCTCACCGCCAAATTGCCAGTGACGCAGTTGCTCCAGCGCCTGTGGGCGGCCGTAGAGCACACCGACGCCTTCGGGACCATAGAGCTTGTGGCTGGAAAATACGTAGAAGTCGCAGCCCAGTTGTTGCACGTCATGGCGGCCATGCACCACGCCTTGGGCACCATCGACCACCGTCAGCGTGCCTTGGGCGCGAGCATGGGCGAGCAGGGCCGGCAGTGGCTGCCAGGTGCCAAGCACGTTGGACAGCTGGCTGACCGCCAGCAACCGGGTACGCGGGCCGATCAGTTGCAGGGCCTGGTCCAGGTCGATGCGGCCGTGTTCGTCCAGTGGCAGCACCACCAGGCGCAAATTCCGGCGTCGCGCCAGTTGCTGCCAGGGCAACAGGTTGGCGTGGTGTTCCAGGGCACTGATTGCAATTTCATCGCCCGCTTCGAAGCGGTATTCCAGGCCATAAGCCAGCAGGTTGAGCGCCGAGGTGGCGCCATGGGTGAACACGATCTGCCGGGAATCTGCGGCGTTGAGCCAAGCGGCTACCTTGTCGCGGCTGGCCTCGAAGGCCTGGGTCGCCAACGCGCCAGGCAGGTGCTGGGCACGATGCACATTGGCTGCGCCATGGCCGTAGTAATGGCTCAGGGCATCGAGCAAAACTTGAGGTTTCTGCGTGGTGGCGGCGCTGTCCAGGTAGGTCTGGTGCTGGCGTTGCAGGGCGGCGATGGCGGGGAAGTCGGCACGCCAGGGGGAGGGCTGGAACATGATCGCGGGGCCTGGAATGAAAAATCGGGACTGACACGACGTCAGCCCCGATCTTATCACTTCAAACCCGGGCAGGTTCTCAGTTGTGGGCGTGCAGCGCCTCGTTCAGCTCGATGGCCGACTTGTGGGTCTTGCACTCCACTGCGCCATTGAGCGAGTTACGACGGAACAGCAGGTCGGTTTGGCCGGCCAGGTCGCGCGCCTTGACTACCTTGACCAGCTGGTTGTTTTCGTCCAGCAGATTCACTTTGGTACCGGCGGTGATGTACAGGCCTGCTTCCACGGTGTTGCGGTCGCCCAGCGGGATACCGATACCGGCGTTGGCGCCGATCAGGCAGCCTTCTCCGACCTTGATGACGATGTTGCCGCCGCCGGACAGGGTACCCATGGTCGAGCAGCCGCCGCCCAGGTCCGAGCCCTTGCCGACGAACACGCCCGCGGAGACGCGGCCTTCGATCATGCCTGGGCCTTCGGTGCCGGCGTTAAAGTTGACGAAGCCTTCGTGCATGATGGTGGTGCCTTCGCCGATGTAGGCGCCCAGGCGTACACGGGCGGTGTCGGCGATACGCACGCCAGCCGGAACCACGTAGTCGGTCATCTTCGGGAACTTGTCCACCGAGAACACTTCCAGCAGCTCGCCCTTCAGGCGCGCTTCCAGTTGCAGTTCGGCCAGCTCGCTCAGGTCGACCGCGCCTTGGTTGGTCCAGGCGACGTTCGGCAGCAGCGGGAAGATGCCGGCCAGGCTCACGCCGTGCGGCTTGACCAGGCGGTGCGAGAGCAGATGCAGCTTCAGGTACGCCTCCGGAGTGGAGGTCAGCGCGCCGTCTTCGGCCAGCACGGTGGCGACCAGCGGCTTGTGGCTTTCGGCCAGGCGGGTCAGCAGTGCGGCCTGGGCGGCGTCCACGCCCTTGACGGCTTCAGCCAGCTGGGCGGCCTGGGCGTTGCTGAAGGCGATGGCCTGGTTGCCGCCTTCGTAGCCGAGGATCGGCGCGATGGCTGCGACCAGCTCGGCGCTCGGGGCGAGGACAGGCTGAGCGTAGAAGACTTCCAGCCAGGTGCCCTGGCGGTTCTGGGTGCCGACACCGAAGGCCAGGCTGAACAGGGTAGTGGACATGCAATTACCTCATGCGAATAAGGGGTTGAAGCGAAGGCGTTTCAGGCCAGTGCCGCGGTGTACAGGTCGGGCTTGAAGCCCACCAGCGTGCGGTCACCGAGATCGAGCACCGGGCGCTTGATCATCGAAGGCTGGGCCAGCATCAGTTCGACGGCCTTGGCCTGGTCGAGATCGGCCTTGCTGGCGTCGTCCAGCTTGCGGAAGGTGGTACCGGCGCGGTTTAGGATCACTTCCCAGCCGTGCTCGTCGCACCAGCGGTTCAGGCTGTCGCGGTCGATGCCCTGGGTCTTGTAGTCGTGGAAGGCGTAGCCGACTGCGTTTTCGTCAAGCCAGGTACGGGCCTTCTTCATGGTGTCGCAGGCTTTGATGCCGTAGAGAGTGTAAGCCATTGAATTCATCGGGGATCATTGGCTTCCCCAATCCTCCCCATGTTCTCCCGAAAGTCAGTCGCCGGATTATGCGGCATCGTTCCATTGAGCGCCACGGCTGTGGTCGCGCAGGTTTGTCGCATCGAGAGGAGTAGCATTGTGTTACATATTTGCCGGGCAGCTGCGACTATCGTGCAGCGGCTCAAGGTAGCGGAGCACCGCTAACATATTGTTTCAAAGTCTATGTCTCGCCTGCGCTGTCGTTTGTCCGTTCAAAGAGGAAGCTTTGCCGATGCAGTCAGCCTATACCGTCCTAATCCTGCTGATGCTGGTGAGCTTGTCGAAGCTGGTGGGGCGGGTGATTCCGCTGCCGCTGCCGCTGGTGCAGATCGGCGCCGGCGCTTTGCTGGCCTGGCCTACCCTCGGGTTGCACGTTGCGTTGGATCCGGAGTTGTTCCTGTTCCTGTTCTTGCCGCCCTTGCTGTTCGCCGATGGCTGGCGCATGCCCAAGCGTGAGCTTTGGCGCATACGTGGTCCGGTGGTGGCGCTGGCAGTGGGCCTGGTGCTGTTCACCGTGGTCGGTGCGGGTTACTTCATCCACTGGCTGCTGCCCAGCATTCCCCTGCCGGTGGCGTTCGCCTTGGCGGCAGTGCTGTCGCCTACCGATGCAGTGGCGGTGTCGGCCATCACCCAGGATCGCCTGCCCACGCCGTTGATGCACATGCTCCAGGGGGAGGCGCTGATGAACGACGCCTCGGGCCTGGTGACCTTCAAGTTCGCCCTGGCCGCGGCGATCACTGGCGTGTTTTCGTTGGCCGACGCCAGCCTCACCTTCGTGCTGGTCGCTCTGGGTGGCTTGGGCGTGGGGGTGGTCTTGAGCTGGCTGGTCGGGCGCCTGCGCATGTGGATGATCGCCCGGGGCTGGGATGACCCGGCGACCCATGTGGTGTTCATGCTGCTGCTGCCGTTCGCCGCTTATGTGCTGGCCGAGCGCCTGGGGGTGTCGGGCATCCTGTCTGCGGTGGCGGCGGGCATGATGCAGAGCTGGCTCGACCTGTTGCCGCGCCAGACCAGTACACGCTTGCTCAACCGCAGTGTCTGGTCCTTGCTGGAGTTTGCCTTCAATGGCCTGATCTTCCTGTTGCTCGGGTTGCAGTTGCCGGACATCGTCAAGGCCGTGGTCTCTGATGAGGCCACGGTGTGGCCGACCCTGGCCTGGCGCTGCCTGGACGTGCTTGCCATCTTCGCGGCGCTGATCCTGTTGCGTTTTGTCTGGGTGCAGAGCATCTGGCGCGCGATCGGGGTCGTGCGGCGCTGGCGTGGCAAGCCGGAACTGGTGTTACTGCCGACGGCGCGCTCCTGCTGGTTACTGACCTTGGGCGGGGTGCGCGGCGCCGTGACCCTGGCCGGTGTGATGTCGATACCTTTGCTGATGGGGGCCGGCAAGGCCTTCCCCGAGCGCGACCTGCTCATCTTCATTGCCGCTGGGGTGATCCTGCTGTCACTGATCTGCGCGGTGATCACCTTACCGATCCTGCTGCGCGGCGTTACCCGCAGCCCGGATGATCGCTTGCGCCAGGAGGTCCAGGAAGCTTGGCGACGCACGGCAGAAGCGGCGATCCACGCGCTGGAGGCGGAAGAAGTGATCGATGCCAACGCCGCTCAGGATGCAACCCAAGCCACCATGGCCACCGAGTTGAAGGCGCGTCTGATGGCCGAATACCGTGATGAGCTGGACAGCTACAACGACTCGGCAGAGGCCCGGGCCCTGGCCGAGCAAATGGACCTGCTGGAACGTCGCCTGCGTCTACGTGCGCTGCGCGCCCAGCGGCTTGAACTGTACAACCTGCATCGCCAGCACTTGGTCGGCGATGAAGTGGTGCGCCAGGTGTTGGGCGAGCTAGACCTCAGCGAGGCGAACCTCGGCCAAGTGCGCTGAGGACATCAGTCATGGGGATAGGCCAGGCGCATGAACGCCAGGTCTTTGTCGCTCAGCTGACTGTTCAGCCCAACTTCCCAGTCGCCCAAGGTGTAGGCCTGGGGGACAGGATAGTGCATGACTGAGCCGGGGTCGTAGTCGGTCTTGACCAGGCCGACGTCGTCACGTGTGCCGATCATTTCCTCCATGACGTGCTGGTGCGTCCAGCCGGGCATCGCGGTGACGCTTTTCAGCACCTCGGGCAGGTTCCAGGGAATGTTTGCGCCAGGGTGCTGATGTTCGTGCTCCGCGCCCAGGGCGTGGCCGAATTCATGCAGCACGACGTGTTCGAAACTCGCCTGCGCCGGTACAACGTTCAGGTTCATGGTTTCGCCCCTGGTCGTCAGCGCGTCGGTGCCCACGAGCGATTCGTTGTGTATCAGCGATGGGTGGGCACGTACCCGGATCTGTGCACGTGGGTCGTCATCCAGCGCAAGGTCGAGCGAGAGGTTGGCGTCGGATTTGTCCAGCCAATGGCTGGCCAGGTCGAAGATATCGTTTTTCAGGCGCCGGTCGGTCGAGCCCAGGAACGAGACCCAAAGGGTACGGCCCGTACGCCAGAGCTTGCCATGCACGCCAAGGGCGCGTTTTCGGCGGTTGGCCAACGGTGCGTTGCCAGCGTTGCGAGGGTTTTCGGCGATCGCCAGGGCGTGTGCTTGGCGCATGTCCAGAGGTGCGCGCCGACGAGGAAAGATCAGTGAGGTCAAGGGAAAAGCTCCGCTATGTGAAAGATGCGGAGCTTTTCCTGTTGCCGGTGGCTATGTGCGGTACATATTGCTCGCGCGCAGGTTCGCTGCCTGGCGCGTCGCATCTCAGCGAGTCAGGAAGGCGCGAATCCGTTCTGCCGCCTCGATGCACTCGGCCAACGGTGCGACCAGCGCCATGCGCACGCGGCCAGCGCCGGGGTTGACCCCGTCCACTTCACGAGACAGGTAAGAGCCAGGCACCACCGTCACATGTTCGGCTTCGAACAGGTCGCGGGTGAAGTCGGCATCGCTGCCGGGCACCTTGGCCCACAGGTAGAAGCTGCCGTCGGGACGCTGCACGTCCATCACCGGCTGGAGAATGTCCAGCACCGCGTCGTACTTGGCCCGGTACTGGTCGCGGTTCTCGCGCACGTGGGCTTCGTCCTGCCAGGCCGCCACGCTCGCCAGTTGGGTCTGCACCGGCATGGCACAGCCGTGATAGGTACGATAGAGCAGGAATGGCTTGATGATCTTGGCATCGCCAGCCACGAAACCGGAGCGCAGGCCCGGCAGGTTGGAGCGTTTGGACAGGCTGTGGAACACCACGCAGCGGGCGAAGTCGCTGCGGCCCAGCTCGGCACAGGCGCTGAGCAGGCCGGGTGGCGGCGCCTCTTCGTCGAAGTACAGCTCGCTGTAGCATTCGTCCGCGGCAATCACGAAATCATGCTCGTCGGCCAAGGCGATCAGCTTTTTCAGGGTGTCCATCGGCACCAGGGCGCCGGTGGGGTTGCCGGGCGAGCACAGGAAGAGGATCTGGCAACGCTTCCAGATTTCGACCGGCACGGCGTCGAAGTCAGGGTTGAAGCCGTTGCTTTCCAGGCATGGCAGGTAATGCGGCGTAGCGCCAGCCAGCAGGGCCGCGCCTTCGTAGATCTGGTAGAACGGGTTGGGGCTGACCACCAGGCCGTCATCGGCTCGGTTGACCACGGCTTGGGTGAAGGCGAACAACGCCTCGCGGGTGCCATTGACCGGCAGGATATGATGGTCGGCATCGAGCCAGCCGGTCGGTACACCGAAGCGTCGCTCACACCACTGGCCGATGGCCTGGCGCAGGGCTGGCAGGCCGATCGTGCTCGGGTACACCGCCAGCTTGTCGAGGTTGTCGGCCATGGCCTGGGCGACGAACGCCGGCGATTCGTGCTTCGGCTCGCCGATCGACAGGGCGATGGCGCGCTTGTCCGCCGCAGGCTTCACGCTGCCCAGCAGGGCGCGGAGTTTCTCGAACGGGTAGGGCTGAAGCTGGGTCAGGGCATGGTTCATCGGCGCAAGGTCTCGTCAATCTAATCGTTAAAAGGTCACGCGGGTCGGGCTGGCGTCGCTGGCTTGGCCGGCCTGTAACTGCTTGATGATGGCCTCCTGCAAACGAAGGCACAGTTGCGGGTCGGACAGCGGCTGGTTGTCGGCATCGGTGATGAAAAACACGTCTTCCACGCGCTCGCCCAGTGTGGCGATCTTGGCGTTCTGCAGCGACAGGTCGAACTCCAGGAAGATCCTGCCGACCCTGGCCAGCAGGCCAGGGCGATCGGGCGCGGTGATCTCTAGGATGGTCACCGGCCGCTGGGCGTCGTTGTGGATGGTCACCTGGGGGGCGAAGGTGAAGTGCTTGAGCTGGCGCGGCACCCGACGCTGGATGATGGTCGGGTAGTCCTCGGGATTGCGCAGGGCTTCGGTCAGGCCATCGCGGATCTGCTTGACCCGCTGCGGGTTGTCGCCGATCGAGCCGCCGTCGTTGTCCAGGACGATATAGGTATCGAGGGTGAACTGGCTGCTGGAGGTGATGATCCGCGCATCGTGGATGTTCAGGTTGAGCTGGGACATCGCGGCCACGGTCACGGCGAAGAAGTCGTGCTGGTCCGGCGCATAGATGAAGATCTGCGTGCCGCCCTCGAACTCGCGCTGGGTGGTTTCCTTGATCAGCACCAGTGGGCCACCATCGGACGGCTGCTGGAGAATCGCGTCGCTGTGCCAGGCGACGTCGGCGGCGGTGTGGCGCAGGAAGTAGTCATCGCCCAGCTGGGCCCAGAGCTGCTCCACGTCGTCCGGGTCGGTGCCTTCGCGGACCAGGATGTCCAGCGCCGCGGTCTGCGTCTGGCGGATCTGCTCCTCGCGGTCCAACGGGTTTTCCAGGCCCCGGCGCAGGGCGCGTTTGGTCTCAGTGTAGAGCTGGCGCAGCAGGCTGGCGCGCCAGGAGTTCCACAGGCTGGGGTTGGTGGCGTTGATATCGGCCACGGTCAGCACATAGAGGTAGTCCAGGCGCGTCTCGTCACCCACCAGCAGGGCGAAGTCGTTGATCACCTGCGGGTCCGAGAGGTCCTTGCGCTGGGCGGTGGTGGACATCACCAGGTGCTGCTGTACCAGCCAGACGATCAGTTTGCTGTCCCACGCCGGCAACTGGTGGCGCTTGCAGAACGCCTGGGCATCCACCGCGCCCAGCTCTGAATGGTCGCCCTGGCGTCCCTTGCCGATGTCGTGATACAGGCCAGCGAGGTAGATCAGCTCAGGTTTGGGCAGGCGGCCCATGAGTTTGCTGGCCAGTGGGAATTTCTCCGACACCGGGGTGTACTGGAGTTTGCGCAGGTGCTTGATCAAGTTGAGGGTATGGGCATCGACCGTATAGATGTGGAACAGGTCGTGCTGCATCTGCCCGACGATCAGGCCGAACTCCGGCAGGTAGCGGCCAAGAATGCCGTAGCGGTTCATGCGGCGCAGGTTGCGATGGATGCCGATTTCGCACTTGAACAGCTCGATGAACAGGCTGGTGTTGCGGATATCGTTGCGGAACTTGTCATTGATCAGGTGACGGTGTTCGCGCAACTGGCGCACGGTGTCGGCGCGCACGCCCTTGATCTCCGGGTGCTGGGCCATCAGCACGAAGATCTCCAGCATGGCGAACGGCGTGCGTTTGAACACGTTCGGGTTGACCGCTTCGATGTAGCCATCGTGCAGGCGGAAGCGTGCATTGAGCGGCTGGGTGGTGCCGCTGTCCTCGTCAGCGAGGATGACTTCCTCGAAGTGCTGGATGATGAGGTCGCACAGCTGGCTGATGCTCATCACCACCCGGTAATACTGCTGCATGAACTGCTCGATGGCCCGCTTGGGGTTCTCGTCGCTGTAACCGAGCAGTGCGGCGATGCTGCGCTGATGGTCGAACAGCAGGCGGTCCTCGGCACGCCCTGCAAGCATGTGCAGGGCATAGCGCACGCGCCACAGGAACGCCTGGGAAGACGCCAGCAGTTCGTTCTCGCTTTCCAGCAGGAAGTCTTCGCCGGCCAGGGCATGGAGGTTCAGGGTGCCGTACTGGCGGCGGGCCACCCAGAGGACGGTCTGGATGTCGCGCAGGCCGCCCGGAGAGCCTTTGACGTTGGGCTCGAGGTTGTATTCAGTGTCGTTGTACTTGTGGTGGCGGGCCTTGAGTTCGGCGCGCTTGGCCAGGAAGAACTCCTTGCTCGGCCACATGTGCTCGGTGCTGGTCACATCCAGCATGCGCTGGCGCAGGGCTTCGGGGCCGGCGATGGTGCGGCTTTCCATCAGGTTGGTGATGACCGTCAGGTCGGCGCGGGCCTGTTCGGCGCATTCATCGACCGTGCGCACGCTCTGGCCGACTTCCAGGCCGATGTCCCAGAGCAGTGTCAGGAAGCGCTCGATGGCGTCGCGGTACTGCTCATGCTCGGCGCTGTCGAGCAGGATCAGCAGGTCGATGTCCGACCAGGGGTGCAGCTCGCCACGGCCGTAGCCGCCGACGGCCACCAGGGCGATGCCTGCCTGGTCGCGCCAGTCGAACTGGTTCCAGGCCTGTTGCAGGATGTTGTCGACGAACCAGGCGCGTGCCTCGATGAGAGGGCGGATCTCGCAGCCTTCCCGAAAGCGCCGGTCGAGCACCGTGCTCGCCTGTCGGATGGCCTTCTTGAAGGCAGCGATGGGGCTAGCCTTGAGGGCCAGTTCCGCCTGGAACTGGCCGCGGTCGAACAGCTCGGGATCCAGCTGGGGCATCGAGTCGCGTTCCTGTGTGATTGGCCCCGGGTCAGGCCGAGGTGCGCGGGAGGGTATCGTCCTTGCGCAGGGTGAAGATTTCGTAGCCGGTAGCGGTCACCAGGATGGTGTGTTCCCACTGTGCCGAAAGCTTGCGGTCCTTGGTGATGGCGGTCCAGCCGTCGCCCAGCACCTTGGTGTCGGCCTTGCCCTGGTTGATCATCGGCTCGATGGTGAAGGTCATGCCTTCCTTGAGTTCCATGCCGGTGCCAGCGCGGCCGTAGTGCAGCACCTGCGGCTCTTCATGGAACACCTTGCCGATGCCATGACCGCAGAACTCGCGGACCACGGAAAAGCCATTCTTCTCGGCGTGTTTCTGGATGACCTCGCCGATATCGCCCAGGCGGCAACCCGGCTTGACCAGTTCGATGGCCTTGTACATGCACTCCTGGGTCACCTTGGACAGGCGCTCGGCCCACGGGGCGACGGTGCCGACATGGAACATGCGGCTGGTATCGCCGTGGTAGCCATCCTTGATCACGGTGATGTCGATGTTGATGGTGTCACCTTCCTTGAGCGGCTTCTCGTTAGGGATGCCGTGGCAAACCACATGGTTGATCGAGGTGCAGATCGACTTGGGGAAGCCTTTGTAGTTGAGCGGCGCCGGAATGGCCTGCTGGACGTTGACGATGTAGTCGTGGCAGATGCGGTCCAATTCTTCGGTGGTGACACCGGGCTTGACGTGTTCCTCGATCATCTCGAGGACTTCGGCGGCCAGGCGGCCGGCGATGCGCATCTTCTCGATGTCTTCTGCGGTCTTGATGGTGACGGTCATTACAGGCTCTCTACGGCGCCACGAGGGCGCGAACAAACGGGAAAGGCCATATTCTATCAGAGGGTGGCTTCAAACCCAGCATTGAGCGGCAAGCAGTCTGCAGGCGATCCGCTTTTGCTTGCAGCTTGTCGCTTCGAACTGTTCTGACTGGGTTCCGTTCGCTCGCGGTCTGTGGTATAAAATGCGCCGCTTTCGGGGGAGGTCCTCCGGAAGCTCAAACCCACACACGTGTCGACACGATGACCTGGGTGCTCCGAGTCCGATGGGCTCGTGGGTTGGTCATTGGGATACGTGGAGGCCCAACCCGACTTATCAAGGAACTATCATGTCCCAAGTCAACATGCGCGATATGCTGAAGGCCGGTGTGCACTTCGGCCACCAGACCCGTTACTGGAACCCGAAAATGGGCAAGTTCATTTTCGGCGCGCGTAACAAGATCCACATCATCAACCTGGAAAAAACCCTGCCGATGTTCAACGACGCTCTGTCGTTCGTAGAGCGCCTGGCCCAGGGCAAGAACAAGATCCTGTTCGTCGGTACCAAGCGTTCCGCTGGCAAGATCGTCGCCGAGCAAGCTGCTCGTTGCGGTTCGCCATACGTTGACCACCGCTGGTTGGGCGGCATGCTGACCAACTACAAGACCATCCGTGCTTCGATCAAGCGTCTGCGCGACCTGGAAACCCAGGCCGAAGATGGCACTTTCGCCAAGCTGACCAAGAAAGAAGCCCTGATGCGCTCCCGCGACCTGGAAAAACTGGATCGCAGCCTGGGCGGCATCAAGGACATGGGCGGTCTGCCTGACGCACTGTTCGTCATCGACGTTGATCACGAGCGCATCGCGATCACCGAAGCCAACAAGCTGGGCATCCCGGTTATCGGCGTTGTCGATACCAACAGCAGCCCTGAAGGTGTTGATTACATCATCCCAGGTAACGATGACGCCATCCGCGCCATCGAGCTGTACATGACTTCGATGGCTGACGCCGTCATCCGCGGCCGCAACAACGTTGCTGGCGGCACCGAAGTCTACGCTGAAGAAGCGGCGGCACCAGCTGCCGAGTAATTGACGCCTGCGTCTACTTGGCACGCAAAAAGGGGGCTTGGCCCCCTTTTTGCCACCTGAAATCCTCCTGTCAGCATCACGTCGCATCCTGTAGTGCGCTGACATCAAGACAGTGGATTTCCAGAATTGAACGCCCGTGATGAGCGGGTGGAATGGTTGAAAAACTTTCCAAGAGGATTTTGAAATGGCAGCAATTACTGCAGCGCTGGTAAAAGAACTGCGTGAGCGTACTGGCGAAGGCATGATGGATTGCAAGAAGGCCCTGGAAAAGGCTGGCGGCGACATCGAGAAAGCCATTGATGACATGCGCGCATCGGGCGCCATCAAGGCTGCCAAGAAGGCTGGTAACGTTGCCGCTGAAGGCGCTATCGCCGTCAAGACCGACGGTAAATCCGCCGTCCTGCTGGAAGTGAACTCGCAGACCGACTTCCTGGCCCTGCAAGACGACTTCAAGGCCTTCGTTGCCGAAAGCATCGAAGAAGCCTTCGCCCAGAAACTGACCGACGCCGCTCCGCTGATCGCCTCGCGCGAAGCCGCTCGTGAAGCCCTGGTCGCCAAGTGCGGCGAGAACGTCAACATCCGTCGCCTGGCGCGCGTTGAAGGTGACGTTGTCGGTGCCTACCTGCACGGCAACAAGATCGGTGCCGCTGTCGTCCTGAAAGGCGGCGACGTTGAGCTGGCCAAGAACATCGCCATGCACGTTGCAGCTTCGAACCCAGAGTTCCTGCTGCCGTCGGAAGTCTCGGCCGAAGCCATCGAGCGCGAGAAGGGCGTCTTCCTGCAGCTGAACGCTGACAAGATTGCTGGCAAGCCAGAAAACATCGTCGAGAACATGATCAAAGGTCGTATCTCGAAGTTCCTGGCCGAAGCCTCCCTGGTCGAGCAGGCGTTCGTCATGAACCCGGAAGTCAAAGTCGGTGACCTGGCCAAGAAAGCCGGTGCTGAAATCGTTTCCTTCACCTACTTCAAGGTCGGCGAAGGCATCGAGAAGCCTGTCGACAACTTCGCTGAAGAAGTTGCCGCCCAGGTAGCTGCCGCCAAGCAGTAAGACGGACTCGTCTGTCGCCCCAAAGAGGCTGCCCGCTCACGCGCGCAGCCTCTTTGTCAAACCGGAGCCGGGTTTATCCGGCCAGGCTCCGCTGGCGCTGAAGCAGTGCCACGCTACAGTTAGCAGGCTGTTACCCAGCCCGCGCAGAATTTACTTAAGACGCCGCAGGAGAGACTCGCAATGGCCCAGCAGGTGAGTGGTCGCCAACCTCGCTATAAACGCATTTTGCTCAAACTTAGCGGCGAGGCCCTGATGGGCTCGGAAGAGTTCGGGATCGACCCGAAAGTACTTGATCGCATGGCCTTGGAAGTCGGTCAGCTGGTCGGCATCGGTGTCCAGGTCGGTCTGGTGATCGGTGGGGGCAACCTGTTCCGCGGCGCAGCGCTCAGCGCAGCCGGCATGGACCGCGTCACCGGCGACCACATGGGGATGCTGGCGACCGTGATGAACGCCCTGGCCATGCGCGACGCGCTGGAGCGCTCGAACATCCCGGCCTTGGTCATGTCCGCCATTTCCATGGTTGGCGTCACCGATCATTACGACCGTCGCAAAGCTATTCGTCACCTCAACTCCGGGGATGTGGTAATTTTCTCCGCCGGTACCGGCAACCCGTTCTTCACCACCGACTCCGCAGCCTGCCTGCGCGCCATCGAAATCGATGCTGACGTGGTGCTGAAGGCGACCAAGGTCGACGGTGTCTACACTGCCGATCCATTCAAGGACCCGCACGCCGAGAAGTTCGATCACCTGACCTACGATGAGGTCCTGGATCGCAAGCTCGGTGTCATGGATCTGACCGCAATCTGCCTGTGCCGCGACCACAAGATGCCATTGCGGGTATTCAACATGAACAAGCCTGGCGCCCTGCTGAACATCGTGGTGGGTGGCGCTGAAGGTACTCTGATCGAGGAAGGCGAAGCATGATCAACGACATCAAGAAAGACGCTCAGGAGCGCATGGGCAAGTCCATCGAGGCCCTGGGCCGCAACCTGGCGGCGATCCGCACCGGTCGCGCCCACCCGAGCATCCTGGACAGCGTCAAGGTGCCGGCCTGGGGTAGCGAGATGCCGCTGAACCAGGTAGCTGCTATCACCGTCGAGGACGCCCGTACCCTGAAGATCGTGGCCCACGACAAGAACCTCAGCGCCGCCATCGAGAAGGCCATCCTGACCTCCGACCTGGGCCTGAACCCGTCGAGCGCCGGCACCACCATTCGTGTGCCGATGCCAGCCCTGACCGAGGAAACCCGTAAGGGTTACACCAAACAGGCCCGTGGCGTTGCCGAAGATGCCAAGGTTTCGGTGCGCAACGTGCGTCGCGATGCCCTGGCCGACCTCAAGAAGCTGGCCAAGGACAAGGAAATCAGCGAAGACGAAGAGCGTCGCGCCGCCGACGAGCTGCAGAAGCTGACCGACAAGTTCATCGCTGAAGTCGACAAGGCTCTGGAGATCAAGGAGAAGGACCTGATGGCCGTTTGAGGCCAGGGGTTTCTCTCATGGAAAAGACCAAGTCAGCGGCATCGCCTTCGGTGCCGCGTCACGTCGCGATCATCATGGATGGCAACAATCGCTGGGCGAAGCGACGCCTGCTGCCCGGCGTCGCCGGGCACAAGGCTGGCGTGGATGCCGTGCGTGCGGTGATCGAAGTCTGTGCTGAGGCCGGGGTCGAGGTGCTGACCTTGTTCGCTTTCTCCAGTGAGAACTGGCAGCGTCCGGCCGATGAAGTCGGTGCGCTGATGGAGCTGTTCTTCACGGCGCTGCGCCGTGAAGCCAAGCGCCTTAACGAGAACAAGATCAGTTTGCGGATCATTGGCGATCGTTCGCGCTTCCATCCTGAGTTGCAGGCTGCGATGCGCGAAGCCGAGGCCCTGACCGCCGGCAATGACCGCTTCATCCTGCAGGTTGCCGCCAACTACGGCGGGCAGTGGGATATCGCCCAGGCTGCACAGCGCCTGGCGCGTGAAGTCCAGGCAGGCCACCTGCGCCCCGAGGACATCACGCCCGATCTGCTGCAGACGTGCCTGGCCACCGGTGACCTGCCGCTACCCGACCTGTGCATCCGCACCGGGGGCGAGCATCGCATCAGCAACTTCCTGCTGTGGCAGCTGGCTTATGCCGAGCTGTACTTCTCCGACCTGTACTGGCCGGACTTCAAACACGAGGCCATGCGCAACGCCCTGGCCGATTTCGCTTCGCGCCAGCGCCGCTTCGGTAAGACCAGCGAGCAGGTCGAGGCTGGAGCTCGTGCTTAATGCTTAAACAACGCATCATTACCGCGCTGATCCTGTTGCCGATCGCGCTGGGTGGTTTCTTCCTGCTCAACGGTGGGGAGTTCGCCTTGTTCATCGGCCTGGTGGTGACCATTGGTGCCTGGGAGTGGGCGCGGCTGGCAGGGCTGGTGGCCCAACCGCTGCGCCTGGCTTATGCCGCTGTGGTGGCTGGGGCGTTGATGCTGCTCTATCTGATGCCGGATCTCGCACCCTGGGTCTTGGGTGCGTCGGTGATCTGGTGGGCGCTGGCCACCTGGTTGGTCCTTACTTATCCGCGTACCAGCGACCTGTGGGCCAGTGCCGCCTGCCGCCTGCTGATCGGGCTGCTTGTGTTACTGCCAGCCTGGCAGGGGTTGGTGCTGCTCAAGCACTGGCAGCTGGGCAACTGGCTGATCCTGGCAGTGATGGTTCTGGTCTGGGCGGCCGATATCGGTGCCTATTTCGCCGGGCGTGCCTTCGGCAAGCGTAAGCTGGCGCCGCAGGTCAGTCCGGGCAAGAGCTGGGAAGGTGTCTATGGCGGCATGGCCGTCAGCCTGCTGATCGCTCTCGGCGTGGGCCTGGCCCGTGACTGGAGCTTCGGGCAGGTGCTGCTGGGTCTGCTGGGTGCTGTGGTCGTGGTGATGTCTTCGGTGATCGGTGACTTGACCGAGAGCATGTTCAAGCGCCGCGAAGGCATCAAGGACAGCAGCAACCTGCTGCCGGGGCATGGGGGCGTGCTTGATCGCATCGATAGCCTGACCGCGGCGATCCCCATGTTCGCCGTGCTGCTGTGGGCGGCCGAATGGGGTGTCATGTGAGCCGTCCGCAACGTATCACTGTGCTGGGAGCCACCGGATCCATCGGTCTCAGCACTCTGGACGTCATCGCGCGCCATCCGCAGCGCTACGAGGTATTCGCCCTGAGCGGGTACTCCCGTCTCGATGAGTTGCTTGCCCTGTGTGTGCGGCATCGCTCGGCCTATGCAGTGGTGCCGAGCGCCGATGCCGCTGCGCGTCTGCGTGAAGGCCTGACGGCTGCTGGTTGTCCCACCGAGGTGTTGGAAGGGGAGGCGGGTCTTTGCCAGGTCGCCTGTGCATCCGAAGTGGATGCCGTGATGGCGGCCATCGTCGGTGCTGCGGGCCTGCGCCCCACCCTGGCTGCCGTCGAGGCGGGCAAGAAGGTGTTGCTGGCCAACAAGGAAGCGCTGGTGATGTCCGGTGCGCTGTTCATGGATGCGGTGCGGCGCAGCGGCGCCGTGCTGTTGCCAATCGACAGCGAGCACAATGCGATCTTTCAGTGCCTGCCGACCGACCATGCCCGGGGCCTGGCCCAGGTGGGCGTGCGTCGTATCCTACTGACCGCCTCGGGTGGGCCGTTCCGCGAGACGCCCGTCGCCGCGCTGGAGGATGTCACCCCCGAGCAGGCTTGCGCCCATCCCAACTGGTCCATGGGGCGCAAGATTTCGGTCGACTCGGCGAGCATGATGAACAAAGGGCTGGAACTCATCGAGGCCTGCTGGTTGTTCGATGCGGCGCCGGCCAAAGTGGAAGTAGTGGTGCATCCACAAAGCGTCATCCACTCCTTGGTGGATTACGTCGACGGCTCGGTGCTTGCCCAGTTGGGCAATCCGGACATGCGTACGCCGATCGCCAATGCCCTGGCTTGGCCTGAGCGTATCGATTCCGGTGTCGCGCCGCTGGATCTGTTCTCGATCGCCCGTCTGGATTTCCAGGCCCCTGACGAACAACGCTTCCCCTGCCTGCGCCTGGCACGTCAGGCTGCCGAGGCTGGCAACAGTGCGCCTGCCGTGCTCAATGCCGCCAATGAAGTGGCTGTGGAGGCATTTCTCCAGCGGCGTATCCGCTTCCCCGAGATCGCGGGTATGATCGAACAGGTGCTTGACCAGGAACCGGTGGTGGCGCTGCCGACGCTGGATGCGGTGTTTGCCGCCGACCAGCGGGCCCGGGAGCTTTCCCGGGAGTGGTTGAGGCGTCGCGGTTACTGATGCTGGTGGCCTGCATGCTCAAGTCTTGCAGGCCGCGAGTTCCAGGGATGGGCTGAACGTCATTCGGAGATGGTTATGACAGCGCTCTACATGATAATCGGCACCCTGGTCGCCCTGGGTGTATTGGTCACGTTCCATGAGTTCGGCCATTTCTGGGTTGCCCGGCGCTGCGGCGTCAAGGTGCTGCGGTTCTCCGTAGGCTTCGGTACGCCGCTGGTGCGCTGGCACGACCGCCATGGTACCGAATTCGTGGTGGCGGCAATTCCCCTGGGTGGTTACGTCAAGATGCTCGACGAGCGTGAGGGCGAAGTGCCCCCTGCGCTGCTCGGTCAATCCTTCAACCGCAAGCCGGTTGGCCAGCGCATCGCTATCGTCGCGGCGGGCCCCATTGCCAACTTCCTCCTGGCGATTCTGTTCTTCTGGGTCGTGGCCCTGCTCGGAACCCAGCAGGTTCGCCCGGTCATCGGTTCGGTGGAGTCGGGCAGCCTGGCGGCTTCCGCCGGGCTGATCGCGGGCCAGGAAGTGGTCTCGATCGACGGCAAACCGACCAACGGCTGGTCCGCCGTCAATCTGCAACTGGTGCGCCGCCTTGGCGAGAGCGGCACCTTGCGGGTCGGTGTGCGCGATGAGGGCGCAACCCTCGAGCGTCAGCATGAAGTCAATCTCGATCACTGGCTCAAGGGTGTCGACGAGCCTGATCCGATCCAGTCTCTTGGCCTGCGCCCCTGGCGTCCAGCCATCCCTCCCGTGCTCGCCGAGATCGATCCCAAGGGGCCGGCGGCTGCGGCCGGGCTCAAGACCGGCGACACATTGCTTGCGTTGGACGGCGTTGTCCTTAAGGACTGGCAGCAAGTTGTGGACAGCGTTCGCGCACGTCCCGAGGCCAAGGTGCGCTTGCGCGTAGAGCGTGACGGCGCACAGCTGGAGGTCCCGGTAATCCTTGCACGCCGCGGTGAAGGGCAGGCCTCTGGGGGGTACCTTGGCGCGGGGGTCAAGGGGGTCGAATGGCCTGCCGAAATGCTTCGTGAAATCAGCTACGGGCCGCTGGAGGCGGTGGGCGAGAGCCTTTCCCGAACCTGGAGCATGAGCGTCCTGACCCTTGAATCGCTGAAGAAAATGCTGTTCGGGGAGCTCTCGGTAAAAAACTTGAGCGGACCGATAACCATTGCTAAAGTGGCGGGCGCTTCAGCCCAGTCGGGCATGGGGGATTTCCTGAATTTCCTGGCCTACCTGAGCATAAGCCTGGGGGTTCTTAACCTGCTGCCCATTCCAGTACTGGATGGGGGGCATTTGCTGTTTTACCTGATCGAGCTGGCGCGCGGTCGTCCGCTCTCGGATCGGGTGCAAGGTTGGGGGGTCCAGATCGGTATCAGTTTGGTCATTGGGGTGATGTTGCTCGCCCTGATCAACGATCTGGGTCGACTATAAAAAGCTTCGCTCAATTGCGAACGAACCTGCCGCCTTATCGCGGCGGGTTGTTTATTGCCAGTTGGAATAAAAGGACTTCATGAAACGTCTGCTGCTAACTGCGGTCCTCTCCGCACTGATGATCGCTGAAGTTCACGCCGAGTCCTTCACCATCTCCGATATTCGCGTCAATGGTCTGCAGCGGGTCTCCGCGGGCAGCGTGTTCGGTGCCTTGCCCTTGAACGTGGGTGATCAGGCCGATGATCGCCGTCTGGTCGAGTCTACGCGCTCCCTATTCAAGACCGGCTTCTTCCAGGACATCCAGCTGAGCCGCGACGGCAATGTCCTGATCATCAATGTGGTCGAGCGCCCATCGGTTTCGAGCATCGAGATCGAAGGCAACAAGGCGATCAGCACCGAAGACCTGATGAAGGGCCTGAAGCAGTCCGGCCTGGCCGAAGGCGAAATCTTCCAGCGCGCCACCCTCGAAGGCGTGCGTAACGAACTGCAGCGCCAGTATGTGGCCCAGGGCCGCTACTCGGCCGAAGTCGACGCTGAAGTGGTACCGCAACCACGCAACCGTGTCGGCCTGAAGATCAAGATCAACGAAGGCACCGTCGCTGCCATCCAGCACATCAACATCGTTGGCAACAACGTCTTCGATGACGAGGAACTGAGCCAGCTGTTCGAGCTCAAGACCACCAACTGGCTGTCCTTCTTCAAGAACGACGACAAGTATGCCCGCGAGAAACTCTCCGGTGACCTGGAGCGTCTGCGCTCCTACTACCTGGACCGCGGCTACATCAACATGGACATCGCCTCCACCCAGGTGTCCATCACGCCGGACAAGAAGCACGTCTACATCACCGTCAACATCAACGAAGGCGAGAAGTACACCGTCCGCGACGTGAAGCTCTCCGGTGACCTCAAAGTGCCGGAAGACCAGGTCAAGTCGCTGCTACTGGTGCAGCCAGGCCAGGTGTTCTCGCGCAAGGTGATGACCACGACCTCCGACCTGATTACTCGTCGCCTGGGTAACGAAGGCTACACCTTCGCCAACGTCAACGGCGTGCCACAGCCGCACGACGAAGACCATACCGTCGACATCATGTTCGTGGTCGATCCGGGCAAGCGTGCCTACGTCAACCGTATCAACTACCGCGGCAACACCAAGACCGAAGACGAAGTGCTGCGCCGCGAAATGCGCCAGATGGAAGGCGGCTGGGCGTCGACCTATCTGATCGACCAGTCCAAGACCCGCCTGGAGCGCCTGGGCTTCTTCAAGGAAGTCAACGTCGAAACGCCTCCGGTGCCGGGCACCGATGACCAGGTCGACGTGAACTACAGCGTTGAAGAGCAGGCTTCCGGCTCGATCACTGCAAGCGTCGGTTTTGCTCAGAGTGCAGGCCTGATCCTGGGTGGTTCGATCAGCCAGAGCAACTTCCTGGGTACGGGTAACAAGGTTTCTGTCGGTCTGACCCGTTCGGAATACCAGACTCGCTACAACTTCGGCTTCGTTGACCCCTACTGGACTGCTGACGGTGTCAGCCTGGGGTACAACGCCTTCTACCGCAGCACCAACTACGACGACCTTGATGTCGACGTGGCCAGCTATGCGGTAGACAGCCTGGGTGCTGGCGTCAACGTTGGCTATCCGATCAGCGAAACCTCGCGCCTGACCTTCGGCCTGAACGTACAGCAGGACAAGATCAAGACCGGCAAGTACACCGTCGACGAGATTTTCGACTTCCTGGAGAAGGAAGGTGATGACAGCTTCCTGAACTTCAAGGCTTCGGCGGGCTGGTCGGAGTCGACCCTTAACAAAGGTGTTCTGGCGACCCGTGGCCACTCCCAAAGCCTGAGCGCTGAAGTGACCACGCCTGGCAGCGACCTGTCGTTCTTCAAGATCGACTACCGTGGGCAGTTGTTCAAGCCAATCACTAACGAGTACACCCTGCGCCTGCACACCGAATTGGGCTATGGTGATGGTTTCGGTTCCACTGACGGGCTGCCGTTCTACGAGAACTACTTCGCGGGTGGTTTCAACTCGGTGCGTGGTTTCAAGGACAGCAGCCTGGGTCCACGTAGTACGCCGAGCAAGGGTACCAAGCCAGGTACTATCGCAGACCCGGACCAGGATCCGCTGCCGTTCGGTGGTAACGTCCTTGTCCAGGGCGGGGCCGAGTTGCTGTTCCCGCTACCGTTTGTCAAAGACCAGCGCTCCCTGCGCACCTCCGTGTTCTGGGACGTGGGTAACGTGTTCGACACCAATTGCGGCAACAAACCTGATTGCGAAAAGGTCGGTTTCTCGGGCATGGCAAGTTCTGTTGGCCTGGGTGTCACCTGGATCACTGCGCTGGGTCCGCTGAGCTTCAGCCTGGCGATGCCGGTGAAGAAGCCGGACGACGCCGATACCCAGGTGTTCCAATTCTCTCTGGGCCAGACCTTCTAAGGTCGGCCCTTGCTTAACGACAACGGTTTATCCAGGAGTGCATCGTGCGTAAGTTGACCCAACTGGCCGTGATGGCCGCGGCGCTGGTCGCCACCCCGGCTTTCGCCGAAATGAAGGTCGCCGTGCTGAACTATCAGATGGCGCTGCTCGAATCCGACGCGGCCAAGAAGTACGCCGTCGATGCCGAGAAGAAGTTCGGTCCGCAACTGACCAAGCTCAAGAACCTGGAAAGCAGTGCCAAAGGCATCCAGGACCGCCTGATCAAGGGCGGCGACAAGATGCAGCAGCAGGAGCGCGAGCGTCTGGAACTCGAGTTCAAGCAAAAGGCCCGCGACTTCCAGTTCCAGTCCAAGGAGCTGAACGAAGCCAAGGCCGTTGCAGACCGTGACATGCTCAAGCAGCTCAAGCCCAAGCTGGATGGCGCTGTTGAGGAAGTGATCAAGAAAGGCGGCTACGACCTGGTGCTCGAGCGCGGCGCGGTGATCGATGTCAAGCCGCAGTACGACATCACCCGCCAAGTCATCGAGCGCATGAACCAAGCCCGTTGATATGACCGTGACCATGACGCTCGGCCAATTGGCCGAGGCCCTCGGGGCGCAGCTCAAAGGCCCCGAGACGCTGCAGATCACCGGGCTGGCCACCTTGCAGGAGGCCACCGCCGGGCAACTGAGCTTTCTTGCCAACAAGCAGTACCGCAAGTACCTGGACGATTCTCAGGCAGGTGCGGTGTTGCTCAAGGCCGAGGACGCCGAAGGCTTCGCCGGTAACGCACTGATCGTGGCGGACCCATACCTTGCATATGCCCGCATTTCGCACCTGTTCGATCCAAAGCCCAAGGCTGTGGTGGGAATTCATCCCAGCGCCGTGGTGCATGAGGACGCACAGGTCGATGCCAGCGCCAGCATCGGCCCGTTCGCGGTGATCGAAAGCGGCGCGCGGATCGGCGCCAACGTGACGGTCGGCGCCCATTGCTTCATTGGTGCACGTTGCGTGATCGGTGAAGGTGGTTGGCTCGCTCCGCGTGTCACGCTGTATCACGACGTGACCATCGGCAAGCGGGTGGTGATCCAGTCCGGCGCCGTGATCGGTGGGGAAGGCTTTGGCTTTGCCAACGAGAAAGGCGTCTGGCAGAAAATCGCCCAGATCGGCGGTGTGACGCTGGGTGACGACGTCGAGATCGGCGTGAACACCGCCGTAGACCGTGGCGCACTGTCGGACACTCGTATCGGCAATGGCGTCAAGCTCGACAACCAGATCCAGATCGCCCACAACGTGCAGGTCGGTGACCACACGGCAATGGCGGCCTGTGTCGGGATCTCCGGCAGCACGCGCATCGGCAAGCATTGCATGATCGCCGGTGGCGTCGGCATGGTGGGTCACATCGATGTCTGCGACAACGTATTCGTTTCCGGTATGACCATGGTCACTCGTTCGATCACCGAGCCGGGCGGCTATTCTTCCGGCACGGCCATGCAACCTCTGGCCGAATGGCGCAAGAGCGCCGCGCGGATCCGCCAGTTGGATGAAATGTCCAAGCGTCTCCAGCAGTTGGAAAAACGTGTCGATACCGTGACCTCAGGTGGCCAGCCGGCATCAGAAGGCTGATACCATTCCCTGAGCAAGAGTGAACAGACGCTAGCTGGCTCCTCTTTGGATTGCAAAAGGAGCGTGTGGTCAGCACCTGCGCTCCCTATTCTTATTACAGGCTTCCCCCCGAAATGATGGACATCAACGAGATTCGCGAATACCTGCCTCACCGTTACCCGTTCCTGCTGGTGGACCGGGTGACGGATCTGGATTTCGAGGCCCAGAGCATTCGTGCCTACAAGAATGTCAGCATCAACGAGCCGTTCTTCAATGGCCATTTCCCGGCGCATCCGATCATGCCGGGCGTGCTGATCATCGAGGCGATGGCCCAGGCGGCCGGGATTCTCGGATTCAAGATGCTCGATGCCAAACCGGCGGATGGCACTCTTTACTACTTCGTCGGCTCCGACAAGCTGCGCTTCCGCCAGCCGGTGCTGCCAGGCGACCAGCTGGTGCTGGAAGCCAAGTTCCTCAGCCGCAAGAGCATGATCTGGAAGTTCGAGTGCCGCGCCCTGGTTGACGGCAAGCCGGTCTGCTCGGCAGAGATCACTTGCGCGGAACGCTCCCTATGAGTTCGATTGATCCTCGGGCGATCATCGATCCGTCGGCCAAGATTGCCGACGGTGTCGAGGTAGGCCCCTGGTCGATCGTAGGCCCAGGCGTGGAGATTGGCGAGGGCACCGTCATCGGTCCTCACGTGGTGCTCAAAGGGCCGACCCGCATCGGCAAGCACAACCGAATCTTCCAGTTCTCTTCCATCGGCGAGGACACGCCTGACCTCAAGTACAAGGGCGAACCCACGCGTCTGGTGATCGGGGACCACAATGTGATCCGCGAAGGCGTGACCATTCACCGGGGCACCATCCAGGACCGCTCGGAAACCACGCTGGGCGACCACAACCTGATCATGGCCTATGCCCATATCGGGCATGACAGCGTCATCGGCAACCACTGCATCCTGGTCAACAACACTGCGTTGGCCGGCCATGTGCACGTGGGGGACTGGGCGATCCTGTCCGGCTATACCCTGGTCCACCAGTACTGCCATATCGGTGCCCACGCCTTCTCTGGCATGGGGACGGCCATCGGCAAGGACGTGCCAGCCTTCGTCACGGTGTTCGGCAGCCCTGCCGAGGCCCGCAGTATGAACTTCGAAGGCATGCGCCGTCGGGGGTTCAGTGACGAGGTCATCCACGCCCTGCGTCGCGCCTACAAGATCGTCTATCGCCACGGCCTGACTGTGGAAGATGCGATCAACGAGCTGGGCGAGCTTGCTTCCCAGTTCCCCGAGGTCGAACTGTTCCGTCAGTCGATTCTCAGTTCCGCCCGCGGCATCACCCGCTGACATGGCCCAGCTTTGCGTGGCGCTGGTCGCGGGTGAGGCCAGCGGCGATATTCTTGGCTCCGGTCTGATGCGCGCGCTCAAGGCGCGCCATCCCGATGTGCGTTTCATTGGCGTCGGCGGCCCCTTGATGGAGGCCGAGGGCCTGGTGTCCTACTTCCCCATGGAACGCCTGGCGGTCATGGGCTTGGTCGAAGTGCTCGGGCGCCTGCGGGAGCTGCTCAAGCGACGCAAGGAACTGATCAGCACCCTCATCGCCGAAAAGCCCGACGTGTTCATCGGTATCGATGCGCCGGATTTCACCCTCAATATCGAACTGAAGCTGCGTCAGGCCGGGATCAAGACCGTGCATTACGTCAGCCCCTCGGTCTGGGCCTGGCGGCAGAAGCGTGTGCTCAAGATCCGCGAAGGCTGCGACTTGATGCTCACCTTGTTCCCCTTCGAAGCGAAATTCTACGAAGAGAAGGGGGTCCCGGTGCGCTTCGTCGGCCATCCGCTGGCAGACACGATCCCTCTCGAAGCCGACCGTCAGGCTGCCCGTGAAGCCATAGGCGCGGGCGAGGGGCCATTGGTGGCCTTGATGCCGGGCAGTCGAGGTGGTGAAGTCGGCCGGCTGGGCGAATTGTTCCTCGATACAGCCCAGCGCCTGTGTGAGCTGGTGCCAGGCGTGCGTTTCGTCTCGCCCTGCGCCAACCCGGCCCGACGCGCTCAGCTCGAACAGATGCTGCAAGGTCGCGACCTGCCGGTGACCCTGCTCGACGGTCGCTCGCACCAGGCTCTGGCAGCCTGCGACGCAGTGCTCATCGCCTCAGGCACCGCGACCCTAGAGGCGCTGCTGTACAAGCGGCCCATGGTGGTCGCCTATCGTCTTGCGCCGCTGACCTACTGGATTCTCAAGCGGATGGTGAAGAGCCCCTACGTGTCGCTGCCCAACTTGCTGGCCCAGCGCCTGCTGGTGCCGGAGCTGCTGCAGGACGCCGCTACCAGCGAAGCCTTGGCCCAGACCGTGGCGCCGCTGATCAGCAACGGCGCGCAGCAGACCGAAAGTTTCGACCAGATCCACCGCACCCTGCGCCGCGACGCCTCCAACCAGGCGGCCGAGGCGGTGCTGGCCTTGCTGGGAGACCGATAGGATGCAAATGGGGTTGGATTTCAACCTGGTCGAGGAACTCGTCGCCGGTGTCGATGAAGTTGGCCGCGGCCCGCTGTGCGGGGCTGTGGTCACCGCCGCAGTGATTCTCGACCCGCAGCGGCCGATTCTTGGCCTCAATGACTCGAAGAAGCTCACCGAGGCCAAGCGTGAAGCGCTGTTCGACGAGATCTGCGAAAAAGCCTTGAGCTTCTGCATTGCCCGGGCGGAGGTCGAGGAAATCGACCGGCTGAATATTCTTCAGGCCACTATGTTGGCCATGCAGCGTGCGGTCGAGGGGCTGAGCATCACGCCCAAGCTCGCCCTGATCGACGGCAACCGCTGCCCCAAGCTTGCGGTGCCAGCGGCGCCAGTTGTTCAAGGGGACGCCAAGGTGCCGGCCATCGCGGCCGCCTCGATCCTGGCCAAGGTCACCCGTGATCGGGAGATGAGCGCGTTCGAGCTGATCTATCCGGGCTACGGGATCGGCGGGCACAAGGGGTATCCGACGCCTGTACACCTTGAGGCGTTGGCGCGTCTGGGGCCGACGCCGATACATCGGCGCTCTTTCGCGCCGGTGCGCGCGGCGTGGGAGGCCCGTGAGGGCATCACCGACTCTTTGATCTGAACCATTGGGGCCGCTTTGCGGCCCTTCGCGGATAAACCCGCTCCCACAGGTGTCGCGCCGCGTTCGAGGGCTGTGACGTTGTGAGGGGGGATTTGTCCGTGAAGGGGCGTATAGCGGCCCCAAAACTTTCATGGCTTTTACGCTACAATCCCGCTCTTGTTGTCTGGCACTGCTATAGGATTTTCCATGTCGGTTTCCTTCGTTCACCTTCGCGTGCACTCCGAATTTTCGCTGGTCGACGGCCTGGTGCGGATCAAGCCGCTGGCCAAGGCGCTGGCCGGAATGAACATGCCGGCGGTGGCGATTACCGACCAGAGCAACATGTGCTCCTTGGTGAAGTTCTACAAGACCGCCATGGGCGCCGGCATCAAGCCGATCTGCGGTGCCGACCTGTGGCTGGCTGGCAGCGACCCGGAAGCGCCGCTCTCGCGTATCTGCTTCCTGGCCATGAACCCCAAGGGCTATCGCAACCTCACGGAATTGATCTCCCGCGGCTGGACCGAAGGCCAGCGCAACGGCCTGGTGGTCATCCAGCGCGAGTGGATCGCCCCGGCCAGCGAGGGGTTGATCGCCTTGTCCGCTGGCAAGGAAGGCGACATCGGCATGGCACTGATGGCGGGACGCCAGGACGAGGCCCAGGCGCTGCTTGGCGATTGGATAGGCATGTTCCCCGACCGTTTCTACGTCGAGGTGCAGCGAACCAATCGCAGCGGTGACGAAGAGTACGTGCATGCCGCCGTGGCGCTGGCCGACCAGTTCGGGGTGCCCTTGGTGGCGACCAACGATGTGCGTTTCATCAAGCAGTCCGATTTCGACGCCCACGAGACCCGCGTCTGCATCGGCGAGGGCTGGACCCTCGACGATCCGCGCCGGCCCCGCGCCTACAGCGACCAGCAGTATCTCAAGTCCGCGGAGGAAATGGCCGAGCTGTTCAGTGACCTGCCGGACGCCATCGCCAATACCGTGGAAATCGCCAAGCGCTGCAACATCACCGTGCAGTTGGGCAAGTACTTCCTCCCCGATTTCCCGACGCCCAACGGCATGGGTATCGACGACTACCTGCGTCACGTCTCCCACGAAGGCCTGGAAGAGCGCCTGGCGGTGCTCTGGCCCAAGGAGACCACGCCCAATTACGAAGAGAAACGCCAGGTCTACCTGGACCGCCTGAAGTTCGAGCTGGATATCATCATCCAGATGGGCTTCCCCGGTTACTTCCTGATCGTTATGGACTTCATCAAGTGGGCCAAGAACAACGGCGTACCGGTGGGGCCTGGCCGGGGGTCGGGTGCGGGCTCGCTGGTGGCCTATGTGCTGAAGATCACCGACCTCGACCCGCTGGCCTATGACCTGCTGTTCGAGCGCTTCCTCAACCCGGAACGTATTTCCATGCCCGACTTTGACGTCGACTTCTGCATGGATGGTCGCGACCGGGTGATCGACTACGTGGCCGAAGCCTATGGGCGTAATGCGGTCAGTCAGATCATCACCTTCGGCACCATGGCCGCCAAGGCGGTGGTGCGCGACGTGGCGCGGGTCCAGGGCAAGTCCTATGGTCTGGCCGACCGTCTGTCGAAGATGATCCCGTTCGAAGTGGGCATGACCCTGGAGAAGGCCTACGAGCAGGAAGAGATCCTGCGTGACTTCCTCAAGAGCGACGAGGATGCTCGCGAGATCTGGGACATGGCCCTGAAGCTCGAAGGCGTTACCCGAGGCACCGGCAAGCACGCCGGGGGCGTGGTGATCGCGCCGACCAAGCTCACTGACTTCTCACCGATCGCCTGTGATGAAGAGGGTGGCGGCCTGGTGACCCAGTTCGACAAGGATGACGTCGAGGCTGCGGGCCTGGTGAAGTTCGACTTCCTCGGCCTGCGTACCCTGACCATCATCAAGTGGGCGATGGAGACGATCAACCGCGAGCAGGCCAAGAAGAACCTGCCCGACGTCAACATCGACTTCATCCCGCTGGACGACAAGAAAACCTACGAGCTTTTGCAAAAGGCCGAGACCACGGCCGTGTTCCAGCTCGAATCGCGCGGCATGAAGGAGCTGATCAAGAAGCTCAAGCCCGACTGCCTGGAAGACCTCATCGCACTCGTGGCGCTGTTCCGCCCTGGTCCGCTGCAATCGGGCATGGTGGATGACTTCATCAACCGTAAGCACGGCCGCGCCGAGCTGGCCTACCCGCACCCGGACTACCAGTACGAAGGCCTGAAGCCAGTACTGGCGCCGACCTACGGCATCATCCTGTACCAGGAACAGGTGATGCAGATCGCCCAGGTCATGGCCGGCTATACCCTTGGCGGCGCCGACATGCTGCGTCGCGCCATGGGTAAGAAAAAACCCGAGGAAATGGCCAAGCAGCGCGGCGGCTTCATCGAAGGTTGCGCCAACAACGGCATCGATGCAGACCTGGCGGGCAACATTTTCGACCTGGTGGAAAAGTTCGCAGGTTACGGTTTCAACAAGTCCCACTCTGCTGCCTATGGCCTGGTGTCCTATCAGACAGCCTGGCTCAAGACCCACTACCCGGCGCCGTTCATGGCCGCGGTCCTGTCGGCGGATATGCACAACACCGACAAGGTCGTGGTGCTGATCGAAGAAGTGCGCAGCATGAAGCTGCGCCTGGACGCGCCGGATGTGAACAACTCCGACTTCAAGTTCACGGTCAACGACGATGGCCGCATCGTCTATGGGCTGGGGGCGATCAAGGGCGTCGGCGAGGGCCCGGTCGAGGCCATCGTCGAGGCGCGTGCCGAGGGCGGGCCGTTCAAGGACCTGTTCGACTTCTGCGAGCGCGTCGATCTCAAGCGTATCAACAAGCGAACGCTCGATGCGCTGATCCGCAGTGGCGCGCTTGATCGCCTGGGCCCGTACTTCCATGACGAGATCAAAGCCTACCAAGCCAACATCGATCGCAACCGCGCGGTGCTGCTGTCGGCCCTGGAGGAAGCGATCAAGGCTGCCGAGCAGATCGCCCGTACTGCCGACAGCGGTCACGTGGATCTGTTCGGCGGCCTGTTCGTCGAAGAAGACTCCGACGTCTACGCCAACCACCGCAAGGTGCGCGAGCTGACCCTCAAGGAGCGCCTGCGGGGCGAGAAGGACACCCTGGGCCTGTACCTGACCGGCCACCCTATCGACGAGTACGAGACCGAGATCCGCCGCTTCGCACGCCAGCGCATCATCGATCTCAAACCGTCCCGCGACACCCAGACCGTGGCTGGAATGATCATTGCGCTGCGGGTAATGAAGAACAAGAAGGGCGACAAGATGGGCTTCGTCACCCTCGACGACCGCTCCGGGCGTATCGAGGCTTCTTTGTTTGCCGATGCGTTCATGGCGGCTCAGGCTCTTCTGCAGACTGATGCGATGGTGGTGGTGGAAGGAGAGGTCAGCCATGACGACTTTTCCGGTGGCCTGCGCCTGCGGGTCAAGCAGGTGATGACCATGGAGGATGCCCGCACCAAGTTGGCCGAAAGTCTGCGCCTCAAGGTGGCCCACGAGGCCCTCAAGGGCGACCGACTGGCCTGGCTGGGCGAGTTGATTACCCGTCACCGCGGCGGCTGCCCGATCACCCTGGAGTACACCGGCAGCGATGCGCGGGCGATGCTGCAGTTTGGCGACGAGTGGTCGATCGACCCTGCCGACGGCCTGATTCAAGCGCTGCGTGACCAGTTCGGACGTGAGAACGTCTTCCTGCAATACCGCTGAACCGACGAATTTTAATCTCGACCTGAATGCGCCTGATCCCTTAAGGTAGGGCGCCAAACGGATCAACCGGCCGGCCGCCTGGCCGTAGACCCAAGACGGATGCCTATGAACCCGAATTTCCTCGATTTCGAACAGCCGATTGCCGACCTGCAAGCCAAGATCGAAGGGCTGCGCCTGGTGGGCAACGACAATTCGCTGAACATCAGCGATGAAATTGCCCGTCTGCAAGACAAGAGCAATACCCTGACCGAAAGCATCTTCGGCAACCTGACCAGCTGGCAGATCGCCCGTCTGGCCCGTCATCCTCGTCGCCCCTATACCCTGGACTACATCGACCACATCTTTACCGAGTTCGAAGAGCTGCACGGCGACCGCCACTTCGCTGACGATGCTGCGATCGTCGGCGGTACCGCGCGCCTGGACGGCAAGCCGGTGATGGTCATCGGTCACCAGAAGGGCCGTGAAGTGCGTGAGAAGGTGCGCCGCAACTTCGGCATGCCGCGTCCGGAAGGCTACCGCAAGGCCTGCCGCCTGATGGAAATGGCCGAGCGCTTCAAGATGCCGATCCTGACCTTCATCGATACCCCGGGTGCCTACCCTGGAATCGACGCCGAAGAGCGCAACCAGAGCGAGGCCATCGCCTGGAACCTGCGGGTGATGGCACGCCTGAAGACCCCGATCATCGCCACCGTCATCGGTGAGGGCGGTTCCGGTGGTGCACTGGCCATCGGCGTCTGCGACCAGCTGAACATGCTGCAGTACTCCACCTACTCGGTGATCTCGCCGGAAGGCTGCGCCTCGATCCTGTGGAAGACCGCCGACAAGGCTGCCGATGCTGCCGAGGCAATGGGCATCACCGCCGAGCGCCTGAAGAGCCTGAACATCGTCGACAAGGTCATCAGCGAGCCTCTGGGCGGCGCCCACCGTGACCCTGCGAAGATGTCCGAAAGCATCCGTGCCGATCTGGTCGAGCAGTTGGAGATGCTGGGCAAGTTCGACCACGATGCGCTGCTGGCCCGTCGTTACGACCGCCTGATGAGCTACGGCGTCTGACCCATTCGGGGCTGCGTCGTGCTCATTCGCGGGTAAACCCGCTCTTACAACGACGGCATTGCTCTCAATGGCAGTGCTGTACCTGTGGGAGCGGGTTTACCCGCGAAAGGGGCGCGACGCACCTGCGATGATCCTCTGCAATGTGAGGTCCTGATGATCAACCTCACCGTTCAACTTTCCCCCTGGCTCAACGCCCCCGCCTGGTACGTCGCCTTCTCCGGCGGCCTTGACTCCACCGTCCTCCTGCATCTGCTGGCCGATTACGCCCGTCGTCATCACGCCCCGCCACTGCGCGTCGTCCATATCCATCATGGCCTGCAAGCCGCTGCTGATGATTGGCCGCAACATTGCCAGTCGATCTGTGATGGGCTGGGTCTCGAGCTCCAGGTAATCCATGTTCAGGTCGCGCCTGGCGCCAGCCTGGAACAGGCGGCCCGGGACGCCCGCTACGCGGCATTTGCCCAGGTGCTCGGGGTCGGGGAGGTGCTGTTCACAGGCCAGCACCGCGAGGACCAGGCCGAGACATTGCTCTTTCGTCTGTTGCGCGGTGCCGGACTGCGCGGGCTGGCGGCCATGCCGTCGGTACGCCCCCTTGGGCAGGGCTGGCTGGCCCGGCCCCTGCTGGCGGTCGGGCGGGCGCAGTTGCTCGCACAGGCCAATGCACAGGGGCTTTGCTGGATCGAGGATCCATCCAACACCAATACCACCTATGCCCGAAACTACCTGCGCGGCGAGGTATTCCCTGTGTTGAATCAGCGTTGGCCTCAGGTTGCGAGCAATCTTGCGCGCAGTGCTGGGCACTTGGGCGAGGCGCTGGGCTTGCTGGACGAGTTGGCGGCAGATGATCTGGCGGGTGCCGCACCAGGGGCGCCGTTTGCCTGGCTTGGGCTGGACTCTCTCGACCTGGCCACGCTTGAGGCGTTATCGCCGGCGCGTCAGCGAAATGCCCTGCAGTATTGGTTGAGCCGTCGGACCCGGTTACCCGACGCCCGCCATTGGGCCGGCTGGGACAGCCTGCGTGACGCAGTCGTCGATGCCCAGCCGGTATGGCGACTGGGCGATGGTGAGCTGCAGCGCAGTCATGGGCGCATCTGGTGGTTGAGTGGTCAATGGCTGGTACCGGTCGAAGGTGTGCTGAACTGGGCGGACCCAGGCGAACCTTTGACGCTGCCCGGTAATGGTTGCGTATTCGTGCAGGGTGATTGTCCGCCAGGTGGGGTGCAGGTGCGCTATCGTCAGGGCGGCGAAATGCTTGATGTGCCAGGACGGGGCCGTCGTGACCTCAAGCGCCTGCTGAACGAGCTGCAAGTCCCGCATTTCGTGCGTTCGCGTTTGCCACTGCTGTGGCAGGGTGAGCGCCTGCTGGCGGTGGCCAACCTGCCGCTGGCAGGGCAGGGTGGTATTCAGTTGCACTGGCGTCCGCCGACGAGCGTGCAAGGTTTGAGCTGAAGGGTACATTCGGGTAGACTACCCTCCCTTCTTGATACAGCTTCTGTGGGTTTCTCGAAAACACAGCAGTTGCCGATTACCAAGCAGTTTTTTGCTGGGCTGATTCTTAAAATGACGAGCGAGCTCCATGCCGGGGATATCCCTGGTTTGTACAGACGCGGCAGTTGTTCGAGATGCACTGTGATTGACGCAGGTGATCGGGGGCTTCGGCCTTCCTTCGCTTTCTCCGGCGGCGCTGACCGCTTTAACGCAGACTTCTAGGGTTTTTCATGACGCGCTACATATTCGTCACGGGCGGTGTTGTTTCTTCATTGGGGAAAGGCATTGCCTCGGCTTCCTTGGCGGCCATCCTGGAGGCGCGGGGGCTCAAGGTCACCATGCTCAAGCTGGATCCGTACATCAACGTCGACCCCGGCACCATGAGCCCGTTCCAGCATGGTGAAGTGTTCGTCACCCACGATGGCGCCGAGACCGACCTCGACCTGGGCCACTACGAGCGGTTCATCCGCACCACCATGACCCAGAACAACAACTTCACCACCGGCCGTATCTACGAGCATGTGCTGCGCAAGGAGCGCCGTGGTGACTACCTGGGCGCGACCATTCAGGTCATCCCGCACATCACCGACGAGATCAAGCGTCGCATCATCAAGGGCGCCGGCGATGCCGACGTGGCCCTGGTCGAGATCGGCGGCACCGTCGGCGACATCGAGTCGCAGCCGTTCCTCGAGGCGATCCGCCAACTGCGCGTCGAAGTGGGCTCCAAGCGCGCCATGCTGATGCACCTGACCCTGGTCCCGTACATCGCCACTGCCGGCGAGACCAAGACCAAGCCGACCCAGCATTCGGTCAAGGAGCTGCGCTCCATTGGCCTGCAGCCGGACGTGCTCATCTGCCGTTCCGACCACCCGGTCGACGCTTCGTCGCGCCGCAAGATCGCCCTGTTCACCAACGTCGAAGAGCGAGCGGTGATCTCCCTGCAGGACGTCGATACCATCTACAAGATCCCAGGTGTATTGCATGCCCAGGGCCTGGACGACTTCGTCGTCGAGCGCTTCGGCCTGCAGTGCAACAGCGCCGATCTGTCCGAGTGGGACCAGGTAGTCGACGCCAAGCTCAACCCTGAGCATGAAGTCACCATCGCCATGGTCGGCAAGTACATGGAGCTGCTGGATGCGTACAAGTCGCTGATCGAGGCCATGAGCCACGCGGGCATCAAGAACCGCACCAAGGTCAACCTGCGCTACATCGACTCCGAGGACATCGAGAACCAGGGCACCAGCCTGCTCGAAGGCGCCGATGCCATTCTCGTCCCGGGCGGTTTCGGCCTGCGTGGCGTGGAAGGCAAGATCACCGCTGTCCAGTACGCGCGCGAAAACAAGGTGCCGTACCTGGGCATCTGCCTGGGCATGCAGGTCGCGGTCATCGAGTTCGCACGTAACGTGATGGGCTGGAAAGACGCCAACTCCACCGAGTTCGACCGCAACAGCGGCCACCCGGTCGTCGGCCTGATCACCGAATGGGCCGATGCCACCGGCGCGGTCGAGACCCGTTCCGAAGCTTCCGACCTGGGCGGCACCATGCGCCTGGGTGCTCAGGACTGCCAACTGGCGGCCGGCTCCAAGGTCCATGACTGCTATGGCAAGGATGTGATCACCGAGCGTCACCGTCATCGCTACGAAGTGAACAACAACCTGCTGCCACAGCTGGTCGAGGCAGGCCTGGTGGTTTCCGGTCGTTCCGAAGACGGTGCGCTGGTTGAAGTGGTCGAGTCCAAGGACCACCCATGGTTCGTCGCCTGCCAGTTCCACCCCGAGTTCACCTCGACCCCGCGTGATGGCCACCCGCTGTTCAGTGGTTTCGTCAAGGCGGCCCTGGCCCAGAAGAACAAGGCCTGATCCATGACCCAGAAGATCATTCGCGTCGGTAGCATCGAGATCGCCAACGACAAGCCGTTCGTCCTGTTCGGCGGCATGAACGTCCTGGAGTCCCGTGACCTGGCCCTGAAGGTCTGCGAAGCGTACGTGCGGGTCACCGAAAAGCTCGGTATCCCGTACGTGTTCAAGGCCAGCTTCGACAAGGCCAACCGTTCGTCGATCAACTCCTACCGTGGTCCTGGCATGGAGGAAGGGCTGAAGATCTTCGAAGAGATCAAGCAGACCTTCAAGGTGCCAGTGATCACCGACGTGCACGAGCCTTACCAGGCCGAGCCCGTCGCCAAGGTGTGCGACATCATCCAACTGCCAGCCTTCCTGTCGCGCCAGACCGACCTGGTCGTGGCGATGGCCAAGACCGGCGCTGTGATCAATATCAAGAAGGCCCAGTTCCTCGCGCCCCAGGAAATGAAGCACATCCTGACCAAGTGCGAAGAAGCCGGTAACGACCAGTTGATCCTCTGCGAGCGTGGTTCGAGCTTCGGCTACAACAACCTCGTCGTGGACATGCTCGGCTTCGGCATCATGAAGCAGTTCGAGTACCCGGTGTTCTTCGATGTGACCCATGCCCTGCAGATGCCTGGCGGTCGCTCCGATTCCGCCGGTGGTCGTCGCGCCCAGGTCACCGACCTGGCCAAGGCCGGCATGAGCCAAGGCCTGGCCGGGCTGTTCCTGGAAGCCCACCCGGACCCGGACAACGCCAAGTGCGATGGTCCTTGCGCCCTGCGCCTGGACAAGCTGGAGCCGTTCCTGGCCCAGCTCAAGCAACTGGACGACCTGGTGAAAAGTTTTCCGACGGTAGAGACCGCGTAAAGCTCATTTCTCCGGTAAAGTACCGCCCTCACCCCTGACCGAACGGTCAGGGGTCGCCTTCGCCAGGCCTGCCCGTTCTCGAACTGCCTGGCGAACGCCCAGATTTCCTTAGCTGCGTTGTTTTCGTCAATTCTGGAGTGCTTACAACAATGGCAAAAATCGTCGACATCAAAGGTCGTGAAGTTCTCGATTCGCGTGGCAACCCCACCGTGGAAGCCGATGTTCTGCTCGACAACGGCATCATCGGCAGCGCCTGCGCGCCGTCCGGTGCTTCCACCGGCTCGCGTGAAGCGCTGGAGCTGCGTGATGGCGACAAGAGCCGTTACCTGGGCAAGGGCGTGCTGAAGGCTGTTGCCAACATCAACGGCCCGATCCGCGACCTGCTGCTGGGCAAGGACCCGGCCGACCAGAAGGCCCTGGACCGCGCCATGATCGAACTGGACGGTACCGAGAACAAGGCCAAGCTGGGCGCCAACGCCATCCTGGCCGTCTCCCTGGCTGCCGCCAAGGCTGCTGCCCAGGATCAGGACCTGCCGCTGTACGCACACATCGCCAACCTCAATGGCACCCCAGGCCAGTACTCCATGCCGGTTCCGATGATGAATATCATCAACGGCGGCGAACACGCCGACAACAACGTCGACATCCAGGAGTTCATGGTTCAGCCGGTTGGCGCCAAGACCTTCTCCGATGCCCTGCGCATGGGTACCGAAATCTTCCATCACCTCAAAGCCGTGCTCAAGGCTCGTGGCCTGAACACCGCTGTGGGTGATGAAGGTGGCTTCGCACCAAACCTGACCTCCAACGAAGACGCCCTGGGCGCCATCGCCGAGGCCGTCGAGAAGGCCGGCTACAAGCTGGGCACCGACGTGACCCTGGCCCTGGACTGCGCGGCTTCCGAGTTCTATGAAGACGGCAAGTACAACCTGTCTGGCGAAGGCAAGTCGTTCGATGCCGAAGGCTTTGCCGACTACCTCAAGGGCTTGACCGAGCGCTTCCCGATCATCTCGATCGAAGACGGCCTGGATGAGTCCGACTGGGCTGGCTGGAAGATCCTCACCGACAAGATCGGTGCCAAGGTACAACTGGTCGGCGACGACCTGTTCGTGACCAACACCAAGATCCTCAAGGAAGGCATCGAGAAGGGCATTGGTAACTCGATCCTGATCAAGTTCAACCAGATCGGCTCGTTGACCGAAACTCTGGAAGCCATCCAGATGGCCAAGGCTGCCGGCTACACCGCCGTCATCTCGCACCGTTCGGGTGAAACCGAAGACTCCACCATCGCCGATCTGGCCGTCGGTACCGCTGCTGGCCAGATCAAGACCGGTTCGCTGTGCCGTTCCGACCGCGTTTCGAAGTACAACCAGCTGCTGCGTATCGAAGAGCAACTGGGCGCCAAGGCCGTGTACCGCGGTCGCGCCGAGTTTCGCGGCTGAGCAAGAGATGGTAAAAAGGCAGCAGCCGAGGCCGTCTGAACGTTCGTACTGAGCTGTCAGACGCCTCTTACGGGTTTCTGTCGACGAAGCCTGGCCTCGGCCAGGCTTCGTGCTATTGGAAGCTCGCTGCGGCGGCCTTTTACCTCTGGATATCTTGATGCGCAGTCCCTATTGGTTGTTTCTCGTCCTGCTCCTGCTGCTCGGCGGCCTGCAGTACCGCCTTTGGGTGGGTAACGGCAGCCTGGCGCAAGTGGCCGAGCTCAAGCAGCAGATCGCCGAACAGCATGCCGAGAACGAGCGGCTACTCGAGCGCAATCGCGTGCTGGATGCT
The DNA here is from genome assembly GCF_051913525.1 of Pseudomonas sp. PKS. Taxonomy (NCBI): domain Bacteria; kingdom Pseudomonadati; phylum Pseudomonadota; class Gammaproteobacteria; order Pseudomonadales; family Pseudomonadaceae; genus Pseudomonas; species Pseudomonas sp. PKS. The sequence continues at coordinate 84,847 of NZ_JBEGDO010000014.1, read as the reverse complement.
GAAGTTCTGGAGTTGAAAAAAGGTATGGAGACCGTGGAAGAGCGGGCTCGTCACGAATTGGGGATGGTCAAGGAGGGTGAAACCCTCTACCAGTTGCCGCAGAAATGACGCAGACGCTACCGGCTTTCTGGGCCGTGATTCCCGCTGCGGGCATCGGTGCCCGCATGGCTGCCGATCGTCCCAAGCAGTATCTGCAATTGGGCGGGCAGACCCTTCTCGAGCATAGCCTCGACTGTTTTCTCGACCACCCCTCGCTCAAGGGCGTGGTGGTCAGCATTGCCGCCGATGATCCCTACTGGCCTGGCCTACGCTGTGCCAACGACCCACGCATACAGCGTGCGGCCGGGGGGCGTGAGCGGGCCGACTCGGTGCTCAATGCTCTATTGCTTTTGCATGCTCAAGGGGCGGCGGACAGCGACTGGGTGTTGGTGCATGACGCGGCGCGACCGAACCTGGCACGCAGTGATCTGGATCGGTTGCTGTCGGAGTTGGTCGACGATCCTGTCGGAGGTTTACTTGCGGTGCCTGCTCGCGACACGCTCAAGCGTGCCGATGCCAATGGGCGGGTCAGTGCCACGGTGGATCGCAGCACCATCTGGCAGGCCTACACGCCGCAGATGTTCCGCCTGGGGGCCTTGCACCGGGCCCTGGCCGAGTGCTTGGTCTCCGATGTAGTGGTCACGGACGAGGCCTCGGCCATCGAGTGGTCCGGTCAGGCGCCGCGCTTGATTGAAGGGCGCAGTGACAACATAAAGGTCACCCGTCCGGAAGACCTGGAATGGTTGCGCCAGCGCTGGGCCGCCCGCCGCTGAAACCAAACGCCTGCGTCGATTTCTTCGCGGGTAAACCCGCTCCCACAGATCGGGGAGGGCCGAGGTGCAGCGCTGAGCTCCTCATGGGTAAACCCGCTCCACTGATTAGGTGCAAGGCCCAGGCGCTGCGCTGTCCCGGTGGGGGCGGGTTTACCCGCGAGGGCCGCCAGAACCCTTCAGCCTTGCCGGTACTCGGGTAACCCCGCCAACCCTTCCTTCAGATAGTCCACCAGCCGTCGCACTTTCGGCGACAAGTGCCTTTGCTGCGGGTATAGCGCCCATACAGCCGTGTTCGGCGGCTGGTGCGCTTCGAGTAGCGATACCAACGCGCCGCTGTTGAGGTGCTCAAGCACGTAATAGTCCGGCAACTGGCACAACCCCATGCCCAGCAAGGCTGCATCCAGTACCGCCTGCCCGCTGTTGCAGCGCCAGTTGCCCTGCACCCGCTGACTCAATTCACGCCCATCTTGCTGCAACACCCAGAGGTCGGAACTGCCGATCAGGCAGTTGTGCCGGGTCAGTTCCGACAGACTGTGGGGGCGACCATAGTGCTCAAGGTAGGCGGGGGAGGCGCACAGGTACATGCGCCGGGGGGCGAGGCGGGTGGCAACCAGGCGTGAGTCCTGCAAGCGCCCGAGGCGTATCGCCAGGTCCATTCCCTCATGCACCAAGTCCAACGTGCGGTTGCTCAGTTCCACCTCGACGCGCAATTGCGGATACAGGGCCATGAAGCGCGTCACCAGGGGGACGATGAAGCGTTCGCCATAAGCCACCGCGCAGGTCATGCGCAACAGCCCTTTGGGTTCGCTGGCCAGGTCGCCCATGGCGCGCAGGGCTTCTTCGCGCCCGTCCTGCAAACGCTGGCAATGTTGCAGGAAAGTCTGGCCTGCCTCGCTCAGGGTCACCCGCCGGGTACTGCGGTACAGAAGCCGCGTCTGCAGGCGCTCTTCCAGGCGGGCGATCTGTCGGCTGATGTGCGAGGACGAAACACCCAGGCGTTCGGCGGCGGCGGTGAACTGACCTGACTCGGCCACCGCGACGAATTCGTCGATGCCTTCCCAGCGACTGCTCATTGATTATCCCTGCATGGCAATAATGTTTTTACTTGTGCCGGATTATTCATCAAAAGTGCTTGAATTACACTGAGCCGAAGCAATCATCCCTTGTCTGGAGTTCCGTTGATGATCAAGTCCCGCGCCGCCGTTGCCTTCGAGGCCAAGAAACCCCTGGAAATCGTCGAAGTCGACGTGGCCATGCCCAAGGCGGGTGAGGTGCTCCTGCGTGTGGTGGCCAGCGGTGTCTGCCATACCGATGCCTACACCCTGTCGGGCGCCGACCCAGAAGGTATCTTCCCGTCGATCCTGGGCCACGAGGGCGGTGCGATCGTCGAAGCCGTGGGCGAGGGTGTCACCTCGGTCGCTGTCGGTGACCACGTGATCCCGCTGTACACCCCCGAGTGCGGCCAGTGCAAATTCTGCCGCTCCGGCAAGACCAACCTGTGCCAGGCCATCCGCGCCACCCAGGGCAAGGGCCTGATGCCGGATGGCACCACCCGTTTCTCCTACAAAGGCCAGCAACTGTTCCACTACATGGGCACCTCGACCTTCTCCGAGTACACCGTGTTGCCGGAAATCTCCGTGGCCAAGATTGCCAAGGATGCGCCGCTGGAGAAGGTCTGCCTGCTCGGCTGCGGCGTCACCACCGGTATCGGTGCCGTGCTCAACACCGCCAAGGTCAAGGCTGGCGACACCGTGGCCATCTTTGGCCTGGGCGGTATCGGTCTGTCGGCGATCATTGGTGCGGTGAAGGCCAAGGCTTCGCGCATCATCGCCGTGGACATCAACCCGGCCAAATTCGAGATCGCTCGTCAGCTCGGCGCCACCGACTGTGTGAACCCGAAGGACTATGACCGTCCGATCCAGGAAGTCATCGTCGACCTCACCGACGGTGGTGTGGATTATTCCTTCGAATGCGTAGGCAACGTCCAACTGATGCGTGCGGCGCTGGAGTGCTGCCACAAAGGTTGGGGTGAGTCGGTGATCATTGGTGTCGCCGGTGCCGGGCAGGAAATCTCCACCCGTCCGTTCCAGCTGGTGACCGGCCGAGTCTGGCGTGGTTCGGCATTCGGCGGTGTGCGGGGTCGCAGCGAGCTGCCAAGCTACGTGGAAATGTCGCAGAAAGGCGAGATCCCGCTGGATACCTTCATCACCCACACCATGGGCCTGGAGGACATCAACAAAGCCTTCGACCTGATGCATGAAGGCAAGAGCATCCGCAGCGTGATCCACTTCTGAGGTCTGCCATGAGCCTGGAAAACATCTCCTGCCAGAAAAGCTTCGGCGGTTGGCACAAGCGTTACCGGCACGCCTCCAAAGTCCTGGGTTGCGACATGGTGTTCGCCGTCTACCTGCCGCCGCAGGCCGAGCAGGGCGAGAAGCTGCCGGTGTTGTACTGGCTCAGCGGCCTGACCTGCACGGACGAGAACTTCATGCAAAAGGCCGGCGCCCAGCGCCTGGCCGCAGAGCTTGGCCTGATCATCGTCGCCCCCGACACCAGCCCGCGGGGCGAGCAGGTGCCGGGTGACCCGGATGGCGCCTGGGACTTTGGTCTGGGCGCAGGCTTCTACCTCAACGCCACCCAGCAGCCCTGGGCCCAGCACTATCGCATGCACGACTACGTGGTGCAGGAGCTGCCCGCCTTGGTCGAGGCGCATTTCCCGGCCTCCGATCTGCGCAGTATCAGCGGGCACTCCATGGGCGGGCACGGTGCCCTGGTTTGCGCCCTGCGCAACCCTGGACGCTACCGCTCGGTGTCGGCATTTTCGCCGATCAGCAATCCGATGGATTGTCCGTGGGGCGAGAAGGCCTTCTCCCGTTACCTGGGGGACGACCGGGCGCGCTGGCGCGAGTGGGATGCCAGCGTACTGCTGGCCGAGACCGCCACCGGGCAATGCCCGCCGCTGCTGGTCGACCAGGGGGACCGGGATGACTTTCTCGAGAAGCAGCTCAAGCCGCAGGCACTGGAGCAGGCGGCGCGCAAGGGGGGGCATGAGCTGACCCTGCGCCTGCAGCCTGGCTATGACCACAGCTACTACTTCATTGCCAGCTTCATCGATGAACACCTGCGCCATCACGCGGTGGCGTTAGGCAGGGTCTGATACATGAGGGGCCGCTTTGCGGCCCCAATACCTAGCAAAGCAGGTAGAATCCAGCCCTGACTCATTCAGGGCTTTTTCTTATGCGTATTGGCCACGGCTACGATGTGCACCGTTTCTGCGACGGTGATTTCATTACCCTGGGTGGGGTGCGTATCCCCCACAAATACGGCCTGCTGGCCCATTCCGACGGCGATGTGCTGCTGCACGCGCTCAGCGATGCCTTGCTTGGCGCTGCGGCGTTGGGCGACATCGGCAAGCATTTCCCCGATACCGACCCTCAGTTCAAAGGGGCCGACAGCCGTGCGCTGCTGCGCCATGTGGTCGGCATCGTCCAGGCCAAGGGCTGGAAGGTCGGCAACGTCGACACCACCATCGTCGCCCAGGCACCCAAGATGGCACCGCATATCCAGACCATGCGCCAGTTGATCGCCGAAGACCTGCAGGTCGAACTCGAGCAGGTCAACGTCAAGGCCACCACCACCGAGAAGCTGGGGTTCACCGGCCGTGAGGAGGGCATCGCCGTGCATGCGGTGGCCCTGTTGCTGCCAGCATGACTGAACTGGATCTGCTGGGCCCACGGGCCTCGGGGGCCTCTTTGGGCCAGGCGGTGCTCAAAGCGGTGGCTGAGGACTTCCAAGTCGACGAAGTGCTGGATATTCCCCTCTCTGGCCAGGGCGAGCACCTCTGGCTGTGGGTCGAAAAACGTGACCTGAACACCGAAGAAGCGGCCCGTCGCCTGGCGCGCGCCGCTGGCGTGCCGGTGCGCTCGATCAGCTATGCCGGCCTCAAGGACCGACAGGCCCTGACCCGACAGTGGTTCAGTCTGCATCTACCGGGCAAGGCCGACCCTGACCTGTCCCGTGCCGAAGATGCCAGCCTGCGCGTACTCAAGCAGGTGCGTCACCTGCGCAAGCTCCAGCGCGGCGCCCATTCGGCCAATGGCTTCACCTTGCGTCTCACGGCCCTTGCGGCCGATCACCAGGCCCTCGATGCACGCCTGGAACAACTCAAGCAGCACGGGGTGCCCAATTACTTCGGCAGCCAGCGATTCGGCCACGAGGGCGGCAACGTGCATGACGCCCGTCAGTGGGCCGAACGCAAGGCCCTCCCGGAGCAGCGCAATGTCCGCTCGCGGTTGTTGTCTGCTGCGCGTAGCTACGTGTTCAACCAGGTGCTGGCCGCGCGTGTCGCCAATGGTAGCTGGAACACAGCGCAGGTCGGCGACTTGCTGGCCTTCACCGACAGCCGCAGTTTCTTCGCGGCGGGCGAGCAGGAATGTGCCGATCCGCGGCTGGCGATCCTCGACCTGCACCCCACCGGGCCGCTCTGGGGCGAAGGCGCCTCACCGACCAGCGGCAATACGTCTATGCTGGAAACAGCCATCGGCGATCGGCATCTGGCGCTGTGCCAGTGGTTGGCACAAGCAGGCATGAGTCACGAACGACGCATCCTGCGGCTCCCTATTGGCGGGCTGACGTGGCATTATCCCGAGCCTGATATCCTGCAACTGGAATTCGTCCTTCCGGCCGGATGCTTCGCCACCGTGGTGGTGCGCGAGCTCGTCGATCTGGTGCCGGCAGGGCAGACGGACAGCCCATGCGTATTCTGATTTCGAATGACGACGGTGTTACCGCACCCGGCCTTGCCGCGCTGCATGCTGCGCTGGTGGACTACGCCGAGTGCGTGGTGATTGCCCCGGATCAAGACAAGAGCGGTGCGAGCAGTTCACTGACACTGGACCGGCCGCTGCATCCGCAGACCCTGGCCAATGGCTTCATCAGCCTGAACGGCACGCCAACCGACTGCGTGCACCTGGGGCTCAACGGGTTGTTGCCCGAGACGCCCGAGATGGTCGTGTCCGGTATCAACCTGGGGGCCAACCTTGGGGATGACGTGCTCTATTCCGGCACGGTCGCCGCGGCATTGGAGGGGCGCTTCCTGGGCGGCACATCGCTGGCGTTCTCGCTGTTGTCGCGCCTGCCGGACAACCTGCCGACCGCGGCCTACATCGCCCGCCGCCTGGTTGAAGCCCAGTCGCACCTGGAGCTGCCGCCGCGCACCGTGCTCAACGTGAACATCCCCAACCTGCCTCTGGAACACATTCGTGGCATCCAGCTCACCCGGCTCGGCCATCGGGCGCGGGCGGCGGCGCCGACCAAGGTGGTCAACCCGCGGGGCAAGGAAGGCTACTGGATCGCCGTGGCCGGTGACGCCGAGGACGGCGGGCCGGGGACCGACTTCCACGCGGTGATGCAGGGGTACGTGTCGATCACCCCGTTGCAACTGGACCGCACCTTCAACGAAGCCTTCGAGCGTCTCGATGGCTGGGTGGAGGATCTGCTCTGATGCGTGAACAGGACGATCTGCTGCGCCGAGGCATCGGCATGACCTCCCAGCGTACCCGGGAGCGGTTGATCCAGCGTCTGTACGAGGAGGGCGTCTCGAACACCCAGGTGCTCGACGTCATTCGTCGTACCCCGCGCCATCTGTTCGTCGACGAGGCCCTTGCGCACCGGGCCTACGAGGACACCGCGCTGCCGATCGGGCACAACCAGACCATCTCCCAGCCGTTCATGGTGGCGCACATGAGCGAGCTGTTGCTGGAGGCCGGGCCGTTGGACAAGGTCCTGGAGATCGGCACGGGGTCGGGTTACCAGACCGCCATCCTCGCGCAACTGGTGGAGCGGGTGTTCTCGGTGGAGCGGATCAAGGTCCTGCAGGACCGGGCCAAGGAGCGCCTGGTCGAACTCAACCTGCGCAACGTGGTGTTTCGTTGGGGCGACGGCTGCGAAGGATGGCCGGCGCTGGCGCCCTACAACGGCATCATCGTGACAGCCGTGGCGCCGGAGGTTCCCCAAGCCTTGCTTGACCAGCTGGCGCCGGGTGGGCGCATGGTGATTCCAGTGGGTGCTGCCGGCGAGTCCCAGCAGCTGATGTTGATCGTGCGCGAGGAACATGGGTTCTCCCGTCGCGTACTGGGCGCCGTGCGTTTCGTGCCGCTGCTCAATGGTCCGGTGGCGTGAGGGCGCGCTGAATATTTGCGTCGTCGACGAATTCTTGAGCCGCGAACCTGTCTATCGTGCGGGGTTTTGTCGCGCTTGTCGTGGCACCTGAGCCAGCCACCCAAGCCGGTCTGTCTCGTTTATAATTGCAACAATATTGCATTTCGTATCGTCATATCGTTTTTCGGCACCATGAGGGGAGCGCGGGTGGGTCACACAATCATGCGGCAACGCAAGGATCGGTCGGTTTTCAAGCTTCTGGTGATTGCGCTGGCCATGGCGACATCGCTGGCGGGCTGCTCCAGCACCGGTTCGAGTGGCGCACGCGTGGTAGATCGCAACAACACGGTGCCCAAGCGTCCGACCGTCACCTCTGGCCAATATGTGGTCAAGCCCGGTGACACCCTGTACTCCATCGCCTTTCGCTATGGCTGGGACTACAAAGAGCTGGCCGCGCGCAACGGCATTCCGGCGCCCTATACCATTCGCCCCGGCCAGCCAATCCGCTTCAGCAGCGGCAGCGGTGGCAGCACCACGGTGGTGTCCAGCCCGTCTTCCTCGAGCAAGACCACGGTCATCCGCCGCCCGGTGGGCAGCACCTCCACGCCGCCTGCCAGCAACAGCAGCAAGCCGGTCACGCCACCTGCGACGACCACCGCCCCAGTGGTCACCCAGGTGCCTGCCGCCGAGCGTTCGGTAGGGGGCTGGACCTGGCCCGCCAACGGTGTGCTGATTGGAAAATTTGCTTCAAACGGTAGTTTGAATAAAGGCATTGATATCGCCGGTGATTTGGGACAGCCTGTTTTTGCTGCGTCTGGTGGTTCAGTGGTGTACGCCGGGAGTGGCTTGAGGGGCTACGGCGAGCTGATCATCATCAAGCACAACGATACCTACGTCAGTGCCTACGGCCATAACCGCAGGCTTTTGGTTCGGGAGGGGCAGCAGGTCAAGGCAGGGCAGACGATCGCTGAAATGGGGTCCACGGGCACTGATCGGGTGAAGCTGCATTTCGAGATTCGCCGCCAGGGTAAACCCGTCGATCCGCTCCAGTTCTTGCCACGTCGTTGATCTTTGCACCCAGCCTGTTCCTGCTGACGTAGAGGGGACAGGCTCCAGCGCTGCCAGGGAAACAGGTGCCGCTCGAGTCTGAGTTCGAACTCAGCAAAGGACTATAACAATGGCTCTCAGCAAAGAAGTGCCGGAGTTTGACATCGACGATGACCTCCTGTTGATGGAGACGGGCATCGTTTTGGAAACGGATGTGGTGTCAGACGAACCTGCTGTACCTTCGGTTCGGACCAAGGCCAAACAAGGCTCATCGCTCAAACAGCACAAGTACATCGATTACAGCCGGGCGCTCGATGCCACCCAGCTGTATCTCAACGAAATCGGCTTTTCTCCGCTGCTCTCCCCCGAAGAGGAAGTGCATTACGCGCGCCTGTCGCAAAAAGGCGACCCGGCTGGCCGTAAGCGCATGATCGAGAGCAACCTGCGCCTGGTGGTAAAAATCGCGCGCCGCTATGTCAATCGTGGCCTGTCGCTGCTCGACCTGATCGAAGAGGGCAACCTCGGTCTGATCCGCGCGGTGGAAAAGTTCGACCCGGAGCGCGGTTTCCGTTTCTCGACCTATGCGACCTGGTGGATTCGCCAGACCATCGAACGGGCGATCATGAACCAGACCCGCACCATCCGCCTGCCGATCCACGTGGTCAAGGAACTCAACGTCTACCTGCGCGCTGCGCGGGAGCTGACCCAGAAGCTCGACCACGAGCCTTCCCCGGAGGAAATCGCCGGGCTGCTGGAAAAACCCGTGGCCGAGGTCAAGCGCATGCTTGGGCTCAACGAGCGTGTCTCTTCGGTGGATGTTTCGCTCGGCCCGGACTCCGACAAGACCCTGCTTGACACCCTGACGGACGATCGCCCGACCGACCCGTGCGAGCTGCTGCAAGACGACGACCTCTCCCAGAGCATCGACCAGTGGTTGGGCGAGTTGACCGACAAGCAGCGTGAAGTGGTGGTGCGTCGGTTTGGCCTGCGTGGTCACGAGAGCAGCACCCTTGAGGATGTAGGGCTGGAAATCGGCCTGACCCGGGAACGAGTGCGGCAGATCCAGGTCGAGGGGCTCAAGCGCCTGCGTGAAATCCTTGAAAAGAACGGCCTCTCAAGTGAGTCGTTGTTCCAGTAAGCGCAAACGCAACACCTGAACGCCCCGATAATCTCGGGGCGTTTTTGTATCTGAGAGGATTGTTTATTTCGCTACCAACGTTGCTTTGCGTGTAAGAGATCGCTTACTCATGGTGTAAGACTTCCCCGTAAGGATCAGTAAAGTATTGTCGCTTCTAAGCTATCTATTTACATAACTCATTGAAAAGTAATGGTTTTTAAGGCATTAAAAGATGTGTCGGTTGTAGCGTTTTGAGAGGTTTAGCCCTTGCTCGCCAGGCTGGAATGGCTAGTATTCGAACTGTGTCGACGGACCGGCACAGCCTTCACGGATGAAGGTCATGGACATCGCACGACGCGATTCATCAGGATGATGTCTAGGACAAGCAGGGACTACGGAAAAAATGTGGGCGGGTCAAACCGCCCCTTTTTTTTTGCCTTGAATTTAGTGGCAGAGGTTGCGCTTCATGTGGCGTGCAGGGGCTATCCGCTTGGCCTCGAATGACTCGAAGTGGTCTTGGCCCTTCTGCATTGCAGCCCATCGCAGGCTTCGCCAGCTCCTACGGCGCATTTTTTAGTCAATTCCAGAAATGAAAAAGGCCCCGTTTGGGGCCTTTTCGTATCCGGACGCTATCAGCGTTCCAGATCTGCAATCTTGCCAGGCTTGCCGTCCCACTCTTCAGCGTCAGGCAGGGCATCCTTACGCTCGGTGATGTTTGGCCAGATCTCCGCCAGTTCGGCATTGAGCTCGATGAAGTTCTCCATGCCGGCAGGCACTTCGTCTTCCGAGAAAATGGCTTGAGCTGGGCATTCCGGTTCGCACAGGGCGCAGTCGATGCACTCGTCCGGGTGGATGACCAGGAAGTTCGGGCCTTCGTAGAAGCAGTCCACCGGACAGACTTCCACGCAGTCGGTGTACTTGCATTTGATGCAGTTGTCGGTGACGACGAAGGTCATTTCTAATTCTCTCCTCAGGCGACGGCGGCGGCCCTTCCTCATCAGGGCCGCGCGGTTTACAGGCATTGGCTGCAGGCCAGGCTAATAACCTGCAGCACCAGCAAACCGCGGCGGATTCTACCAGTTTGTAGTGGGCGCCGTTATAACAGGTTTTTCAGTTGATATAGCGTTTCGATAGCTTGGCGCGGCGTCATGTTGTCCAGGTCCAGCTTGCCCAGCTTCTCGATGGCCGGATGTGGCAGGCTGGCGAACAGGTCGCTTTGATGCGGCACTTGCGGCTCACCCTTGGCGGCCTGGATCGGTTGCTCATGGGGCAGGCTGGTGGTTTCCAGGCGACCCAGGTGTTCGCGGGCACGCTGGATCACTGGGGAGGGCACGCCGGCCAACTGCGCCACGGCCAGGCCGTAGCTCTGGCTGGCAGGGCCCGGCAGGACGTGGTGCAGGAAGACGATCCGCTCGTTGTGCTCGGTGGCGTTCAGGTGCACGTTGGCCACCAGCGGCTCGCTCTCCGGCAGCACGGTCAATTCGAAGTAATGCGTGGCGAACAGGGTATAGGCACGCAGTTGGGCCAGACGTTCGGCCGCAGCCCAGGCCAGGGAAAGACCGTCGAAGGTGCTGGTGCCACGGCCCACTTCGTCCATCAGCACCAGGCTGCGGTCGGTGGCGTTGTGCAGGATATTCGCGGTTTCGCTCATCTCGACCATGAAGGTCGAGCGGCCGCCGGCCAGGTCGTCGCTGGATCCGATGCGGGTGAAGATGCGGTCGACCAGCGACAGCTCGCAGCGCGCCGCCGGCACGAAGCTGCCAATGTGCGCCATCAGCACGATCAACGCGGTCTGGCGCATGTAGGTGGATTTACCACCCATGTTCGGGCCGGTGATGATCAGCATGCGTGTGCTGTTGTCCAGCGCCAAGTCGTTGGCCACGAACGGCGTGGTCAGTACCTGTTCGACGACCGGGTGGCGACCTTGTTCGATGCGCAGGCACGGCTCGTCGACGAAGCTTGGGCAGTTCATGTCCAGGTTCAGGGCGCGTTCGGCCAGATTGCTCAGCACGTCCAGCTCGGCCAGGGCGGCGGCGCTGTCCTGCAGCGGTGCCAGATGGCCGATCAAGGTCTCGAGCAAGGCGTCATAGAGCATCTTTTCCCGGGCCAGGGCGCGGCTCTTGGCCGACAGCGCTTTGTCCTCGAAGGCCTTGAGTTCGGGCGTGATGAAACGCTCGGCGCCTTTCAAGGTCTGGCGCCGAATGTAATCGGCTGGCGCCTGCTCGGCTTGCTTGGTCGGCAGCTCGATGAAGTAGCCGTGCACGCGGTTGTAGCCGACCTTGAGGTTGGCCAGGCCTGTGCGGGCCTTCTCACGGGCTTCCAGATCGATCAGGAACTGGCCGGCGTTCTCGCTCATGGCCAGCAGCTCGTCCAGCTCGGTGTCGTAGCCGGTCTTGAGCACGCCGCCGTCGCGGATCACCGCCGGCGGGTTGTCGAGAATTGCCCGTTCCAGCAGGCTGGCGAGCTCCGGGTAGGTGCCGGCGATGGCGGCCAGGCGCGCCAAGTGCGGCGCTTCGAGCTCGGCCATGGCGTTCTGCAGTTCGGGCAGGGCGCCGAGGGCATCGCGCAGGCGCGCGAGATCTCGCGGGCGGGCGTTACGCAGGCCGATGCGGGCGAGGATCCGCTCGATATCGCCGATTTCCTTGAGCTGCGGCTGCAGCTTCTCGAAGCGGTAGCCGTCGAGCAGGCAGCGGATCGAGTCCTGGCGAGCCTTGAGCACCTTGAGGTCGCGCAGCGGGCGGTTCAGCCAACGGGTCAGCAGGCGGCTGGCCATGGCGGTCTGGCAACGGTCGATCACCGATTGCAGGGTGTTGTCGCGCCCCCCGGCCAGGTTAATGTCCAGCTCCAGGTTGCGCCGGCTGGCGCCATCCAGGATCACGGTGTCATCCATGCGCTCATGACGCAGGCTACGCAGGTGAGGCAGGGTGGTGCGTTGGGTTTCCTTCGCGTAGGTCAGCAGGCAGCCGGCGGCGCCGATGGCCAGGGTCAGCTTGTCGCAGCCAAAGCCTTTGAGATCCTGGGTCGCGAATTGCTGGCACAGGCTCTTGCGCGCCGAGTCACGGTCGAAATCCCAGGGGGCGCGGCGACGGCAGCCCGGGCGTTTCTCGGCCGGCAGGCCCTGGGGCCAGTCGTCGGGGATCAACAGTTCCACCGGGTTGATGCGCTCGAGTTCGGCCAGGAGGTTTTCCCAGCCTTTAATCTCCTGCACGGTGAAGTTGCCGCTGGTGATGTCGAGCACGGCCAGGCCGAACAGACGCTCGTCACCGAGCAGCGCGGCGATCAGGTTGTCGCGGCGCTCGTCGAGCAGCGCTTCGTCGCTGACCGTGCCGGGGGTGATGATCCGCACCACCTGGCGTTCCACCGGGCCCTTGCTGGTGGCCGGGTCGCCGATCTGCTCGCAGATCACCACCGACTCGCCCAGCTTGACCAGCTTGGCCAGGTAGCCTTCCAGCGAGTGGAAGGGGATCCCGCACATGGGGATCGACTGGCCGGCGGACTGGCCACGGGCGGTCAGGGTGATATCCAGCAGTTTGGCGGCTTTCTTCGCATCTTCGTAGAAGATCTCGTAGAAATCGCCCATGCGGTAGAACATCAGCTGGTCTGGGTGCTGGTTTTTCAGCTTCCAGTACTGCTGCATCATTGGTGTGTGTGCGGAAAGGTCAGACATTCAAGGCCTTGAAGCTGTCTCAGACAAAATGCGAAACGCCCAAGTCTACAGGTTCTTGTCAGCCGGGCACAGGCCGCTTTGGCCACTTCGGCCTCGTTGAAAGCGCTCAAGCCCCGCGTAGCAAGGCGCGGGGCTTGAGCGTGTCAGGTAGGGTTCAGCGGCGCTGCCAGACCACCGGGAACCAGTCCTCGCGCATGCGTTCGCCGTCGCTCAAATTGATCCCAGGGAAGGGCGGCGAGGTGCGCCCCGGGCGCTGCACGTAGCGTACGTCATCGCCCAAGAAACGCGTGGAAAAGGTGCGGCGTCGGTTCGTGCCTGTGTTGCCGGCGGCGCCATGCACGGTGCGAAAATCGAAGACGATGGCATCGCCAGGTTCCATTTCCGGGGAGAGGATCTGGTACTCGCCGTTCTCCACGTCCGGCATGTCCATGAACAGGTTCTGCCCGTCGGCGTCGGTGGCACCATAGAAGTCCTGGTTGCTGGCCCAACGCTTGGGGCGCACAGGCTTGGGCCAAAGGTGCGAGCCGAGCACCACGCTCAAGGTGTTGTGGCGGGTAACCGGGTCCAGCGGGATCCAGTAACTGGCGGTCTGCAGGCCCTGGACACAGTAGTAGGGCAGGTCCTGGTGCCAAGGGGTGGGCTTGGCGGTTCCGGGCTCCTTCACCAGGATGTGGTCGTGGAACACCTGTACCTGCTGCGAGCCCATCAACTCGCCGGCAAGCCCAGCGGCCGGCGAGTTCAGTACGAAGTCGGTGAACGCCGGGATGCGCTGCCAGTTGCAATAGTCCTCGAAGAATCGGCCGCTCTCGCCGGAGCCGACGTTCTCGATAGCGAATGCGCTGGGTTCGGCCAGGTTCTGCTCGAAGCCTTCGCGCAGACGTTCGATCCAGTCCTTGAACACGCCGCGCAGGATCACCGCGCCGTCTCGTTGGAAATCTTCGATATGGGGATTCATGGGGCAGCCCTCTCGTTGTTGTTGTCGTGGCACCAGCATCGGGTGCCGCCGAGGGCCGGGTAAATCACAGAATTCCTATTCGCCACTATAGCTATTCTGTATGCCCCACCTTGTTGTCTTGCCCTCTGATTGGCTGGTTAATAGCCCTGCGCCCTGCGGTTTCCGGGCCTTGCGAGAACCCTTCAACGGCAGCGTGACTGCCGGCCAAGAACAAGAACAATGAGGAGTCCCTGGGATGAACGACCACAACAATTTGCGACGGGGCTTGAGTACCCGGCATATCCGCTTCATGGCGCTGGGATCGGCGATCGGCACCGGGCTGTTCTACGGCTCGGCGTCGGCGATCAAGCTGGCCGGGCCGTCGGTGCTGCTGGCCTACCTGATCGGCGGCGCGGCTATCTACATGATGATGCGTGCCCTCGGTGAAATGGCGGTGCGCAACCCGGTGTCCGGTTCCTTCGGGCAGTACACCAGCCAATACCTGGGGCGCTACCTGGGCTTTCTGACAGGCTGGAGCTATGCCTTCTCCATGCTGGTGGTGTGCCTTGCGGACGTCACGGCATTCGGGGTGTACATGGGCTTGTGGTTCCCCGACACACCGCGCTGGATCTGGGTATTGGGGATCGTCTGTTTCATTGGCGCGCTAAACCTGTGCAGCGTAAAGGTGTTCGGCGAGATGGAGTTCTGGCTCTCATTGCTCAAGGTCACCGCGATCATCGCGATGATCGCGGCCGGGGGCGCGGTGCTGCTGTTCGGCATCCAGCTGGGTAACGGCGCCGAGACGGTCACGGGGCTGTCCAACCTGTGGAGCCATGGCGGGTTCTTCCCCAATGGGGTCGGCGGCATGATCGCTTCCTTCACGGTGGTGATGTTCGCCTTCGGCGGCGTCGAAATGATCGGTATCACCGCCGGCGAAGCCAAGGACCCCAAGCGCGTGCTGCCCAAGGCGATCAACTCGGTGCCGCTGCGTATCCTGCTGTTCTATGTGCTCACGCTGGTGGTGCTGATGGCCATTTACCCTTGGACCAACATCGGCAGCCAGGGCAGCCCGTTCGTGCAGATTTTCAGTGGCCTGGGCATCGATTCGGCGGCAACCTTGCTCAACATCGTGGTGATTTCAGCGGCGGTTTCTGCGATCAACAGCGATATCTTCAGTGCCGGGCGCATGATGTACGGCATGGCCCAGAACGGCCAGGCGCCGGTCGGCTTCTCCCGCTTGTCGCGCTTCGGGGTGCCTTGGATGACCGTGCTGGTGATGGGCGTCGCACTGTTGCTGGGCGTGGTGCTGAACTACCTGGCGCCGGAGAACCTCTTCCTGATCCTCGCCGCCGTGGTGACCTTTTCGATCGTCTGGGTGTGGTTGATGATCCTGCTGTCCCAAGTGGCCATGCGCCGCGGCATGAGCCGCGAGGAAATCGCCGCGCTGGACTTCCCGGTGCCGCTGTGGCCCGTCGGGCCGGCCCTGGCGATCGTATTCATGTTGTTCATCTTCGGCGTGCTGGGCTGGTTCCCGGATACCCGCACCGCAATGTACGTCGGCCTTGGCTGGTTGGCCCTGCTGTCGGTCGGCTACTGGTTGTGGGTGGCGCGCCAGCCACGCCCGGCGCCGGTCAACGCCTGAGCTAGACGGAAAACAGCTCGCTGGCCCAGCGCAGGAATGCCTGGGCCGCAGGGGAGGGGCGCATGGCGCTCGATTGTGCCAGCACCACCGACTGCGGGCTGACCGCTTCACGCAGAGGCCGGCACGCCAGTGGCCGGCCATCGTAGCTCTGGTCGCCCGCAGGCCGTGTGCACGAGAGCGCCACGCCATAGCCATGGGCGACCAGCCCGCGTTGCATCTCGAAGGTCTGGGTCAGTTGCTGGGCGCGTGGCTGCAGGTCGTGGGCCCAGAACAGCGAGAGGAAATACTCGCGGGTCCGCGCGATGTCTTCGAGGATCAGGCACTCCTCGGCCAGGTCGGCCAACGACACCTGCTCCTGGCGGGCCAAGGGATGGTCCGCCGGCAACAGGGCATAGGGCGCCACCTGCGCCAGAACCCGGCGCTCGATCTGTGGGTCCAGGCCCACGTCATAAGTCAGCGCCAATTCTGCCTTGCCCTCATTCAGACGACGGTTGACCCCGGCAAGGTCGGTTTCGAACAAGGTGATGGCGACTTCCGGGTGGCGCTGGCGAAAGCCACTGAGCAGGCGCGGCGCGTACCACGGGCCCAGGTCCTGGAAGCAGATCAGGCTGAGGTTGCCGCGCAGCACTTCCGGCTCATCCCCCGCACTGCGTATGCCGGCCGCCATGGCCAGGATCTCGCGTGCCTGCTCCAGTAGTTGCCGCCCCGCCGGGCTCAGCTCCAGGCCCCGGCTGGCCTGACGCAGGAACAGTTTTTCGCCCAGGATGGCCTCGAGCTGCGAGATCGCCAGCGACATCGAGGGCTGGGAGATGTGCTTGGCTCGCGCCGCGGCGCTGACGCTGCCCTGTTCGGCGGTGGCGACGAAGTACTCGAGCTGGCGAAAGGTAAAGCCGATCATTGTTGTCTTGAACTCGCTATCGCGGGGAGTCTTCCCGCGGTGTAGGGCTCATGAGAGTACAAGGAAATCCCCACGGTCGGGCGATGGTATAAGAGAAAGCACGTGCACGGATTGCATTTGCGCTGCGGCACATCCATTATGCACGGTATGCAAAAACGCAACGTAGCCACCGTACTCAAAGCACTGCTCGACCGCCACGGCCTGTCACCGACGGAGCTGCACCGGCGCACGGGCGTTCCCCAATCCACGTTGTCGCGCATCCTCAGCGAGAAGATCGTCGACCCGTCCGACAAGCATGTGTCGAAGATCGCCGAGTACTTCGGCGTCAGTACCGACCAACTGCGTGGCCGCGTCGAGCTGGGCGAGTCCCGCGAGGCGGCGCAGCCGGCCCATGGCCATGCGGACCTGAGCGACATCAGCCTGTGGGACGACGAAACCCCCGTCGAGGATGACGAGGTGTCCGTTCCTTTTCTTCGAGAGGTCGAGTTGGCAGCAGGATCAGGAAGATTCGTCATCGAGGAAAGCGAGAAGGCCCGCCTGCGCTTCGGCAAGCGCAGCCTGCGCCACAACGGCGTGCAGTTCGACCAGGCCAAGTGTGTGACCGTGCGCGGCAACAGCATGTTGCCGGTATTGCGTGATGGCGCGACGGTTGGGGTCAACACGGGCAAGTGCTCCATCGGCGACATCATCGATGGCGACCTCTACGCCATCAACCACAACGGCCAGTTGCGCGTGAAGCAGGTCTACCGCCTGCCCACCGGTATTCGCCTGCGCAGCTTCAATCGCGATGAACACCCTGACGAGGACTACAGCTTCCAGCAGATGCAGGAAGAGCAGATCAGCCTGTTGGGCCATGTGTTCTGGTGGGGCATGTACGCCCGCTGAGGCGACTCCCCCTGCAAAAACCCGCTCCGGCGGGTTTTTTTTCGTCTGCAGAAAATCCCTACAAGCCTCGTCGCGCATAGCTCTCATGCATTTCAGCAAATTTTATTCGGCAGAAATATGAATTAATGCATTGACTGGATATGCATCAGTGCATAATCTGTATCTCAAGCCGGTCGACACCGGTTGTTACACAGGCAGCGATGAACAGGCCTCGACTGTTCAGAGGGTTGGCAACTGGCCCGGGTGTGCAGCGTAAAGCACCACGATCAGTTATCCGGCGGGCAGGTGGCCGCGGTCGGAGACACCAATTTGAAGCGGAACCGCCAGGCGTCACCAGACGTGGCCGGTGGTTCGACAACGCATTACTGAAAAGCCTGGCAGCCCGGGCTTTTTGGAATGCCGAGTTCATACACAACCGATCCGCCGGTAGCACCGGCGGGCATTCAAACAGGAGACAGGACAGTGACGAACGAGCAACAGACGTTGCTGGAGATACCGCTCTGGCTGGTGATCGTCCTGGCATTGCTGGGCGGCCTGAGCGGTGAGATGTGGCGTGCCGACAAGGCTGGGGCGCGGGGGTGGTCGCTGGTGCGCCGGCTGGCGTTGCGATCCGGGGCTTGCATGGTCTGCGGGGTCTCGACGGTGATGCTGCTGTATGCCAGCGGCATGTCGATCTGGAGCGCCAGCGCTTTTGGCTGCCTGACTGCCATGGCAGGCGCCGATGTGGCCATCGGGCTCTACGAGCGCTGGGCGGCCAAACGCCTGGGGTTGCGTGATGTGTCCCAGGCCGATGAGCGATAGGAGGCGTTGAAATGAGCGAACTGGCCACTTTGCATGCGGCCCTGACCGCAACGATTCGTGAGGCGATTCCTGAACTTGCGTCAGTCGATATCGCTTCTGATGTCGACAGCAGCACCGTCCTGCCGTCGCTGCGCCATGGGATCGTGCGCATGACTGCGGACGCCGCGCCCCGGGATGGGCGCTCGGTGCTGGTCACCACCTTCGAGGCGGATATCACCCCTGACCTCGGCAACCCCGATGCGCGCCTGCAAGGGAGCCTGCTGGCCGCACAACTGATGGACCTGCTGCGCCAGCAACATTGGGGCCTGGATTTTGTCGAGGCCAGCCGCGACGCGCTGGCGCAGTTCGAGGGCGGGCACTGGATTGTCCGTTGGGAGCAGCCGGTGCTGTTGGGCGAGCCCCAGTGGCACTGGCCGGACCAACCGCCAGGGACGCTGATGGTTGGTATCGACCCCGATACCGGGCCTGGCAACGAAGCGGGATACATCGCCCCGGAGGACCTTGCATGAGCTACGCCAGTGCAATGCACGACCGCATGCTGGCCGCTTTGGTGATCCCGTGCCGCGTGGTGGCGGTGGATCTTGCCGCCGCCCGCGTGCGGGTGTCCGATGGCACCTGGACCAGCGCCTGGCTGCGCTGGCATGCCCTGGCCGCGGGCAAGGCGCGTCACTGGCGGGCACCGAGCCTGGGCGAGCAGGGCGTACTGGTCAATCCCAGTGGCGAACCGGCCCAGGGCACCTTCGTGCCAGGGCTGTACGGCAATGCCGGCAGCGCGCCGGACAACCGCGACCATGTGGAGGTGTGGCGGTTCGAGGATGGCGGTTCGCTGGCCTACGACTGGCAGGCCAAGCGCTACGACATCCACCTGCCCGCCGGCAACGCCAGCATCAAGGTTGGCGCCAGCACCCTGCGCGTCAGCGAGGGTGCCATCGAACTCGACGCCACGGCCATCACCCTGACCGGCCAGGTCGCCATCAACGGGCCGCTGACCGTCAGCGGCGACATCAACGGCGGCGGCCGGATCATCGACACCGCTGGCAACACCGCCAATCACAAGCACTGACCGAGGCCCGCGGTAATGCTGGCGCTGGAAAGCGGATTTTCTGCTTCGTGGCGTCTGCTTCGCGGGTAAACCCACTCCGACAGATTCCGCTGGGCCATCAGGAATACCGCACGGCCTGTGGGAGCGGGTTAGCCCACGAACAGGCGCTCCGCGCAGGTATTGCCGTTTCGGGCTCTTTGCTACCAGGAGACTCTTAATGCGATTCCACCAACGGACCTCGCACCTAGCAATAGGAGGCGCACCATGATCGGCATGGACCGCCGCACCGGCCAACCTTTGGCCGGCATCGCCCACCTTCGCCAGTCCATCGAGGACATCCTTTCCACCCCACTCGGCAGCCGACGCATGCGCCCCGAATACGGCAGCCAGTTGCGTCGCTACGTCGATCTGCCCGTCAACGACGGCTGGAAGAGCGCCGTGCAGGCCGAAGTCGCTCGCGCCCTCGGGCGGTGGGAGCCGCGCCTGAAGCTTGAGCGGGTACGTGTGCTGTCGGTGCTCGACGGCCAGGTCAACCTCGCCCTCAGCGGCCGTTACCTGGGTGATGACGCTCTGGTGGAGGTGAGTGTATGAGCCAGGTGGACCTGTCGAAACTCCCTGCGCCTCAGTTGCTCGAAGACCTCGACTACGAGGCGCTGTACCAGGCCGACCTGGAGGCTTTCCGCGCCCAGATGGGCGACGGCTGGACCGCCCAGCTGGAAAGCGACCCGGTGACCAAGCTGCTGGAGGTCGGGACCTACCGCAAGCTACTCAACCGCGCCCGTATCAACGACGCGGCCAAGGCGCTGTTGCTGGCCTACGCCCAAGGGAGCGACCTCGACCAACTGGCGGCCAACGTCAACCTCCAGCGCCTGGTGGTCCAGGCCGAGGACCTGCAGGCGGTGCCGCCGCTGGCGCAGGTGCTGGAAGCCGACGACGCCCTGCGCGAGCGGGTGCAACTGGTCTATGAAGGCCTGACCACGGCCGGCCCGCGCAACAGCTACATCCTGCATGCCCGCAACGCTTCGGGGCTGGTCGCTGACGCGACCGCCGAAAGCCCGGCGCCGGCAGAGGTGGTGGTGACGGTGCTGGCATTGGATGGCAATGGCGCAGCCCCGCCAGCATTGCTGGACGTGGTGCGCCAGTACCTCAACGATGACGACATACGTCCCGTGGCGGACCGGTTGACGGTGCAGTCCGCGCAGATCCTGCCGTACCGCATCGACGCGGTGGTGCACATGGCCGGCACCGGACCTGAGAACGAGGCGTTGTTGGTCGAGTGCGAGCGACGCCTGGCCGCCTGGATCAACCCACGGCGCAGGCTTGGGATGGAGGTTTCCCGTTCTGGCGTCGACGCCCAGTTGCACATCAACGGGGTGAGCCGCGTGGAACTGGCGGACTGGGTCGACATTCGCCCGAGCAAAGCCCAGGCCGCCTGGTGCGAAGGGTTCACCGTGGTGCGGGGGGACTGACATGACAGGCCTTCTGCCGATCAACAGCACGGCGTTGGAGCGCGCGCTCGATGGCACCAGCGCCGAGGACCTCAAGCCTGCCCTGCGCACGCTCTACAACCCCGACACCTGCCCGCCGCACCTGTTGTACCAGCTGGCCTGGGCCTGGTCGGTCGACCGCTGGGACGACAGCTGGAGCGAGGCGATCAAGCGCTCGGTGATCCGCGCGGCGTTTTCCGTCCATGCCCACAAAGGCACCGTCGGTGCGCTACGTCGGGTGGTCGAGCCGTTTGGCTATCTGATCGAAATCAACGAATGGTTCGAGCTGGAGCCGCCCGGTACGCCGGGCACCTTCGCGCTCAAGGTCGGGGTCGCTGACGAAGGTATCAGCGAGCAGACGTATCAGGAGCTGACGCATCTGATCGACGACGCCAAACCCGTCAGCCGGCACCTGCTGGCCCTGGATATCAGTCTTGAAACCCTCATTCCGGCCTATCAGGCCGTTTCCGTGATCGATGGCGAGGTGATGGAGGTGTACCCGTGGGAGGCGTCGGATATCGACGTGTACCTGGGCAGCTTCCACCTTGTGAACGAGCACATTACAGACACACTGGATGTTTATCTCAATGGCTAACTCAACCACGCAATTTGGTGGGTTCCTGACCAACATCGGGATTGCCCAGCAGGCCAACAGCGCTGCGCTGGGCGTACCGTGGAACATTACCCACATGCTCATCGGGGACGCAGGTGGCGACCCCTCCGAATCACCAGAGCCCACGCCGAAGCCGACACAGACAGCCCTGGTGCGCCAGGTGCTACGGGCGCAACTCAATGCCTTGTACCCCTCGCCAGCCGACCCGGCCGTGCTGGTCGCCGAACTGGTACTGCCACCGGAAGTCGGCGGTTGGTGGATTCGAGAGCTGGCCCTGGAGGACGCCAACGGCAACTTCGTCGCCGTGGCCAAACCCGCGCCCAGCTACAAGCCGCTGCTGGCCCAGGGCTCGGGGCGCACGCAGACGATCCGCATGCATGTGGTGTTCGGCAACGTCGCGAACATCAACCTGAAGATCGACCCCAGCATCGTGCTGGCCACCCGCGAGTACGTGGATAAGGCCCGGGAGGCGGCCGAGCTGTACACCCGCAACCAGCTCAAGGCCCACACCGACGCGGCGAACCCGCACCCGCAGTACTTGCTGCGCTCTGCGGTCGCCAAGGACTCCGGCCCCTTGGCCTGGCTGGGCGATGCGACCGGCACGGCCAACGCCCTGACTCTGGCGCTCAAGAGCGCAGAGTCCACGCTGACGGCCTACGCGGCGGGGCAGCGTTTCCAGTTCAAGGCGACAGCCAACAACACCGGCCCGGTCACGGCCAAGATTGGCGGCCTGGCTGCCGTGGCGGTGAAGAAGTCCGAGGGCGCTGGTCTGGTGGATTTGGTGGGCGGCGACATTCGGGCGGGCGCGCTGTACGACCTGAACTTTGACGGCACCTATTTCCAGCTGGGGGGCGGTGTCGGCGGTGGCAAGGCGTTCGAGCGCTTCTCGTTCGAGGCCTCGGTGGCACAGGCCGTGTTCCCGGCTCGCCACACAGTCGGCAGCATCATCGTGCTGCGCAATGGGCGTGAAGTCACTGACTACGTGTCCGACGGCGAAACAGTGACGCTCACCACGCCATGTGAAATGGGCGACTCGGTGCAGATCCTGGCCTTCAGCTCGTTCAAGACTACCGACACCTATACCAAGGCCGAGCTGCAAGCCCTGTTGCTCACGGCCAGCGCCTTGCCGGTAGGCGGCATTCTACCTTTCCCGCGTGGGGTGGTGCCGGCTGGCTACCTCGAGCTTGATGGCAGCGTGCAGAAGATCGCGACGTTCCCCGACCTGGCTGCCTACCTGGCGGGGGCTTTCAACAAGGGCGACGAACCTGCCGGCTACTTCCGTCTGCCTGATGGTCGCGGCGAGTTCCTGCGTGGGTGGGACCATGGGCGAGGGGTGGATGCTGGGCGGGCGATTGGTTCGTTCCAGAAGGGTAGCCTCCAATCCTTCGACCCCAATCGGGCGAGTTACAGCGTCACCGGCCTGACCCATACAGGTGACGACATTGGGATTCTTGCAAAGCACGGCTTAGATCCTGCTGCGCTTGCTGACTATCCCCAATCTCAAGTTGTTAACTATGACAATACAAGCATTACTCCAATCAACGTCGCGGGAGGTGTAACTCGCCCGCGCAACTTGGCCGTCATGTGGTGCATCAAAGCCTGGAACGCTCCCGTAAACCAAGGCCAGATCGATATTGGCGCGCTGGTCGAGGAGCTGACGGCCCTGCGTTCGTCCACGCCTGTGGGCGCCATCCTGCCGTTCCCGAAAGCCCAAGTGCCAGCGGGTTACTTGGAGCTGGACGGGAGCGTGCAGAGCGCAGCTGCGTACCCTGATCTGGCGGCCTACCTGGGCACCACCTTTAACAAGGGCGACGAGCCTGCCGGTTACTTCCGCCTGCCTGACTCGCGTGGCGAGTTCCTGCGTGGCTGGGACCATGGGCGTGGCATTGATGTCGGGCGGGTGCTGGGCAGTTGGCAGGCAGGTCAAATAGAGAGTCACGACCACCTGACGTATTCGGTTGACAAGTACTCATCTCCGGCGACGCTTGGGTCTTCGGGCGCGGTTTCACCCCACAGCACAGGGACTGCCTCCGGCATACGAACGGGTATGGCCGGCGGCAGTGAAACCCGTCCGCGCAACCTGGCGGTGATGTGGTGCATCAAGGCCTGGAACGCGCCCGTGAATCAGGGAAACATCGACATTGCCGCTCTTGCAGCGCAAGTCGCTGTGGCGGTGCCGAAAAACTACCGGTCCGGCTTCGATATGGCGGTAAATGCGGGGTCGCCGACCACAACTATCGACGTGGCCCCAGGCATCACTCGCGGCTCGGGCAGTCCGGTTGAGCTGGTCGCGACCACGAGCGGCGTTTTGCAGGCGAGCGGAGCCTGGTCGGCAGGTTCTGGGGGGAACAAGCTCGATGCCGGCGTTCGCCAGGCGAACAGTTGGTATCACCTCTTTGTCCTTCGGCGGATCTTGGGTGGCGAGGCTGACCTGCTTTTCTCGCTGAGTCGGAATGCCCCGGTGGTGCCGGCCGGCTATGAGCTGGTGCGTCGCCTCGGGTCGATTCGCACCGATGCCAGCGGCAACATCCTGCCGTTCATCAATAAGGGCCGGCACTTCATCTGGCACACACCGCCACTTGATGTCGCGATTACGT
The DNA here is from genome assembly GCF_051913525.1 of Pseudomonas sp. PKS. Taxonomy (NCBI): domain Bacteria; kingdom Pseudomonadati; phylum Pseudomonadota; class Gammaproteobacteria; order Pseudomonadales; family Pseudomonadaceae; genus Pseudomonas; species Pseudomonas sp. PKS. The sequence continues at coordinate 61,146 of NZ_JBEGDO010000014.1, read as the reverse complement.
CAAGTGCTGTGAATGGGGTGTACACAATCAGCGTGCCACCTGGCGCACCGGTGATGGCGCGGCTTGGCATCTTCACGTCAGGTGGGGATTCCTACTCGTCCTACATGTCGCCTGATACCGCACCCATTCTTCCAGGGTTCACCAGCTACGTGGGCGGGAACGTGGTGAGCACCGGGACGGCGGGTGACTACGGGGCAAGTGAATCTCAGGTGATGACGAACGACGCGGCTGCCGCTCGCTTCTCGACGGGTGCAATAACAGCGTCTTCGTTCCGCGTTGTGACCTACGGCTGGGAAGAATTGTAAGGAGGAGACATGCCATTCATTCAACGCAATGCCGCCGGTGCAATCATCGGGCGGTTCGCTAACCGTCAACCAGGTTTCGCGGAAGAGTTTCTGAGCGATGACAGCCAAGAGCTTGTGACTGTCGAGCTCGCTCAGCGGGTAGCAGATGAGCGCGCCTGGCGCGATGGCCAGCTTGACGGTCTGGTCTGGTTGCGTGATCGCCATCGCGATCAGCTGGAAATCGGCGTGACTACCACGCTGACGCCCGAGCAGTTCAGCGAGCTGCTGGTGTTCATGCAGGCGCTGCGCGACTGGCCTCAGTCCGAAGCTTTCCCCGACACGTCGGCGCGCCCTGTGGCGCCGGCATTCCTTGAGCAAGTGAGGGTGGAACAATGAGCCGTGCAGATAACTTTGCGGTCAACGACAAGGCCGTGCAGGACTTCGTGCTGGGCGGCGAAATCACTGACGCGGAAATCACTGCCGGTGCTGCGCAGGGACGCAAGTGGTTCAGCTTGCGCCGCTTGCGCTTGGGGTTTGCCTGTAGCCTGACAACTAACGGTTATATCGCCCTCCCGGTCTGGCTGGGTGGTTTCATTTTGCAGTGGGGTTTCAGCTCTAATAGTGCGGCGGAAAGGGGGGTAACGTTCCCGCTTGAGTTCCCCAATGCCTGTTTGTCGGGTTTCGCTTCGTTGGGGCGTGACCCTGGAGCGCCCAATGCTGAATCGGCTGCCGCTTACTCACTCACAAAAACGGGCATGACGCTGTTCATTCGCGATGATGGTGTTACGCCCGTTGGTTACTGGCTCGCCATCGGCAATTGAAGGGGGGCGAAATGGCACGTTTTTATAGTCAATCTACAGGCTGCACGTACTTACCGCAGATCCATGGCAAGAACATGCCGCCAGACGTTGTGGAGATCAGCGAGGCGGTGTTTCTGGCGGTGATCGCCAATCCAGCGCCCGGAAAAATCCGCTCCCATGATGCTGCCGGCCTGCCCGTGCTGATCGATCCGCCGCCGGCAACGGCTGACCAGTTGGCCGAACTGGAGCGTCAATGGCGTGACGGCGAGCTGGCGGCTGTCACCTGGCTGCGCGACCGGCACCGCGACCAACTGGACGTGGGGGCCGTAACCACGCTCTCGCCGGAGCAGTTCAACGAGCTGTTGCAGTACCTGCAGGCGCTGCGCGATTGGCCCCAGTCGCAGGCATTCCCCGACATTGAGCAGCGCCCCGTGGCGCCGCCCTGGATCGCCGAACAAACCCTATGACGCCCCGCACCGACGGGGCGTTTTCTTTTCTGCTGTAACCCTCTTGGCCCCGCACCGCGGGGCCTTTGCATATCTGGAGAACTAAATGACTGGATTCTTCCACGGCGTCACCGTGACCAACGTCGACACCGGCGCACGTAGCATCGCGCTGCCGTCGTCTTCGATCATCGGCTTGGTCGACACTTTCACTGAGGGCCCGGGCGTCACCGCCAAGGCCAACGACCTGGTACTGATCACCAGCGAGCGCGAAGCGGTCGCAGCGTTCGGCAAGGACGCGGCGATCACCAAGGCCTGCCGCGCCATCTATACCCGCGCCAAGGCGGTCATCGTCGCCTGCGGCGTAGCCAAGGTGGCTGCGCCAGCCGAGCAGACGGCGGCCATCATCGGCTCGGTCGAGGCCGATGGCACGCGCACTGGCCTGCAGGCGCTGCTCGACGGCAAGAGCCGTTTCAACGCCCAACCACGCCTGCTGGTGGCGCCCAAGCACAGTGCCACCGATGCAGTCGGCACGGCCCTGGTGGCACTGGCCGACAAGCTGCGCGCCATTGCCATCATCGACGGCCCCAATACCACTGACGAGGCGGCCATCGCCTACGCCGGCAACTTCGGCGCCAAGCGCGCCTTCATGGTCGACCCGGGCGTGCGCTACTGGGACAACGACAGCGAAGCCACCGTCGACGCGCCGGGCTCGGCCTGGGTCGCCGGCCTGTTCGCCTGGACCGACAACGAATACGGCTTCTGGGCCTCGCCTTCGAACAAGGAATTCGTCGGCATCACCGGCACCGGCCGCCCGGTGGAGTTCCTCGATGGCGACGACAGCTGCCGCGCCAACCTGCTGAACAACGCCAACGTCGCCACCATCATCCGCGACGACGGCTTCCGTCTGTGGGGCAACCGTACGCTGTCGAGTGACCCGAAATGGGCCTTCGTCACCCGCGTGCGGACCATGGACATCGTCATGGACGCGATTCTCTACGGCCACAAATGGGCCGTCGATCGCGCTATCACCGCCACCTACGTCAAGGATGTCACCGAGGGCCTGCAGGCCTTCATGCGCGACCTGAAGAACCAGGGCGCAATCATCAATTTCGAGGTCTACGCCGACCCCGAGCTGAACACCGCCAGCCAGCTGGAGCAGGGCAAGGTGTACTGGAACATCCGCTTCACCGACGTCCCGCCCGCCGAAAACCCCAACTTCCGCGTCGAAGTCACCAACCAGTGGCTGACCGAAGTCCTCGATTCCGCTGCTTAAGGAGCGCATTACATGGCAATGATTCCCGAAACCCTGGCCAACCTGAACCTGTTCGTCGATGGCGTTAGCTTCCAGGGCGATGTTCCCAGCCTGACCCTGCCCAAGCTCACCCTGAAAATGGAGGAGCACCGCCCAGGCGGCATGGACATGCCGGTCGAGATGGACCTGGGCATGGAGAAACTCGAAGCGGCCTTCAGCACCACTGGCGTGCGCCGCGAGTCGCTGAAGTTCTTCGGCCTGGCCGATGCCAGCGCCTTCAACGGCACTTTCCGCGGGGCCTTCAAGGGCCTGAAGGGCAAAATCACTCCGGTGGTCGTCACCCTGCGTGGCGCGCTCAAGGAGGTCGAGATGGGCGATTGGAGGTCCGCTGATAAAGCCGAGATCAAGCACAGCGTCGCTGTGACCTTCTACAAGCTCGAAGTCGATGGCCGCCAGGTCTACGAGATCGACGCCCTGGGCATGAAGCGTGTGATCGACGGTGTCGATCAATTGGCCGCCCAGCGCGCGGCCCTTGGCTTGTAAGGAGGCCTGACGATGGCTCAAGCGAAAAAGCTTCCGCAATGGCTGACCCTCAGTGCCGACCGCGTGACCGTTCGGCTTTCGCGCCCCAGCGAGGCCAACGGCGTGCAGGTCGACAGCCTGTCGCTGCGCGCCCCGACGGTGCGCGACATCCGCAACGCCCAGGCCGGCGGCGCCAATGACGACGAGCAGCGCGAACTGAACCTGTTCGCCTCCCTCGCCGAAGTCGGCGTCAAGGATCTGGAAGGCCTGGCCCTGAAGGACTACAGCCGCCTGCAGAATGGCTACTTTCGCCTGGTGCAGGACGACGAGCTTTGACCCTGCCCGGCAGAAGGCCGCCGCCCGGCGGCTGGCCAAGGAGCTGAACTTTTCCGCGAGCGAAATCATGACCATGTCGTACAGCGACATGGTCTGGTGGCTGGCGGATTGATCAGGAGGAACCTATGGAGAACACATCGGTGCTCACCGTTGGCGTCACCAGCGATCGGGCACTGGGCAATACCTTCAATACGTTACGTGCTCAATTCGAACGCTTGCGCATGCCGTTCGAAGGCGTGCAAGTCGAGCGGTATATCAGCGAGATCAACCGTCTGGCCTCGGCGGTCGACACGGCAGCCCAGGCCCAGCGACGGCTGGCCAGTGATCAGACGTGGGCCTTCAAGGCGCAGATCGAGCGGGTGCGGCGTTTGACCGATGAGATCGAGCGCCAGCCTGCCCTCTCGCTGGAGCAGCGTAAGACAGTCGTGCCCGTGGGTGTGAGTCTTGCGCAGCGGCCTACGCAGAACGATCCGCTCGCGGCGCGCAGCGCGGAACAAGGCTTCGTCCCGCTGGAGTCGGCGAACGGGGGGCTGGCTGTACTGAAGGCCGGAGTGATCGGCACTGCCGCCATCGGCGGTAGTGTTGCCGCTGCCGCGCTTGGGCGTGCTGCTCACCGGATGTATCAGCGCCAATCACCTAAAAGGCGCCGCGAGATCACCCGTGGTGTTCGGCAGAGTGCTGGCAAGGCTGGCGCCAAGCTGGCCAGCAAACTTGGACTGGCGACATTGGAGGACAGTGACCGGGACCAGGCCGAAGCGGTGGGGGCGGCCCTCGGTGGCGCGCTCGGAAACATGGGCGCGGAACTTTTGGGCGGCCTGACCAAGAACAAGCAGATCCAGAAGCATGGCGGCGAGATTGGTGAACTGATAGGCGAGGGAGTTGGCGGCTTTATCGGCAAGGCCTTCCATGGCTGGTTTTCCGACACGGCGGGCGCCAACGATGTACCTGACGACAGCGCAGTGCAGGCGGCGCCGGCCCTATCACAGGAACCCCCGGTGGAAGGTATCAACGGGGGATTGGTCGCAGGTGGTGCCCTCGTCGGTGCCGCAGCGGTCGCGATGGTCGGACGCAAGGCCCATAAAGCGTACTCGCGCCTGCCGCGTAAGCGGCGCAATAGACTCACTGGCGGTCTGCGGGAGAGTGCTGGCAAAGCTGGCGCCAAGCTGATCGGCAATTTGGGCTTGGCCCTGCTTGAGGACAGCGGCGAAGACCAGGCCGCAGCAGTCGGGGCTGCGCTTGGCGGTGCGATGGGGAACCTCGGCGCGGAGCTGTTGGGAGGCCTGACCAAGAACAAGCGGATCCAGCAGTACGGTGGCGAGATCGGCGAATTGATCGGTGAAGGCGTCGGCGGCTTCATCGGCAAGACGGTCCATGGGGCGTTCTCCGGCACGCCTGCTGCCAACGATCCGTCCGCCACAACAACCCCCGGTAGTGCCATAGGCCGTTCAGCCTCGGGCAATGCACACCAAGTCGTTGATGAATGGGCGTCGGATGAAAACGGGGAGCAAGTGGAGGAGGAAGAAGAGGAAGAAGAGGAAGAAGAGGAGGAAGAGGAGGAAGAGGAGGAGGTTGATGAAGCAGCGCACGAGCCTGCTTCCGCCGCCGCCATGCAAAGGGCTTCGCAGAATCCCGCCTTGGCCCTTGGCAGCACCGCTTTCACCAGTCTTGCAGGCAAGGCTGGGCGTGGCACTGCCGGCGCTTCCTTGGCCCGACGGGCGTTCAGACGGATACCGGGCGTTGCATTGCTCGACACCGGCCTGCAGCTTGCCGAAACCTTCAACAGCGATGCCACCCAAGAGCAGAAGCTCGAAGGCTATGGCTCCGCTGTTGGTGGTCTGGGCGGTGGCCTTGCCGGTGCAGCCGCCGGTGCGGCTATCGGTTCGGTAGTGCCGGTGATCGGGACCGCGATCGGCGGCTTGATCGGTGGCGTGCTGGGCAGCATGGGTGGAGAGGGCATCGGTGGCTGGCTGGGCAGGACGCTGGCCTCGAACAAGGACGAAGCGGCTGGCAAACCTGCTGTGAGCGAAGCGGCGCGGGTGCTGGATGCTTCCTCCGCGCTCCCAACGTTGGCCGCATCACCCGCTGAGTTGCCAACGCAATCGACTCCTCCTACCCCCATCAACCAACAATTCACCTTCACGTCCAACATACCGGTCACCTTCAACAACAGCCTGGACGATCCCTCGGTCCGCCAGCAACTGGAGATGATCGCCCGGCGTCAGCTGGAAGAGCTGATGCGCCAAGCTCGCCCGGCGCAATTGACGGACCCCCCACATATCGTACTTTGAGGACTATCCATGACCTATCTGGAGCAGCTGCAAGCCACGCTGCACGCCCTGGTCAAGGCGGGAGAGGCAGGGCGTCGGCGTGCCGATGCCATGCTCGATCCGATGGACGAGGCGATCGACCATATCAAGGCCGCCGTTACTGATCTGGAGGGGTTGCCGATGGTCGGCCCGGTCATCGGTGCCAAACTCCAGCGCACCCTGGGCGCGATCAACCGGGCCCAGGACCGTGTGGCCAAAGTGGTGGCCAAGTATGACCAGACAGTGGCGGTGGTGCGGCAGGTGCGTGATCGCATCGACAGCTTTGCCGGCCATGCGGCCAAGGTCGGCGCGGCAATCCGTCGGGTTGTCGGTGCGGTAAGCACGACGGTGGAGGGGGGCCTGTCGACCCTAGGCTTCGCGCCCGAGTCGACACCCGCCGCCGAAGCAGTCAAGCCATTCCCCCACCTGCTGGTGTTGCAGCCTTTGAAGCCAGGCGCTGCGCCTTACTACTTCAACCTCGACACTGCCGCCTTCGATCAATTGCGTCGTCAGACGCGCTATCGCTGGGTCGGGCAAGAGCGCTTGAGCCGCGACAACGCGCAGCAAGCCGTCAGCCTGGGCGAGGAGAACATCTACATCCGCGGGGCCATCTACCCCGGCTTCAAGGGCGGTATCGGCCAGTTGCAGGCGCTGCGCAGCATTGGCCGTCAGATGTTGCCCCTGTCTTTGACCACCGGCTACGGCGAGGTGCTCGGCACCTGGTGCCTGACCCGTATAGAAGAGGAGCAGAGTCAACTGCTGGCAGGCGGCATTCCGCGCAAACAAGGTTTTTCACTGGAGTTCGTGAGCTATGGCCAAGACCTGCGCAACCTCTGAGGGCGATCTGCTCGACACCCTCTGCCAGCACTACTACGGGCAACTCGTGGGCACCGTCGAGGCGGTGCTGGATGCCAATCAAGGGCTGGCGGATGAGCCTCAGCCATTTCGCGCAGGCGTGAGGATTCGTTTGCCGGAGCTGCCCGTGGTGGGGAGCGACACCCTGCAACTGTGGGACTGATGCGCGGTCGGTTCCGACCGGACCGTGCAGCGGTTCTTTTCAAAGGAGCCTGAGATCATGCAACCGCAATTTCGCATTACTGCCGACGGGCGCGACATTACCCTCCTGATCAACGACCGCTTGCTATCACTGCGCACCACGGACAAGCCTGGCCTGGAATCGGATGAGTTCGAACTGCGCATCGATGCCCGTGACGGCGCGGTCGCACTGCCGCCCCGGGGCGCCGTGCTCGAGGTGCACCTGGGCTATGCCGGACAGGCACTGAACCTGCTGGGGCGCTACACCGTCGATGAGGTCGAACTGGCCGGCCCGCCGGACACCCTGGTGATCCGGGGCAAGGCTAGCGACCTGCGTGGCAGCGGCAAGACCATACGCAGCGGCAGTTGGGAGCAGGTCACCCTGCAGCGCATCGTTGCCGACATCGGCGCGCGCAATGGCTGGCAGGCCGTGTGCCCGGTGACGGTCCAGGTGCCGCGGGTCGACCAGTACAGCGAGTCCGATTTCAATTTCATCACCCGCCTGGCACGGCTGCACGACTGCACCGCCAAGCTTGCCAATGGCCAACTGCTGGTGCTGCCGCGCCAGGGAGGGCAGAGCGCCAGCGGCAAGACCCTCGGGGTGGTGAGCATTGCCCGTGTCGATGTCAGCCAGTGGCAGTTTCGCCTGGGTGATAAAACCACGCACAAAGCGGTACGCGCCCGGCACCAGGATTCCGCGAGCGGTGAACTCAAGATGGTCGAGCTCGCCAATGCCGACGCGCCGGACGGGCTGCAGCCGGTGTACACCGACCGCCATCTCTACCCCAACCGTGCCGCTGCCGAACAAGCGGCCAAGGCCCGCCTGGCCAGCTTCAATCGCGACACCGCCAGCGTGCGCCTGGACATGCCGGGGCGTACCGACCTCTTCGCCGAGCGACGTATCAATCTGCAAGGGTTTCTTCCTGGCCTGGACGGGGACTATCTGGTCGAATCGGTCGAGCAGGTGTTCACCACGTCGGGCTGGCGTACCACCGTGCAATGCAATGGCGGTAATGGGGGAAAGGCAAAAGCAAAAGGGAATGTCCCCAAGCGTAGCGGCCTGATGAAGCAGTAATGGAGAGGGCAGCTGTGCAGATTTCCGGGTGCCTGTGGCGTTCAGCGCTCCCTAAAGTCGTCCTTCAACCCTGAGGACGACAGAGGAGTGCCGAGCGATGTCTGGAGCAATCACCTGCCGAGATATATGTGTCATAGACAATGGAATCACCGCCCAAGAGCACTCGAAACTGCTGGAGTTATTGAGTGGCGCTGTATGGCGATATGGCTGGCCCTATCCGTACTCACCATTGGAGCGTCCTTGTTGGCACAGCTTTATTGCAGGGACGCGTAGAGGCGAACTAGAGGACTGTGAACAAGCACTGCGTGATCGGCCGGAATGGGCATTTCTCGCGGACTGCTGGGCGCGCATAAAGGCCGTTCATATGCCTGAAGCGATCTTGCTCGGCGTTTACGCAAATGGACAAACCAGCGCTCAGGACGGCCCCATACACCGGGACAATACACCTGACGAACCGGGACGCACCGTGATGTTGTTCTGCAGTGAACACTGGGCGACGTGCTGGGGCGGTGAGTTGATGTTCTATGCAGACGACAAGGAAACGATCCTCACAGCTGTTCAGGCTGCGCTCTACTACTCGCAGCTGCGAGTGTATGCACCGGTCGATATAAGTAGGCTTGTGACCTAAGAGGGGCGTGTTAACGGCCATGCCTCATCTTGGGAGCATGATCCGGCTATCGTAAAACTGGGGATCACTTTCAGGTTGAACGGGGCACGACACGTCAAGGCAGTGTATGTCAACCAGGCGATCTACCAGCAGGCAGGCTTACGGATTGGTTCTAAGGTACTTCTGACCGTGGAAGCCGGCGAGCCAGATACTGTAATGCGTGAACTGGCGACTCAAGAAGGGCTGGTTGTTTTCGATGATGATTTCAATCGACAAATAATCGAGTGGAACAATGAGTCGATCTGGCGAAATGTCGTGCTTTTAGCGCTTGTATCTTTTGCGCCATTTTTCGTGGCACTTCGAATCGCCTGGAAACACCGTCGGGCACTTTTTAAATAATGTCGATCGGCTCGATAAAGCCCGGATTCGCACCGGGCTTTTTTGTGTCCGAATCCTGCGTGATCAAGGAGATATTCATGCTTACGGAAGACCAACTACTCGCGATCTTCCCCAATGCCCGCCCTGTCGCGGAGGTGTTTTTGCCAGCCCTGAACACCACCCTGCCGCGCTGGGAAATCGACAATCCCAAACGCGTCGCAGCGTTCCTCGCCCAGGTTGGCCATGAGTCCGGTCAACTGCGCTACCTCAAGGAACTGGGCAATGATCGTTACCTCTCGCGTTATGACACAGGGAGCCTGGCTTTGCGGTTGGGTAACACCCCCGAGGCCGACGGTGATGGCCAACGCTATCGTGGCCGTGGCCTGATCCAGGTGACCGGTCGCAACAACTATCAAGCCTGCAGTCGGGCGCTGTTTGGTGATGAACGCCTGCTGGCGCAGCCGCAGATGCTCGAGCAGCCCCGCTGGGCCTGTGAATCGGCGGCGTGGTTCTGGCATTCACGCGGGCTCAATGCGCTGGCGGATCGGGGGGAGTTCAATCGCATCACCCGTCACATCAATGGGGGGCTCAATGGGTTGGAAGATCGTCTGGCCTTGTGGGCACGGGCGCGGGAGGTGCTGTGTTGAGCCGCCTGTGGCTGGGGCTGTGTCTGGTGCTCATGCTGTTGTCTTCGGCATTGACCTGGCAAGTCCAGGCCTGGCGCTACGGCCGGCTGCTCGCGCAGCAGGCAGAGGCTCAAGCCCATGAGGCCCAGGCGCGTGCAGAGGAGGCGGCGCGAGCGCTGCTCGCCGAGCGCGAGGGACGCCAGCAACTCGAACAACGCCTGCAAGGCAGTGAAACACGACATTTCCAGGAGCTCGCCCATGCCCAACAGACTCAAGCTCGCCTGCGTGACCGCCTCGCTACTGCTGACCTGCGGTTGTCAGTCCTGGTCGAACAGGGCGCCAACTGCCCCGCAGTGCCTGCCCCCTCCGGCGCCAGCGGCGTGGATCATGGCCCCGTACGCGCCCGACTTGACCCAGCGGATGCTCGACGCATTATCGCCATCACCGACACCGGAGACCGGGGACTGATCGCCCTGCGCGCCTGCCAGGATTACATTCGGGCATTGGCGCGCTGAACGCTTGCCTGGCCAAGCAAGGGTGGTAGGGTAGAGCGCAGTTTTCAAGGAGCCCAGCCATGGACCCGATCACCGTTCTTTCTACCCGTCTTGGAGAGCACCTGCGGCGGCTCAATGCACAGGTGAGCACCGCCGAGTCCTGCACCGGCGGTGGCATCGCCGAAGCCATCACCCGCATTCCCGGCAGCTCGGCCTGGTTCGAGGCGGGTTACGTGACTTATTCCAACACTCAGAAGACCCGCCAGCTGGGTGTCCCCGAAATGTTGTTCGACCAGGTGGGCGCGGTGAGCCAGGAAGTGGTCGAGGCCATGGTCCGTGGCGCCCAGGCTGCCAGCGGGGCGCGTTTTGCCGTGGCGGTCAGTGGTGTGGCCGGGCCCGATGGCGGTTCGCCGGCCAAACCGGTGGGTACCGTGTGGCTGGCATGGGCCGATGGTAACCATGTGATCAGCGAGCGACAGCACTTCGACGGTGACCGTGAAGCGGTGCGCCGACAGACGGTGATCGCCGCGTTAGACGGCTTGTTACAGCTTGGTGCGGAGTAAATCACCCGGCGGGGGTTTGCCAAAGCGAATCCCTGTGGAATAATACTGGCTACTTATACAGTTATTCCCGGCCGCAGGGCCGCCCGTCGAACACGTGAGGATTTCAATGGACGACAACAAAAAGCGCGCCTTGGCTGCGGCCCTGGGTCAGATCGAACGCCAATTCGGCAAAGGCGCGGTCATGCGCATGGGCGACCACGAGCGTCAGGCCATCCCGGCCATCTCCACCGGCTCCCTGGGCCTGGACATCGCCCTTGGCATCGGCGGCTTGCCTAAAGGCCGTATCGTTGAAATCTACGGTCCGGAATCCTCGGGTAAGACCACGCTGACCCTGTCGGTTATCGCCGAAGCCCAGAAAAACGGCGCCACCTGCGCCTTCGTCGATGCCGAGCACGCCCTCGATCCCGAGTACGCCGGCAAGCTGGGCGTCAACGTCGACGACCTGCTGGTTTCCCAGCCAGACACCGGCGAGCAAGCCCTGGAAATCACCGACATGCTGGTGCGTTCCAACGCCGTTGACGTGATCATCGTCGACTCTGTGGCCGCGCTGGTACCGAAGGCCGAAATCGAAGGCGAAATGGGCGATATGCACGTGGGCCTGCAGGCTCGCCTGATGTCCCAAGCGCTGCGCAAGATCACCGGTAACATCAAGAACGCCAACTGCCTGGTCATCTTCATCAACCAGATCCGTATGAAGATCGGCGTGATGTTCGGTAGCCCGGAAACCACCACCGGTGGTAACGCACTGAAGTTCTACGCCTCCGTGCGCCTGGACATCCGTCGTACCGGCGCAGTCAAGGAAGGCGACGAGGTGGTGGGTAGCGAGACCCGCGTCAAGATCGTCAAGAACAAGGTCTCGCCGCCATTCCGTCAGGCCGAGTTCCAGATCCTCTATGGCAAGGGTATCTACCGCAACGGTGAGATCATTGACCTGGGTGTATCCCAAGGCCTGGTGGAAAAATCCGGTGCCTGGTACAGCTACCAAGGCAACAAGATCGGTCAGGGTAAGGCCAACGCTGCCAAGTTCCTGCAAGACAACCCAGCTGTAGGCGCTGAGATCGAGAAACAGATCCGCGAAAAACTGCTCAACGCAGGTGCCGTTGCCGCTGCTGGCAAGGCCGCCGCTGCTGAGGCTGATGCCGACGACATGGCTGACGCCGACGCCGGTTATTGATTGGCCCATGTCTGTCGTACTCGACAACCCCGTCGCCGTTCGGCGGACAGCCATGGACCTGCTCGCACGTCGCGAGCATGGTCGTGTCGAGCTGACACGCAAGCTGCGTCAGCGCGGCGCACCGGATGAGCTGATCGAGCCTGCGCTCGATCGGCTTGCCGAAGAGGGGCTCCTCAGTGAGGCACGCTACCTCGAAAGCTTCATTTCCTATCGTTCCAATGCCGGCTACGGCCCAGCGCGTATTCGCGAAGAGCTGGGGCAGCGCGGCCTGAACCGTGGTGACATCGACCAAGCTCTGCGTGAAAGCGGAGTGGACTGGGCGGCCCGGCTGCAGGAAGTCTGGCAACGCAAGTTCGCCGGGCAACGTCCCCATGATCCCCGAAGCCGTGCCCAGCAGACCCGATTTCTTGCCTACCGTGGATTCCCCATGGAGCTGATCGGCCGCCTGCTCAGCGGCCGCAATCTCGACGACTGAATCTTCAGTTTCCCGCTGTCCCTGTATTCAATCGACCTTCAAGGCTTCCCTTGCTCGCTGTGTGGTGTGCATAGGCTGGGGCTTGGCCCAGTTTTCCGGCAGATTGATGAAGTCCACCAGCTCGCGCAGGCGCCCCTGATCACGGCCGTTGAAGGCAAAGGTCAATCGGGTCAGGTGGTTGAAATTGCCTATCTCATGCTCAAGGCCGCTATCTGGCTGTTGATGGTACTTGCCGCTCAGGCGCAGATCGGCGAACCCTTCCTGAATGTCGTAGAGCGCTGCATCGCTCAAGGGATGATGCATGCGGATCACGAATTGATTCTTCAGCCAGCGACTGGAGTGGTAGTTGCTGTAGAACTGGTTGATCTCCTCCACCGCTTCGTCGGCGCTGTGGACTAGGCGCACCAGCTTCATGTCGCTGGGCAGAATGTAGCGGTTCTCCTCCAGTTGCTTGCTGATAAACGCCAGCGCGTCGCGCCAGAAGGTCCCGCCTGGTGAATCCAGCAGTACCACGGGCACCAGCGGGCTTTTGCCTGTCTGGATCAAGGTGAGTACCTCAAGAGCTTCATCCAGAGTGCCGAACCCACCTGGGCAGAGCACCAGGGCATCGGCTTCCTTGACGAAGAACAGTTTGCGAATGAAGAAGAAATGGAAGGGGAGTAACTGGTCAGTGCCATCCACTGTGGCATTGGCATGTTGCTCGAAAGGCAGGGTGATGTTGAATCCCAGGCTGTGTCCGGTACCAGCGCCTTCATGGGCTGCGGCCATGATGCCTCCGCCGGCACCGGTGATGACCATCAGGTCGGAGCGCGCCAGGGTGGCGCCCAGTTCTCGGGCAAGTGCATACATTGGGTGTTCCAGTGGTGTACGCGCCGAGCCGAATACGGTGACTTTGCGCCGTCCCTTGTAGCGTTCCAGGGTGCGGAAGGAATGGTCGAGTTCGCGCAGGGCTTGCAGTGTGATCTTGGCGTTCCAGCGGTTGGTGTCGTCATGGGCCATGCGCAGGATGGTCAGCATCATGTCGCGGTACAGCGGCAGATTGGGGCTGTTGGGCGCGACCAGTTGCAGTTGTTCATCAATCTTGTTCAGGTCGATGCCGTTGTCCCTGAAATGATTGAACAAGAGTTCGTTCGGTTGGTAAGGCATTCAACGTCTCCTTCTGCAGCAGAACCTCTGACCGAGTCGATGGGGTATCCCGGCCGCGACACTGCGTGTGTCGCTGGCTGCCGTTGCTCGAGTATGCAACCCGAGCATTGCAGTGGGCCTTCAAGGCCATGATGCAGTGACAAATGTCCATCACATTGTTGTTATCGCAGAGCAAGAGCGCCGTGCCTGGGCAGTTTCCTTGGGTTGCCGGAAAGGCGCGGGGTATTTGCTATCAATCTAGACCCAAGCGTTAGATCGTGCCGATTGAGGTCAGTGCGATATCCGACAACAGCGCAGTTTTTTCCCGCTCGTCGGGTGGGGACCAGCTGTAACGCGGCTCTGGTTAACTGGAAACGCAACGTCTCGATGCCGGAGGTCGCGGTATGCATCGGTTGATCATCGAGGTGGACAGGCAGCTGTATCTGCTGCTGGAGCGTGCTGCCCAGGCCCACCACGTGAGCCTGGAAGCCGAATGCCTGCGCAGGTTGGAAGTCGGAGAGCGGCACTCGCGCTATCTCCAGGCCCTGCTGGCGGAGTTGCGCGCCGATGAAGAACAGCGGCGCGCCAGTGACAACGACAGGGTTGCCTGAGTTACTTCTTCTTGTTACCCGCCACACAGCTGGAGGCGTCGAAGGCTTGGTCCATGATCGGCTGGTTGGTCTTGTAGACCGAGAACCGATAGACCAGGACCGCGCCCTTGGACATCAGCTGACGATAGCCGTTGTTGCGGCACACGCTGTCGCCCAGCTGGCTGCGAACCTGTTCCGGGTTGGCGCGCATCCGCTCGGCGTGGCTCTCGCGTACGCTCAGGTGGTTGACCAACGCACGGCCCTTCTCGACGGTGTAACCTTGGTCGAGGATATCTTCGTTGATGGCACGCGGGGTGCCGACGCTGCTTTCCTTGGCGACCTTCTGCAGCATCTGGTTCAGCTCGTATTCCTGCTTGGAGGCCGCCTGGGCCGCCAGTGGCAGGGCGAGCAGCAGGCTCAAGGTCGGGATGGTAAGACGCAGCATGAATCTCTCCTGGTTCGATGACTGGCACTTTGACCTGCGCCAGCGAGCGGCGTTCCATGAAACCACCCGCCTGTGGGATATCCCAGGTCGCCAAAAGCGCGATTATAAAGGAGGCGTCCGCCCACCTGCACGGCAAATGACAAAGCCTCTGGTAGACTGGCGGCTTGTTTCCCGCCGAGTTGCAACCGTGCCTGTTTCCTTCCTTCTGCTAGGCGTGCAGCCATGAGCCACGCCGTAGCACGCCTGCGCGCCGAGCGCCTGGCCCGCAGCAACAAGCCCTTTATCGCCCGTGGTTCGCGCGCAGTGCGTTGTCCGGATTGCCGCGTGATCGCCAGCCACTGCCTGTGTGCCTTGAAGCCCAAGGTCAGCGCCAATGCCGGCGTGTGCCTGGTGATGCATGACACCGAGCCACTCAAGCCGACCAATACTGGCTGGCTGATCGCTGATCTGATAGAGGACACCTCGGCTTTTGGCTGGCTTCGTACCGACGTCGACCCACGCCTGCTCGCCTTGCTCGACGACCCCGAATGGCAGCCCTACATTGTCTTCCCCGGCGAGTTCGTCGCGCCAGAGCGGGTTGTCAGCGAGGTGGTGCGCGAGCCGGGCAAGCGCCCGCTGTTCATCCTGCTCGACGCCACTTGGACCGAAGCCCGCAAGATGTTCCGCAAGAGTCCCTACCTGGATCGCTTCCCGGTCCTGAGCCTGCAGGCCGAGCAGATGTCGCGCTACAAGTTGCGCCGTTCGAAGCGTGATGACCACTTCTGTACCGCCGAGGTCGCGGCCATGTGCCTGGAACTGGCCGGTGACCAACGTGCCAGCGAGGCGCTGGACGCCTACCTGGATGTGTTCAGCCTGCATTACTTGAGTGCCAAGCGGCACTTGCCGCTGGATCTGGAAGACGACGCGCATCGGCGTTTGCATACCTTCCTATAGTCCAAGGGGCAGGCGCGACGGATTGGTTCATAATGACCAGGCTGGCAGCCAGGGAGGCGGGGACGACCGGGCAATTGGCTTGACCACCCGGACCGTGCTCGGCATTCTTGGCGCCGATTCGGGCACGACGAAGATGCTGTTATCCCGGACTTCGCCGTGCCATTGCGGCCGGCGGCCTTGCCGTTTGCGCCTTGAGTTGCTCGCCAGGCGTTCCTCCACCCTTCGCGCCTGGCACAGAACAGGATCCATAGATCGATGGCCACATACGAAATCCTGATTGCCGATGACCACCCACTGTTTCGCAGCGCCCTGCGTCAGGCCGTTACCCTCGGCCTGGGGCCGGATGTACGTCTGGTCGAGGTGGCGAGCATCGCCGAGCTGGAAACCCGCCTGTCCGAGAAGGCCGACTGGGATCTGGTCCTGTTGGACCTGAACATGCCCGGCGCCTATGGTTTCTCCGGCCTGGTCCTGCTGCGTGGGCAGTACCCGCAGATTCCGGTGGTCATGGTCTCGGCGCAGGAAGAGGCGGCCGTGGTGGTCAAGTCCCGCGAGTTCGGTGCCAGCGGTTTCATCCCCAAGTCGAGCAACCTGGACGTCATCCAGGATGCAGTGCAGAAAGTGCTCGATGGCGACGTCTGGTGGCCGCCACAGGCGTTCGAGAAGGTCGATGTCTCGGCCGAGGCCAAGGCCGCGAGCGAAGGTCTGGCCAGCCTGACGCCGCAGCAGTTCCGGGTGCTGACCATGGTCTGCGAAGGTTTGCTGAACAAGCAGATCGCTTATGAGTTGAGCGTGTCGGAGGCGACCATCAAGGCCCACGTGACCGCAATCTTCCGCAAACTGGGGGTGCGTACCCGCACTCAGGCAGCGTTGCTGCTGCAACAACTCGAATCGGTTTCGGCTAACTAAGTTCCCGTATATTCACGCTTTTTTGACCCGGGTTGGACTAATCTGCTGGCCCTTTAATCGGTGAAGTAACCGTCCATGTCGCCATTCAAGGGCCAGACCGGCCTCAAACGTATCTTCAACGCCGCCGGCTACTCGCTCGACGGCCTGCGTACTGCTTTCAAGGGTGAGGCGGCGTTCCGTCAGTTGGTGCTGGCCAACGTCGTACTGATTCCGTTGGCCTTCTGGCTGCCGGTCACCCGGGTGGAGCGCGCAATCCTTATCGCCGTGTGCCTGCTGGGGTTGATCGTCGAGTTGCTCAATTCTGCAGTGGAGGCGGCCATCGACCGTATCTCCCTGGAGCGCCACCCCTTGTCCAAGAATGCCAAGGACATGGGGAGCGCTGCGCAACTGGTAGCGATGACCATGGTGGCGCTGGTGTGGGGGGTCATCCTGCTCTGATCAGGCAATCGGCGGCAGGACGATCTCGTCACTGCGGCTGACGCCGGCGGTGAAGTTACGGCACAGTTCGAGGAATTCGCGCATGGCCGACGTCTGGTATTTCTGCTTGTGCCAGATGAAATAGAACTGCCGCGACAGATCCAGCTCGGGCGTTTCCACCGCCACCAGGCTGCCGCGACGGAACGCGTCGCGCAGGGCCAGGCGCGAGATGCAGCCGATGCCCAAGCCGGATTCAACGGCGCGTTTGATCGCCTCGGTGTGCTCCAGCTCCAGGCGGATATTGAGGTTGGCGCGGTGATGACGCATGGCCTGGTCGAACGTCAGCCGCGTTCCCGAGCCTTGCTCGCGAAGAATCCACGCCTCGTGGGACAAGGTCTCCACATCTGCCCGGCCCACCTTGGCCAAGGGGTGCTGGGGCGCGCAGAACACCACCAGTTCATCTTCCACCCAGGGCTGCACTTCCAGATCCGGGTGATTGCAGTCGCCTTCGATTAGACCCAGGTCAATTTCATAGTGCGCGACCTGCTGCACGATATGTACGGTGTTCTGCACATGGAGTTTGACCTGGCTCTCCGGGTGACCCTGCATGAAACTGCCGATCAGCAGGGTGGCCAGGTAGTTGCCGATGGTCAGGGTGGCACCGACCGAGAGCGATCCGAAGCCGGACTTGCCATTGAGCAGATCCTCGATCTCCTTGGCCTGGTCGAGCAGGGCGACGGCCTGGGGCAGCAATTGATGGCCCAAGGCGTTGAGGCTCAGCCGTTTACCCGCGCGGTCGAACAGCTGGCAGCTCGATTGACGCTCCAGTTCAGTGATTGAGGTGCTGGCGGCCGATTGCGACAACGCCAACAGGCTTGCGGCCCGGGACACACTTTGGTGCTGGGCGACGGCGACAAAGACTTGCAGCTGACGAAGCGTGAATCGCATATCTATATAACCGATAAGACATATCTTGATAATCCATTTAACAGATATTGTCGCTGCCCCTAAAATATCGCGCAATAGTGCGCTAGGTCCGCGCCGCGTCTTTCTTCAGGAGCCCCATCGATGAGCAACATGAACCACGAACGTGTCCTCAGTGTGCACCACTGGAACGACACTCTGTTCAGCTTCAAGTGCACCCGTGATCCGGGCCTGCGCTTCGAGAACGGTCAGTTCGTGATGATCGGCCTGCAACAGGACAACGGCCGTCCGCTCATGCGCGCCTATTCCATCGCTTCGCCTAACTGGGAAGAGCATCTCGAGTTCTTCAGCATCAAGGTGCCGGATGGCCCGCTGACCTCTCAGCTGCAGCACCTGAAGGAAGGTGACGAGATCATCATCAGCAAGAAGCCCACCGGTACCCTGGTCCTCGACGACCTGAACCCGGGCAAGCACCTGTACCTGCTGAGCACCGGCACTGGCCTGGCGCCGTTCATGAGCGTCATCCAGGATCCGGAAACCTACGAGCGCTTCGAAAAAGTGATCTTGGTTCACGGCGTGCGCTACGTCAACGAAGTGGCCTACCGTGAGTTCATCACCGAGCACCTGCCGCAGAACGAGTTCTTCGGCGAGGCGGTTCGCGACAAGCTGATCTACTACCCGACCGTGACCCGCGAGCCGTTCGAGAATCAGGGGCGTCTGACCGACCTGATGCGTAGCGGCAAGCTGTTCAGCGACATCGGCCTGCCACCTATCAATCCGCAGGACGATCGCGCCATGATCTGCGGTAGCCCGAGCATGCTCGACGAAACCGCCGAGGTCCTCGACAGCTTTGGTCTGAAGATCTCCCCACGCATGCGTGAGCCGGGTGACTACCTGATCGAGCGTGCTTTCGTCGAAAAGTAAGGCGAATCGCACAACGCAAAAACGCAGGCCAAGGCCTGCGTTTTTTTATGTCCGAAAAACGGTACCGCACATTGTAAAAGTTGGCAAAGCCTGCGACGGGCGCGTAATGGTGCCAAGCGCCGGACAATGCGGCGGCGACTGCACCGCCTTGAATTTTCCGGAAGACTCAAACCTCCGGTACGACTTCCAGAACACGGATCTGGTCTGGCTGCGGGTAGTGCCAGCGCACCTGGACATCCCAGAACTTCACCCCATACACCCGATCAGCTGGCGGTACCTGGTAAGCCGGGCGTGGGTCCTGCGCCAGGCACTGCTCGATCAGCTCGACCAATGGCTCTCGAAGACGCAAGGCATGTGTATGGGCCTGGGGCAGGGCGGCCTCGCTCCAGGTCACGGCAATAGGTTCAGGCGCATCGCTGGCCATCTGGTTGGTTGCATCACCGATGCTGTCGGCGTACGGCACATAGGGCTTGATGTCCAGCACCGGCGTCCCGTCGAGCAGGTCGATCCCCGACAGCAGCAGACGACCTGCCTCGACACCCTCCAGGCGCACCACTGACTGGCCGATACCATTGGGTCGGTGAGTGGCGCGGGTGGCGAACACGCCCATACTCTTGTTGCCCCCCAGGCGCGGCGGGCGCACCTTCAGGCGGGGCTTGTCCTCCAGAGCCTGGTGGAATAGGAACAACAGCCAGACATGACTGACCTGTTCGAGCCCGGCGACGGCATCACCCTGGTCGAACGGGGGCAGCAGCTCCAGCACGCCACGTGCGGCGGGCGCCAGCTGCGGCTGGCGAGGTATGGCGAACTTCTCCTTGAAGCATGAGCGGACGATGCCGACCGGTGAGACCGTATGTCGCATCGTGCTCAGCCACGCACACGCAGGGTCAGGCCCTTGAGGAAGTTGCGCAGCAGTTGGTCGCCACAAGGTCGGTAGTTGTCATGGCCGACTTTGCGGAACAGCGCGCTGAGTTCGGGTTTGGACACCGGGAAGTTGACCGACTTCAGAATCACATGCAGGTCTTCTTCCTTGAGCTCGAAGGCCACACGCAACTTCTTGAGGATGGTGTTGTTGCTCACCGGTACTTCGATCGGTTGCGCCGGGCGGCTGTCATCGCGGCCTCGACGGTGAATCACCAAACCGTCGAGAAAATGCGCCATGACCCGCTCCGGGCAACGCACGTAGCCGGCTTCATCTTCTTTCTTCAGATAGGTGGCGACCGCTTCGGCGGAAACTTCGAGGCCGGTCAGCCCAATGATCTCGGCCATTTGGGCGTCGCTGACCTTGAGCATGTAGCGCAGGCTGCGCAGGACATCGTTGTGGTTCATGGTGACAAATCCTGTTCAGGCGCCACGCCAGCAGTGGCGTGGCGATAATGCTAGGGGCAGTGTGGCCGGGTGCCGATACATGGCATACAGGGCCTAGAAGCGTTCGTTGGACGCCAGGTAGCGCCACTGCCCGGCGGGCAGCTTGCCCATGGACACTCCGCCCAGGCGGATACGGCGCATACCCAGCACCTTGAGCCCAAGGGCGGCGCACAAGGCGCCGATCTGCCCGGGCCGTGGATTCTTCAGGGCCAGGCGTAGATGGCTTTCGTTCTGCCAACTGGCCTTGGCCTTGGGCAGCTCCTGGCCACTGCGGGTAATGCCACGGGCAAGGCGCTGCAAGGCCTCTGCCGACGCCTGGCCTTCGACCTGGACGATGTACTCCTGCTCCATCCGATGCAGATCGGCCTCGAGCTTGCGGGTGACTCGCCAGTCCTGGGTGTAGAGCTGCATACCGGTTGCGCCGGGTTCCAGGGGGGCGACACAGGACAACCTGGCGAAGTGACCATGCAGCGGGCGCACCGAGGGTGGATGGGCTTCGCTGAGGGTAGCCATGGTCATGCTGCTGCGACCTGTCTCGGCATTCTGACCGGCCGTTTGGTTGAGCAGGAGCGTGACCGGTGGCAGTTGCTCGGCGCGTGCTCCCGGTAGCAGTGCAACCGGCTCGGCCCCGACCTTGTAGTGGGGTTGCTCGACCACGACGCCATCCACCGTGACCCAGCCGCCCTCGATGTACAGCTCGGCCTCACGGCGGGAGCAACCGAGTTGCTCGATAAGGCGTTTGGAGAGGCGCACGGGTTCTGACATGAAGGCAATTCGCAAAATGAGGCAGGGAAGGCCGTCATTGTACCTGTCTGGACGATCTTGGGGCTGGGAATCTATGTCATTTACGCCATTTCAGGAGGGGCGTACGGCATCCTGCATCCAAAGCTCAAGAGCCTGTGCGAATCAGTGTCATGTGCAGTAAGGGATAAGGTTGACCTAGCCCATCGGTTTCCGAACGCCCGGTGACTTCGAACCCTTCATGCAGGTAGAACCCCAGGGCCTGGGGGTTTTGCTCGTTGACATCCAGGCGCTCGGCATTGAGTTCGTCGATCGCATAGCGCAACAGCCGTTTGCCGATGCCCTGGCCACGGTACTCGGGGGCGACGAAGAGCATGTCAACCCGGCCATTGGCGACGCCGGCGAAGCCACGGATGCGTCGGGTGCTGTCTCTGCAGCAGACCAGCATCACGGCATCCAGATAGCGGCGCAGCACATGTTCGCGCAGTAGCACGATATAGGCATCGGGCATGAAGTCGTGGGTGGCGCGCACGGAGGCCTCCCAGATCCGTACCAGTTCCGGGTAGTCGCTCACATTTGGCGTTTGAAGCGTCAGTGCCGGTTGCATCGCGTTGCTCCTGCTGGGTCCTGAGGAAAACATAGATGCAAAAAAAAGCCCCGCCAGTGGCGGGGCTTGATTGGGGGGCGTCCGGGAGTGCTCAGATGGGCTCTGCCCACATGTCGTACTCATCGGCATCGACGATGCGGCAGCGCACTTTGTCGCCTGGCTTGAAGCCGTGATCGCCATCGATGAACACGCTGCCGTCGATTTCGGGGGCATCGAAGAAGCTGCGGCCAACCGAACCTTGCTCCTCGACTTCGTCGATCAGCACGTCGATTTCCTTGCCGATACGCAGTTGCAGGCGTGCGGCGCTGATGGCCTGCTGATGTGCCATGAAGCGGTCCCAGCGCTCCTGCTTGACTTCGTCCGGGACTTCTTCCAAGCCCAGGTCGTTGGCCGGGGCGCCTTCGACCGGCGAGTACTGGAAGCAACCGACGCGATCGAGCTGGGCTTCGGTCAGCCAGTCGAGCAGGTACTGGAAGTCTTCTTCGGTTTCGCCGGGGAAGCCGACGATGAAGGTCGAGCGGATCACCAGCTCAGGGCACTGCTCGCGCCAGCTCTTGATGCGGGCCAGGGTGCGGTCCTCGAAGGCCGGACGCTTCATGGCCTTGAGCACCTTGGGGCTGGCGTGTTGGAAGGGGATATCCAGGTACGGCAGGATCTTGCCGGCGGCCATCAGAGGAATCACGTCGTCGACGTTCGGGTATGGGTAGACATAGTGCAGGCGCACCCAGGCGCCGAGGCTGCTCAGGGCCTCGCACAACTCGAGCATGCGGGTCTTGACCGGGCGACCGTTCCAGAAATCGGTCTTGTACTTGACGTCCACACCGTAGGCGCTGGTGTCCTGGGAGATCACCAGGATCTCCTTGACGCCGGCCTTGACCAGGCGCTCGGCCTCGCTCAGCACTTCGCCGACCGGGCGGCTGACCAGCTTGCCGCGCATCGACGGGATGATGCAGAAGCTGCAGCTGTGGTTGCAGCCTTCGGAAATCTTCAGGTAGGCGTAGTGACGCGGGGTCAGCTTGACGCCCTGGGGCGGGACCAGATCGATCAGCGGGTTGTGGTCCTGACGCGGTGGAACCACTTCGTGTACGGCATTGACCACCTGCTCGTACTGCTGCGGGCCGCTGACCGACAGCACGCTCGGGTGCACGTCGCGGATGTTGCCTTCCTCGACACCCATGCAACCGGTGACGATGACCTTGCCGTTTTCCTTGATCGCCTCGCCGATCACTTCCAGGGATTCGGCCTTGGCGCTGTCGATGAAGCCGCAGGTGTTGACCACCACCACGTCGGCGTCCTCGTAGGTAGGCACGACTTCATAGCCTTCCATGCGCAGCTGGGTCAGGATGCGCTCGGAGTCAACGAGCGCCTTGGGGCAACCCAGGCTGACGAAACCGACCTTCGGGGTGGCGGGAGTGGTGGACATGGCTAACCTCGGTATTGAAGACAGATCGCCCGGCCGCTGACGGGGGCGATACTGATGGGCGCTTTTGGCGCCTCTGATCAAAAAGTGCGCAATTCTAGCGAGCGCAAGGTCGCTTTACCAGCAGAAATACGACGAACGCTGCGCTATGCTTCGCGCCGTTGCGCGGGGGCATCCGGGATGGCTCGGCGCGGGTGCAATTCAAATGGGTCTAGAAGGCCTTCTGCGGGAGTGGTCGATGGTTCAGGCAAGCAGTCACGCCGAAGGTGGGCAGGGGGCGACACGCTCGCTGGGCCTGCTCGTAGCAGCTGTTGGGGTGGTGTATGGCGATATCGGTACCAGCCCGCTGTATACCCTCAAAGAAGTCTTCACTGGGGGGTATGGGGTACAGGTCAACCATGATGGCGTATTGGGCATCCTGTCGCTGATTCTGTGGTCGCTGTTGTGGGTGGTTTCGTTCAAATACGTGATGTTCATCCTGCGTGCCGACAACCAGGGGGAGGGCGGCACCATGGCGTTGACCGCGCTGGCGCGCCGGGCCACAGCCAATTACCCGAAGCTCAGGGCGCTGATGGTCGGTTGCGGTCTGGTCGGTGCCTCGTTGTTCTACGGTGACAGCATGATCACCCCGGCGGTGTCGGTGCTTTCGGCGGTTGAGGGCATGGGGCTTGCCTTCGACGGAATCGATCATTGGGTGGTGCCGGTCTCGCTGGTGGTGCTGGTGGCATTGTTCCTGGTACAGAAGCATGGCACCGAGAAAATCGGCAAGCTGTTCGGGCCGATCATGGTCACCTGGTTCGTGGTGCTGGGGGCGCTCGGGGTGCATGGCATCGCGCAGAGCCCGGAAGTGCTCAAGGCGTTCAATCCGGGTTGGGCGCTGAACTTCTTCATTGTTCACCCGGGCATGGGCGTGGCGATCCTCGGGGCGGTGGTACTGGCGCTGACCGGTGCCGAGGCGCTGTACGCCGACATGGGGCACTTTGGCCGCAAACCGATCGCCCGAGCCTGGTTCGCACTCGTGCTGCCCGCCTTGGTGCTCAACTATTTCGGGCAGGGCGCGATGCTGCTGCAAAACCCTGAAGCGGCGCGCAACCCCTTCTACCTGCTGGCGCCGAGCTGGGCACTGTTGCCGCTGGTGGGACTGGCCACGCTGGCGACTGTGATCGCTTCCCAGGCGGTGATTTCCGGGGCCTTTTCCCTGACCCGCCAGGCCATCCAGCTCGGTTACATCCCGCGGATGCAGATCCAGCACACCTCCAGCGACGAGCAAGGGCAGATCTACATCAGTGCGGTGAACTGGACCTTGATGGTCGGCGTCGTGCTGCTGGTGATCGGCTTCGAGTCGTCCGGCGCGTTGGCCGCAGCCTATGGCGTTGCGGTGACCGGCACCATGCTGATGACCACCATCCTGGTGTCGGCAGTGATGCTGCTGCTGTGGAAGTGGCCACCGGTGCTGGCCGTGCCGATTCTGTTGGGCTTCTTGTTTGTCGATGGATTGTTCTTCGCCGCCAACGTGCCGAAGATCGTGCAGGGCGGCGCGTTCCCTGTGCTGGCGGGGATCGTGCTGTTCGTCCTGATGAGTACCTGGAAGCGCGGTAAGCAGATTCTGGTGGACCGTATCGACGAGGGAGCCCTGCCGCTGCCCGTGTTCATCAGCAGTATCCGCGTACAGCCGCCGCATCGCGTCGAGGGCACGGCGGTGTTTCTTACCGCGCGGGCGGACGCTGTGCCCCATGCGCTGTTGCACAACATGTTGCATAACCAGGTGCTGCACAGTCAGGTGGTGCTGTTGACGGTAGTCAGTGAGGACCGGCCTCGGGTGCCGGAACACGAGCGCTTTGAAGTGGAGGCCTATGGCGATGGGTTCTTCCGCGTGTTGCTGCACTTTGGCTTCATGGATGAACCGGACGTGCCGGCGGCGCTGAAGTTGTGCCACCTGGACGGGCTCGATTTCAGTCCGATGCGCACCACCTACTTCCTCAGCCGCGAGACAGTGATTGCCTCGCGCCTGGAGGGCATGGCGCGGTGGCGTGGCAACCTGTTCGCGTTTCTGCTCAAGAATGCCAACGGTAACCTGCGGTTCTTCAACCTGCCGCTGAACCGGGTGATCGAATTGGGAACGCAGGTCGAGATCTGATTCCCCATGGGCATTGGTACAGCTGATCGCAGGGCAAGCCCGTGATCAGCTGTCCGAAGCGGCCCGCAGGTTTATTTCAGTTCTGTTCCGCCACGCTGGACTTCCCCTGGCGCGTCTCGATCTCGCTGATCAGGCGCTTGGCCAGGGCCGGATAGTTCTCGTCGAAGTGATGCCCGCCAGGCAGCTTCAGGCGTTCACCGACTGCGGTCTTGTCGGTACATCCACTTTCGTCGGTCTCCTCGACGCCATAGACACACACCACCTTGGGCGCCGGCAGCTTGGCCATTTCCGGGCCGGTCGGGGCTTCCTGACCTTCCTTGCCCAGCCAGCCCTCGACCTCGATCTCGAAGCTGCCGCTGCGGGCAAACGCCAGCAAGATCACGGCATCGATCCGCTGTTTGTCTTCATCCGGCAGGCGGTTGTAGATCGCCGGCAGCACGTCGGCGCCGAATGAGTAGCCGGTGAGCACGAAGCGCTTGGTACCCCATTTCTGGCGATAGTGCTGCATCAGCTCAGAAAGATCGGCGGCGCTCTGCTCCGGCGTCTTGTGCTGCCAGTAGTAGCGCAGCGTATCGATCCCTACGACCGGGTAGCCGAGCTTGGCCATTTCGCCGGCGACGTCGCGATCCAGGTCACGCCAGCCGCCGTCCCCGGAGAGGAACAGGGTGACGGTGTCGGTGGTCTGCCCGGCAGGGACCTCTACCACCGGAATGCTCAGGGCATTGCCGTCCTTGCCGACCAGGGCCTGGGTCAGTTGAGCTTTTAGCACCTGGGGCAGGTGAATGTCGTAGTCGGCGATGCTGGTCTCGGCATTCGACTGGTCGCGTACAAATGCGGCACTGGCATCGTCGGGGTTGTCATTCCACGCCACGTTCCAATGGCCATGGGCGGCGGACTTGGGCAGGGGCTGGCAACCGGGTTGTTCGAGGGTGAAGTCCACGGAGATAGCGCGGGCCTTGTCATCGCTCTGGGTGGCCAGCCAGCGCCAGGCCTGGGCGGCGCCGGGGCCAATACCGGCCACCAGGTTCGGCGGCGCGGCCAGCTCGCCCATGGCTTGGTCCAATGCGCGCTGCTGCTTGACGCAGTCGCCAGGCGGCAGGAGCACCTGGACCAGCTGGGCCTCGCCGGCCTGGCTCAGGTCCAGCAATTGTTTGTCGCTGAGCGCCTGATCCTGGGGTACAGCGATGGCCACGTGGGCCTTGGCGTGTACGCCCGGGATGGCGCGGACCAGGCTGCTGCCATCGGCCAGGGTCAGATGTTCCAGGCGGGCCTCGGGCGCTGGGCGGGTCCACAGCCAGAAGGCTGCGGCACCGGCCAGCAAGGCCAGAAGCAGGGCGCCGGTCAGGTAAAGCCAATAGCGTCGGATCATCAACGTTTCACCAATCCAGTCAGGCCGCCTGCGATCAGGGCGGCGGTATCGGCCAGTGCCACCAACGGGTCGAGCCCGGCCGGCACAGCCATGTAGCGGGGTTCCCAATCCGGTTGGAACTTGTCCTTGAAGCGACGTAGTCCCTGGAAGTTGTACAACTGCTCGCCGCGCTGGAACACCATCGAACCCAGGCGCTGGGTCAGGGGGGCGCCGCGTCGGGGCTGAAGGCCGGAGAGCGGCACCATCCCGAGGCTGAAGCGGGCGTAATCGTGGTTTTTGTAGTGCAGGATCAAGCCGATCATCATGAACTCCATGGTCAGCTTGGGCGCTTGCGGGTGGGCGCGCATCAGGTCCAGGCTCGCAAGCTCTTTGCCCTGGGTTTCCAGCAGGTTGGCAAAGGCCACCGGCAGGCCCTGGAAGCGGATCAACGCGACACGGAAATGCTGCAGGTACTCGGGGCTGAAGCGACCGAGGGAGAAGCCTTTTTCACGTACGTTCTTGCCACCGAGCCAGGCGTCGGAAATTTCCTTGAGTGCCTCCAGCGGGGCATCGCCTGGCTCATGGATCTCCAGGGTCAGCCCGTCACGGCCGCCGCGGTTCCAGGTATAGCGCAGGTCTTTCATCTCCTTGCCCTTGGCTTCGAGGTCGAAACGGCGCAAGTCCACCCGCGCTTCTTCGCCGAGCTTGAGTGCGGTCAGGCCGATATCCATGTAGAACGGCAGATTCTCCGCGCGGACTTGATAGAACACCGGGCGGGCGTGGTGCAGATCGCAAAGATCACGGAATTGCCAGATCATCTCGGCGCGTTCCTGAGCGGGGCCGATCGGGTCGTACAGGGCGACCAGGCTGCGGCCGCGACGGGCATACATAAGGAAGGCCTTGTGATTGGGATGGAACAGCAAGGCTTTGTCGCCGGTGAGCGCCAGGCCACCGTCGGGTTGGTCGGAAGCCATCAGGATGCGCTTGGCCTGTTGCAGTTCCTCATCGTTGGGCAGGTGGATCACGGGCCGTGCGGTGCGCAGCAGCCAGGTCAGCGCGACGACCACCAGCAGCACTGCACTGCCCATGGCGGCGCGCAGGCCGCGTGGAGCGTCGGCATCGAGGGTGAACTGCCACCACAGTTCGTGGCTGTACGGCACATCCTGGTAGGCGAACAACAGCAGCCAGACCGAGGCGCCGACCACACAAACGCTTGCCACCAGGTACACCGGCGAGAAGGGCAGCTCCAGCAACCGGCTTGGGCGATAGAACGAGCGACGGAACAAGGCCAGCAGCGCCACTGTGAAGATCAGCACGCTGGCCTCTTCCCAATCGAAACCCTTCAGCAACGACAGCAGCGCGCCTACCAGCAGCAGGACGGTGGTCAGCAGCCAGGCGGCCGATAGTCGCCGGCGTAGCCCTTGAGCCAGCAGCAGACACAGCACCCCGATTAGGCTGGCGCCAAAATGCGAAGCATCGATCAGGCGATGGGGCACCAGAAAGCCCATGTGCTCAAGGCGCGTGTCGATCTCGGGCGTGGCCCCGGAGAACAACAGCACGACGCCGGATAGAAACACCAGGATTGCCAGCACCGGTGCAGCAAGCCCAGCGGCTGCGTTGATCGCCTGGCGGGCGAACAGCAGGCGGCGGGCTTCGCTTGCCAGCAGCAGCACACAGGCCACCAGCAAGGGCAGGACCACATAGATCAGGCGATACAACAGCAAGGCGGCTGCCAGTGGCGCGGCGCCCAGTTGATTGGCGAAGGCGGCCAGGAGAATGGCTTCGAACACCCCCACGCCACCTGGTACATGGCTGAGCACACCGGCAGCCAGGGCGAGCAGGTAGACCAGAACGAAGGCGCCGAAAGGTGGGGCTTCGGGCAGCAGTAGATAAAGCACGGTAGCGGCGGCGGCGACGTCCAGGGCGGTGATCAGCAACTGCAGGGCGGCCAAGCGGGCGCCTGGTAATCGCAGGGTGCGCCGTCCAAATTGCACCAGCAGGCTGTCAGCCAGAGGTTGCTCGTCGAGGCGGCGTCGATAGAGGCCGATCACCAGCACGGCCGTCAGTGCCAGCACTGCCACGGCGATGCTGGCCAGCAAGGGGGTAGGCAGGCGCAGGGCGGTAGTGGCTCCGGGCAGGTTGCTCAATGTTGCTAGCGCTGCCAGAGGGGGGAGGGCGCAGCCCAGGGACAGGCTGGCGAACACGGTCATGCGCGCGATTTCAGCGGCGCCTAGACCGTGGCGCGCATACAGTCGATAGCGTACCGAGCCACCGGACAGGATCGACAGCCCGACCGCGTTGCCAATGGCAAAGGCGCTGAAACCGCCCAATGCCAGTGTGCGGGCCGGTAGCTGAACCGCAGCGTAACGGCTGGCGGACCATTCATAGCCCAGCAAGGTCACAAAGCCCACGACCGTCGCCAGCAAGGCGCCCGCCAGAGACTGTGTTGGCACGCTGAGCATGGCGTCGTGCAGGGCATAGATGTCCAGTTCACTCAGCAAGTGCCGGCAGGCGATCAAAGCCATGCTGAACAGCAGCAGCGTCAAGGCCAGCCCCAAGGGTTGGCGATACCGACTCAGCCGCTCCAGCCAGGGCAGACGGCGGGCAGCGGTGGGAAGCGCGGTGGCGAGGGACACCTGAGGTTCGGAGTCGTGTGAGGTCATGGGTAACCTCGGGCCAGGAGCGCGAGGTTGGGCAGAGGTGCGGCCAAGTGAAAGTCCCTTCGGAAAACGTATCCAGATATTACTCCTGCCCGGCCCGCTTTCAGCGGATTGGCAGGGTTAAAGATAGTTCATCCGGAGAGGCTCACCTGAGCAGGCGAAGCGGAGGAGTATTCACGAGGTCAAAAGCAACAAACCCCGCACTGCGTTAGCAGGCGGGGTTTGTTCTGACGAATATGGTTGCGGGAGCCGGATTTGAACCGACGACCTTCGGGTTATGAGCCCGACGAGCTACCAGGCTGCTCCATCCCGCGTCAGTGGATGCGCATTCTACGGAATTCCGAGTGGCTGTCAAGCATTACTCTTTGATTTTTCGTAGATTTTTTCAAAGGCAAGAAAAAAGGCCACTGTATCGACAGTGGCCTTTTTCTGAATCTGGTTGCGGGAGCCGGATTTGAACCGACGACCTTCGGGTTATGAGCCCGACGAGCTACCAGGCTGCTCCATCCCGCGCCTGTGAGATCGAATTCTACGGAAATCCCCAGCCATGTCAAGCGCTATTTCGGAAAAACCCTTTTTTGTTCAATCTCTTAGCGTTTGAACAAAGGCTGCAGCTCAGCAACGGCGGGGCTTGCATCGGATTGGACGGCTTTCCGACAGGGCGGCTCTGGAACACATGGCGACTCGCCGGTAGTATCTGTATGAATTTACAGTGCTGACGGTCATCCATGTCCTTGCGCAAGATCATCCACATCGACTGCGATTGCTTCTACGCCGCAATCGAAATGCGCGACGACCCGCGTTTGGCGGGGCGCCCGATGGCCGTGGGCGGGGCGCCTGAGCAGCGCGGGGTGATCGCGACCTGCAATTATGAGGCGCGTGCCTATGGCGTGCGATCGGCCATGTCGTCGCGTCATGCGCTCAAGCTCTGCCCAGATCTGTTGATCGTGAAGCCGCGTTTCGAGGCTTATCGCGAGGCCTCTCGGGAAATCCACGCTATTTTTCGCGACTACACCGACCTGATCGAGCCGCTGTCGCTGGACGAGGCCTACCTGGATGTCAGCGACAGCCAATGGTTCGCCGGCAGCGCCACGCGTATTGCCGAAGACATTCGCAGGCGAGTCGCTAGGACTCTGCACATCACTGTTTCGGCTGGCGTGGCGCCTAACAAGTTTTTGGCCAAGATCGCCAGCGACTGGCGCAAGCCCAATGGTTTGTTCGTGATCACTCCCGATCAGGTGGAAGCGTTCGTCGCAGCCTTGCCGGTCGCAAGGCTGCATGGCGTAGGCAAGGTCACCGCGGACAAACTGGCACGCCTGGGTATCGAAACGTGCCTAGAGCTGCGCGAATGGTCGCGTTTGGCCCTGGTGCGAGAGTTCGGCAGTTTTGGTGAGCGGTTATGGGGGCTGGCGCGGGGGATAGATGAACGAGTCGTACAAAATGACAGCCGGCGTCAGTCTGTAAGTGTTGAAAATACCTACGATACCGACTTGCCGGACTTGGCGAGCTGCCTGCAGAAACTGCCCGAACTGCTCGATAGCCTGAACGCGCGCATTGCTCGCATGGACAGCAGCTACCGGCCAGACAAACCGTTCGTGAAGGTGAAGTTTCATGACTTCAGCCAGACGACCCTGGAACAGGCAGGGGCTGGTCGTGATCTGGAGAGCTATCGTGAGTTGCTAAGCCAGGCATTTGCCAGGGGCGGCAAACCAGTGCGGCTTTTGGGCGTGGGGGTGCGACTGCGAGATCTGCGTGGGGCGCATGAGCAGTTGGAGCTCTTCCCGCCGCAGTGAGTGAAGGGGAGGGGCCGCGAGGCAGCCCCGCCGGGTTTACTGTACCCCAGGGTCGGCAACCAGTCGCCCGGTGTCCTTGGTCAGTGCTTGCAGGAAGTCCCGTTGCAGCTCCGGATCGTTGCGGGTCAGCTCGATCAGGCTTTGCTCCAGCTCGCTGGCTTCTTCTTCCAAGCCCAGCTCCGACAAGCGCTTGACCCGATGCACCCATTGGCCGACATCGTCGCCTTCGAGGTCATCGAAGATCAACTCGTGGGCTTCGAGCAGCTTGCTGCGCAGGTTGCTGCTGACCAGCAGGCTGGCATCGCCGCGTACACCATTGTCCTCGTCGGCTACATGCAGGTGCAGGGTGCCGATGTGGTTGAGGTTCTGCTCGGAGAAGGGGCTGTCGAGCAGGTTCAGGCGCAACACGCCGTTATGGTCGGTGGTCAGTTCGTGGGTCAGCTTGCCAGCCTTGACCTCGACCAGGCGTTCGCTCCAAGGCAGGCTGGTGTACTCCTCGCGCTTGTCCTTCTGCACTTCGCTGATCCCCGCCAGGTTCTGCTGTGCACGACCATTGGACGGCGCGTTCATGAACGGGTTGATCCCGGCCAGCCCGTAACTGAGCCAATCATGGGTAACGCTGTCCGGTAGATTGCCCAGGGCGAACACGTTGATCACGTTGGCGCCGACACCGGCCACCACGGCCACCGCACCCAGGGGAATCTCATAGATCTCTCGCCAGGGTTGGTAAGGGGTGTAGCGGTCGTAACGGCGGGTGACTTCGAACTCGGTGACTTCGAAGCGCTTCTGTTCGTGAATGCGTACGCGCCGCTGGGGAAGCTCCATCACCTTGGGCTCGCCCACGTCGATTTGCAGAGTATGTTCGAGCAGCTTGCGCTCGGCGCGCTCCTCATGCTCGCTGCGCTGGGACATCTGGTTGGCGCAGCCGCTGACGAGCAGGGCGCCGCACAGTGCGGCGCCCCCCAGGGTAAAGGTGCTTCTGGACATGATCACTCGTGCATTGGGCTATCAGCGACGGATGCGGGCTTGCAGGAAGGTCAGCACTTCGTTGAGTGCCAGAGGCTGGGCCTCTTGCTCGGTACGGTGCTTGTACTCCAGGTTACCCTCGGCCAGGCCGCGGTCGCTGACCACGATGCGGTGAGGGATACCGATCAGTTCCATATCAGCGAACTTGATGCCAGGGCTGGTCTTCTTGTCGCGGTCGTCCAGCAGGACTTCGTAACCGGCGGCGGTCAATTCGGCATACAGCTTGTCAGTGGCCTCGCGGACAGCATCGGTTTCGTAGCGCAGCGGTACCAGGGCGATCTGGAAGGGCGCCAGGGCATCGTTCCAGATGATGCCCTTGTCGTCATAGCTCTGCTCGATGGCGGCGGCGACCACGCGGGATACGCCGATGCCATAGCAGCCCATGGACAGGGTCACTGGCTTGCCGTTTTCGCCCAGCACCTGGCACTTGAGCGCCTCGCTGTACTTGGTGCCGAGCTGGAAGATGTGACCGACTTCGATGCCGCGCTTGATGACCAGGGTTCCCTGGCCGTCCGGGCTCGGGTCGCCCTCGACTACGTTACGCAGGTCGGCGACCTGAGGAACCGGCAAGTCACGTTCCCAGTTGACGCCGAAGTAGTGCTTGTCGTCGATGTTGGCGCCGATGCCGAAGTCGCTCATCAGGGCGACCGAGCGGTCGATGATGCATTCGAGTGGCAGGTTCAGCGGGCCCAGGGAGCCTGCGCCGGCACCGATGGCGGCGCGCAGCTCGGCGTCGGTGGCCATGACCAGTGGGTCGGCGACCTGTTCGAGCTTGGCGGCTTTGATTTCGTTCAGCTCATGGTCGCCACGGACCACGAGGGCGACCAGCTTGCCTTCCTCTGCGCCACGCACGATCAGGGTCTTGACGGTCTTTTCGATCGGCAGGCCGTAGTTCTCGACCAGTTGAGCGATGGTCTTGGCATCCGGGGTGTCGACCAGGCGCAGCTCCTCGGTAGGGGCTGGGCGCACGGTTTCGCGCGGGATGGCTTCGGCCTTCTCGATGTTGGCGGCGTAGTCGGAGCTGTCGCTGAAGATCACATCGTCTTCGCCGGACTCGGCCAAGACGTGGAATTCATGGGAATAGCTACCGCCGATGGAGCCGGTGTCTGCCTGCACAGGACGGAAGTCCAGGCCCAGGCGGGTGAAGATGTTTGTGTACGCCTGGTGCATGCGGTCGTAGGTTTCCTGCAGGGAAGCCTGGTCGGCATGGAAGGAGTAGGCGTCCTTCATGATGAACTCGCGGCCGCGCATCAGGCCGAAGCGCGGGCGGATTTCGTCACGGAACTTGGTCTGGATCTGGTACATGTTCAGCGGCAGCTGTTTATAGCTGGACAGCTCGTTGCGTGCCAGGTCAGTGATGACTTCTTCGTGAGTTGGGCCAACGCAGAAGTCGCGGTCATGGCGGTCTTTCAGGCGCAGCAGCTCAGGGCCGTATTGTTCCCAGCGGCCGGACTCCTGCCACAGCTCGGCGGGCTGGATGCTGGGCATTAGCACTTCCAGGGCGCCAGCGGCGTTCATTTCCTCGCGGACCACGGCTTCGACCTTGCGCATCACCCGCAGGCCCATCGGCAGCCAGGTGTACAGGCCGGAGGCCAGCTTGCGGATCATGCCGGCGCGCAGCATGAGCTGGTGGCTGATGACCACTGCATCGGCAGGGGTTTCTTTCTGGGTGGCGAGCAAATATTGACTGGTACGCATGGTGGGCCGTGTCGATTGCCTAAGACGTTGAAATGACCCCGCATTGTACGGGGGCGGAGCGAAGGCGTACAGGATGCCCCAGGGCGGGGCGCTTGTCAGCCAAGAAAAAGCCCGGCGTGATCGCCGGGCTTTTTCGGTGCGGGGCAAATGCAAGCCGGGGGCTTACAGGATGCTCAGCGGGTACTCGACGATCAGACGCAGTTCGTCCAGCGAGCCGGAGGAGATCTTGTCGGAGGAGCGGTAGGTCGCCTGGCGGACGCGGAAGCTCAGGTCCTTGGCAGGGCCTTCCTGCAGCACGTACTTGACGGAAACGTCGCGTTCCCATTCTTTGGCGTTGCTGGTATCGCCAACGTTCGCGTCGGTGCCGCGGACGTAGTTGACCATGAAGGTCAGGCCTGGGACGCCGTACTCGGCGAAGTTCAGGTCGTAGCGAGCCTGCCAGGACTTCTCGTCTTCGGCGTTGAAGTCGGAACGGGCAACGGAGTTGGCCAGGAAGATAGAGCCGCCGCCGTCGATGCCGTAGGCGTATTCGCCGTCGCCGCTGATCTTCTGGTAGGCCAGGGTGAAGGTATGCGCGCCAATATTGTAGGCACCGGAGAGGCTGTAGGCACGGTTGTCGAGCTTGTCGCCATCACGGGTGAAGCCGGAGCGATAAATCGCATCGCCAATACTCTTGGTGTCATAGATGTTGAAGTCGAACACCAGGCCTTGCGAGTCGGAGATCGGCAGCGCCCAGTTCAGGTTGCCGTAGTATTTGCGCCAGTAGTCCTCGACTCGAGAATAGTAGAGGCTGCTGCTCAGGTTGTCGGTGAAGGCATAAGTGCCGCCAACGACATCGGCCTTGGTCAGGCCAAAGCCCTGGCCGTCACCAACGCCATCGTTGATGCTGTCGTGGTAGGTGGCTGCCTGGGCGGTGATGCTGGTGAAGTGACCGGCTTGCAGGGTCAGGCCTTTGATTTCGTTGCTGGTGATCAAGGCGCCTTGGGCGACTTCGGGCAGCAGGCGGCTGTCGTCGGTCGCGAAGACCGGCATGGCGGTGAACTGGTCACCGACTTTCAGTACGGTGTCGGAAACGCGGAACTTAACCGCGCCGCCACCTTTGGAGTATTCGTCCTGGGAGCGATCATCGGAACCGGTTGGGAACAGGCCCGAGCCCGAATAGCCGCGGCCGCTGTCGAGCTTGATGCCCAGCATGCCGATGGCATCGACGCCCACGCCGACGGTTCCTTGGGTGAAGCCCGACTCGAAGGTGCCGACGAAGCCTTGGCCCCATTCGCGCACGTCATGGCGCAGACCCGCAGCCTTGTTCGCTGCCGACTCGCTGTCGCGGCGGTCACGGCTGAAGTACAGGTTACGCATCTTGACGGTCAGTTTGCTGTCGTCGACAAAGCCCTTGGCTTCGTCCTGCGAAGAGGCCACTGCCAACTGCGAGGTCCCTGCCGCAACGGCCAGGGCGATCATGCTCCACTTCATCACGCGCATCGTGATTTGCTCCTTTGGTTTTTAGGAAGTACCGCTACACCCTGGTCTTTTAGTTATAGGGCGAGCTCTTTCTTGTTATGTCGGCGAAAATGTATATCACGCTGACTCTTCTTGGCGACACTGAAAAAACAACCTTTAGGGAACTTTTTCAACATGTCGCGTTTGGCTATTTCCATGTCGCAAATTACGCCCAGTTTCGGGGCGTATAACGCCAGCGCTGTAACAATTCTGTAAACACACCTGGCTGGTGGAACAACCTGGGTATCCCTGCCGCTTTTTTATTTGTCCCGTGCACCGAGGTGCCTCGAGACTTGGTCGGATGGGAATGCAACAAGCGTGCTCAAAATCACGATTTGTTCATGAATTTTTCACAGTTCCTCTGGCAGGGGCGGAAAAGGTCCGTAAATACGGGGCGAAAAGCGTCTGATGGTGTGCCAAAACGTAGCGGCGCTTGCGGGGGAAAAGCTACCTTAAAAGTCAAGGTGTTACCGGAAACTGTTAATCCGCGCACAAAGCAGTGGGTGTGTTGCGCTGGCGGGCTCTTTTTTGGTGCGAAAAGTAGCGCAGTGTTACCGGGTTGTGCATACAAGTGCGCTTCTGGCCGAAAAACGCAGTACTGCCCGGTGGCATTTCATGCTGGCGGTGTTGAAGCAAGGTATCCTTCGCCCATCTCGCCCGCGCTTTGGCCGGGTCGTTTCGTCTTGAGGAGGTATGCCGTGTTCGTTCTGGATTCGCGTTTGCAGCAGGATTCCCTGGTGTTGGGAGATTTTCCGTTGTGTCGCTTGCTGTTGAGTAAGGATGCCAACTACCCCTGGTTCATCCTGGTGCCGCGGCGCGCCGATATCAGCGAACTGTTCCAGTTGAGCGAAGCCGACCAGCAGCAGCTCTGGAAGGAAACCACCTACCTGGCCGAGACACTCAAGGACAGTTTCGCTGCCGACAAGCTCAACGTCGCGACGTTGGGCAACGTGGTCAGTCAACTGCACATGCATGTAATCGTGCGTCGACGTGACGACGCGGCCTGGCCCGCGCCAGTGTGGGGGCGGGTGCCTGCCATCGAATACACAGCCGATCAGATCGACTCGATCCGTCAGCGTTTGCGGGTGCTGTTGAATGATGACTTCCGGGAGGTTTGAGGCTATGTCGTTGGAATCGCGAGTCATCGAGCTGGAAAGCCGTCAGGCGTTTCAGGACGACACCATTCAAGCGCTGAACGATGTGTTGGTCGAGCAGGGGCGGGTGATCGAGCGCCTGCAGCTGCAGATGGCTGAGCTGATCAAGCGTTACGAGGAAGTGGTGGGGCAGTACGGTGGCGAGGGGGAGCAGGCGCCGCCGCCTCATTATTAAGGAAGGCGACCCTGGCGCGGTGGAATCCGCTGCGCCAGGGTCCGTCGGGTCAGCGGCGGGAAACCGCGACCACATCTTCAGCCTGCAGGCCTTTGTCGCGGTGCATCACTGAAAACTCAACGCGCTGGCCTTCGACCAGAACGCGGTGGCCCTCGCCACGGATCGCGCGGAAATGCACGAAAATGTCGTCGCCCGAATCGCGAGAGATAAAGCCGAAGCCCTTGGAGGTGTTGAACCACTTCACTGTGCCGGTATCACGTTTGCCCGCATCTTGTGGGGTGCCTTGGCTGGCGCGGGGCTTTTTGAAGCTGCGGGCGAAGCCTGTGCCAAGGTGCAGTGCTACGGCCAAGGTGGCGCAGAGCAAGGCTGGCAGGTCGCCCAGCTCTGGGCGTGCCAGCAGGGTGATGGTCTGCAGGATCACCGCCAGCACCAGCAAGGCGCACGCCAGCGATTGCAGCTGTTGGCGGGCGCCTTTGTAGTAGAGCGGCAGCGCAGGTGCCAGCAGCAGGTTGAGCAGGCCGAGCAACGCCAGGTAGACGGCTTCAGGTTGCTCCAGGAACGGGGTTGCATCGGTTTTCAGGCTGGGTATGAGCGACAGCAGCAAAGCTGCTACGCCCGTCACCAGATGGACGATCTTGAACATTTGAGTGGGCTCACATTGATAAGGCCGATCACAGGAAGAGCTGGACGTGCGGTGCGCAGATACAAGGCGCGATCACGCAACTGGCCAGCCTATGCACCCGGCAATGACTGTCCGCACGGGTGGCACGGTGCCTATTTAACAGCAAAGGCAGGGGGTTCTCAAACCGTGGGGCGACGGCTTGTCCTGTGTCACGGGCAGGAGCGGGTGGGTCTGATACAGTTTGGGGTGCCCGCTTGATGACCAAGCCTTATGGAAAGGGGAGCTTCATGGCAATCGATATCGGTATCAATGAAGAAGATCGCAAGTCCATCGTCGATGGGCTTTCCCGCCTGTTATCGGATACCTATGTGCTGTATCTGAAAACCCATAACTTTCACTGGAACGTCACCGGCCCTGCGTTCCGCACCCTGCACCTGATGTTCGAAGAGCAGTACAACGAGCTGGCCCTGGCGGTCGACTCGATCGCCGAGCGCATTCGTGCGCTGGGCTTCCCGGCACCAGGGTCCTATGCCTTCTATGCGCGTCACTCGTCAATCAAGGAAGAAGAAGGCGTGCCGCCCGCCGAAGAGATGATCCGTCAGTTGGTTCAGGGGCAGGAGGCAGTGGTACGCACGGCGCGTAGCATTTTCCCGGTCGTCGACAAGGTCAGCGATGAGCCGACCGCCGACCTGCTGACCCAGCGCATGCAGATCCATGAAAAAACCGCCTGGATGCTGCGGGTATTGCTGGAGGAAAAGTGATCTTTAGTTTGTAGGCTCTATCGGCCCGACCCTGTCCAGGTGCGGGCCTTTTGTTTCGCCCGGAAGGTTTTGCCACTGCTTTGAAGGCCCTCACAGCGCTTTATTGATCTGCCCGGTCGTGCATGGGTGCGAGGGGATTTTTCCAGACAATGGAGTGGTGTGGTGGAAATGACGCAACAAGGCAGGCGAGGCGCTTGCCAGGGAAAATGGCCGGGCAAGCAGTGCATTGACCCGTTTCGGGCAGATTTTGACATGATGCAGGTTCGACCGGTCTCCCGCTCGGTCCGGCTCAATGGCTTTGCCACCTGCCTGCGGCTGGAGGTGGTCTACTGGCGTATTCTCGAGCGCATCGCCCAGGCCAACCAGTGCACGGTAAGCGCCGTGCTGTCCTACGTGGATCGGGAGGTCCACTTGCGTCACGGTGGGGTTCGCAACTTCAGTGGGCTGATTCGGGTGATCTGCGTGGCCTGGCTGCTCGATCCACCCTGAGTACGCTGATCGCCGGGCGGGCTGCGCAGCTCTTCTTAACCATATATAATCCCGCCTTTTACTGCCCCGGCAGCGTTGTGGTTGACGAGAGACACCCCCATGCCCCTTTATGACTATCAATGTGCGTCCTGCGATCACAGGATGGAGGTATTGCAGAAGATCAGCGCCGCACCACTGACCGACTGCCCGGCGTGCCAGGCTCCAGCCCTGAAGAAGCTGTTGTCGGTGCCCGGTTTCCGCCTGAGCGGCAACGGCTGGTACGAGACCGATTTCAAGACCGGGGCGAAGAAGAACCTGGCAGGCGGCGACAAGGCCGACTGAGTTGAATTGCAGTGACCGGGTCTTGCAGTATTAGCCCCTTGGGCGGCCAAGACCTCCACCGAATACACGAATCACGAGAAGCGAAACCACCATCATGATGCGCAGCCATTATTGCGGCCAACTGAACGAGAGCCTGGACGGCCAGGAAGTCACCCTTTGCGGCTGGGTCCATCGTCGCCGCGACCACGGCGGGGTGATCTTCCTCGATATCCGTGACCGCGAAGGCATGGCCCAGGTCGTATTCGACCCGGATCGCGCCGAGACTTTCGCCGCTGCCGACCGTGTGCGCAGCGAGTATGTCGTGCAGATCACCGGCAAGGTGCGCCTGCGCCCGGCTGGCGCGGTCAACCCGAACATGGCGTCCGGCGGTATCGAAGTGCTGGGCTATGAGCTCAAGGTGCTCAACGAGGCGGAAACCCCACCCTTCCCGCTGAACGAATATTCCGATGTGGGCGAGGAAACCCGCCTGCGCTACCGTTTCATCGACCTGCGCCGCCCGGAAATGGCCGACAAGCTGCGTCTGCGCTCGCGCATCACCAGCAGCATCCGTCGCTACCTGGACGAGAACGGCTTCCTCGACGTCGAGACGCCGATCCTGACCCGCGCCACGCCGGAAGGCGCGCGCGACTATCTGGTCCCGAGCCGTACCCACGCTGGCAGCTTCTTCGCCCTGCCGCAGTCGCCGCAGCTGTTCAAGCAGTTGCTGATGGTCGCCGGCTTCGATCGCTACTACCAGATCGCCAAGTGCTTCCGTGACGAGGACCTGCGTGCCGACCGTCAGCCGGAATTCACCCAGATCGACATCGAGACCAGCTTCCTCGACGAAGCCGAGATCATGGGCCTGACCGAAGGCATGATCCGCAAGCTGTTCAAGGAAGTCCTGGACCTGGAGTTCGGCGAATTCCCGCACATGACCTACGAAGAGGCCATGCGTCGCTACGGTTCCGACAAGCCTGACCTGCGTATTCCGCTGGAACTGGTCGATGTTGCCGACCAACTCAAGGACGTGGATTTCAAGGTCTTTGCAGGCCCGGCCAACGATCCGAAGTGCCGCGTCACCGCTCTGCGTCTGCCGGGCGGAGCCAGCATGCCGCGCAGCCGCATCGACGAATACACCAAGTTCGTCGGCATCTACGGCGCCAAGGGCCTGGCCTACATCAAGGTCAACGAGCGCGCCAAGGGCGTCGAGGGTCTGCAGTCGCCGATCGTCAAGAACATCCCTGAAGCCAACCTGAACGTGATCCTTGATCGCGTTGGCGCCGTCGATGGTGACATCGTCTTCTTCGGCGCCGACAAGGCCAAGATCGTCAGCGAAGCCTTGGGCGCGCTGCGTATCCGCCTGGGCCACGACTTCGAGCTGCTGACCTGCGAGTGGGCACCGATGTGGGTTGTCGACTTCCCGATGTTCGAAGAAAACGACGATGGCAGCTTCAGCGCGCTGCACCACCCGTTCACCGCGCCCAAGTGCTCGCCTGAAGAGCTCGAGGCCAACCCGGGTGTCGCGCTGTCGCGTGCCTATGACATGGTCCTCAACGGCACTGAGCTCGGTGGCGGCTCGATCCGTATCCACCGCAAGGAAATGCAACAGGCGGTCTTCCGTCTGCTGGGCATCGGTGCCGAAGAGCAGCAGGAGAAGTTCGGCTTCCTGCTCGACGCCCTGAAGTTCGGTGCACCACCTCACGGTGGCCTGGCCTTCGGCTTGGACCGCCTGGTCATGCTGATGACCGGCGCCCAGTCGATCCGTGAAGTGATCGCGTTCCCGAAAACCCAGAGTGCCGCGTGCGTCATGACCCAGGCTCCAGGTCTGGTGGATGCCAAGGCCCTGCGCGAGCTGCACATCCGTCTGCGTGAGCAGACCAAGGTCGAGTAATCGACCTGGGTGCTTCCCTGGCGGAAGCGCCCACGCGCTTCGGCGCAGTTTTCTCGCGTTCCGCCCTTCGGGGCGGAACCTGTTTCTGTTTCAAGGATTCGGAGTCGTTATGGCTGGTCATTCCAAGTGGGCAAACATCAAGCACCGCAAAGAGCGCCAGGATGCCAAGAGAGGCAAGATCTTCACCAAGTGGATCCGCGAACTGACTGTCGCAGCCAAGCAGGGTGGGCCTGACCCGGCTTCCAACCCGCGTTTGCGCCTGGCCCTGGACAAGGCCCTGGGTGCCAACATGAGCCGCGACATTATCGACCGCGCCGTGGCGCGTGGTGCGGGCACCAACGAAAGCGACAATGTCGAGGAGCTGAGCTACGAAGGCTACGGTCCTGGTGGCGTGGCGATCATGGTCGAGGCCATGACCGACAACCGCAACCGCACCGCAGCGGCTGTACGCCATGCATTCACCA
Organism: Pseudomonas sp. PKS; assembly: GCF_051913525.1. Classification (NCBI taxonomy): domain Bacteria; kingdom Pseudomonadati; phylum Pseudomonadota; class Gammaproteobacteria; order Pseudomonadales; family Pseudomonadaceae; genus Pseudomonas; species Pseudomonas sp. PKS. Next base: position 20,355 of record NZ_JBEGDO010000014.1, on the reverse strand, counting down.
AGTGTGGCGGCAACCTCGGTACCGACGGTTCCGTTGCCTATCTGTTCGAGCGCAAGGGACAGATCAGCTTTGCTCCGGGCCTGGACGAAGACACCCTCATGGAAGCCGCCATGGAGGCTGATGCCGACGATGTGGTCGCCAATGACGATGGCTCCTTCGATGTCTTCACTTCGTTCAATAGCTTCTATGCCGTGCGTAACGCCCTGGAAGAAGCCGGCTTCAAGGCCGCCGACGCGGAGATCGTGATGCAGCCGACCACCAGTGCCGAGCTGGATCAGGAGGGGGCGGAGAAAGTGCTCAAGCTGATCGACATGCTCGAAGATCTGGACGATGTGCAAAACGTCTACTCCAACGCCGAAATTTCCGACGAGATCATGGAGAAGCTCGCCTAAGGTGTTCGGGCGACCCCTACCAGCTCTGTAAGCTTGTCAGCGCCTGTACGGGCTTTGTGGATAAACCCGCTCCCACCGGCATGGCTCCGCAATCAAGACCGGTGCCATGCCGGTGGGAGCGGGTTTACCCGCGAAAGGGCCGATGCAGTTCGCAAACATGCCACCTTTCAATGACAGGCCCTATGACTCTGATTCTTGGTATCGACCCCGGTTCGCGCATCACAGGTTTCGGTGTGGTGCGTCAGACGGCCCGCGGCTGCGAGTATGTGGCGTCTGGCTGTATCCGCACAGGCAGTGGCGAATTGCACGAGCGGCTGCAGATCGTGTTCCGTGGGGTGAGTGAGATCATCCGCCAGCACGGGCCGGTGACCATGGGCATCGAGCGGGTATTCATGGCGCGCAACGCCGATTCGGCTCTCAAGCTCGGGCAGGCTCGAGGCGCGGCGATCGTCGCGGCCGCCGAGGCGGGTCTTGAAATTGCCGAATACAGTGCCAGTCAGGTCAAGCAGGCCGTTGCCGGGACTGGTGGCGCCAACAAGGAGCAGGTGATGCTGATGGTCATGCACCTGTTGAAGCTGACGCAAAAGCCGCAGGTGGATGCCTCCGACGCCCTGGCCATTGCGCTGTGTCATGCCCATACCCGCTCCAGCCTCATCCCTCATGGATTGACCACAGCCCGGCGACGCGGTGGACGCTTGCGTCTGTAGCCGCTTCATGCGCTGATACATATTTTGTGTGGGGGGAACAGTCTCCCACTGCATTTGCTGATAGGGTGGACCGGTTTCTGGCCGGCACCCGAAGGAAAGGATCGGAACGTGATTGGACGTTTGCGCGGCACCCTGGCGGAAAAACAGCCGCCGCACCTGATAGTCGATGTCAATGGCCTGGGCTATGAGCTGGAGGTGCCAATGACTACCTTGTACCGGTTGCCGAAAGTCGGTGAGCCGGTCACCCTGCACACCCATCTGGTGGTGCGTGAGGATGCCCATCTACTCTATGGCTTTGCCGAAAAGCGCGAGCGTGAACTGTTTCGCGAGCTCATCCGCCTCAATGGGGTAGGGCCGAAGCTCGCCCTGGCGCTGATGTCGGGCCTAGAGGTCGATGAGTTGGTGCGCTGTGTACAGGCCCAGGACGCCTCGGCGTTGGTGCGTGTACCAGGGGTTGGCAAGAAGACCGCCGAACGCCTGCTGGTGGAGCTCAAGGATCGCTTCAAGGCGTGGGAAACCTCCCCCGCAATGTTCACCCTTGTCTCTGATGGTCCAATGCCCGTAAGCAGCGCCTCCAATGCGGAGGCCGATGCGGTCAGCGCCTTGATTTCCCTGGGCTACAAGCCCCAGGAGGCCAGCAAGGCGGTGGCGGCCATCGAGGGCAAGAGCGGTCTGAGCAGCGAGGAGCTGATTCGCCGCAGCCTTAAAGGAATGATCGCCAAGTGATCGAAACCGACCGACTGATCGCCGCCAGTGGCCGCGACCGCGAAGAAATCCAGGATCGTGCGATCCGCCCTCTGAGCCTGGACGAGTACATCGGCCAGCCGGTGGTGCGCGAGCAGATGGCATTGTTCATCCAGGCGGCCCGCGGTCGCAACGAATCCCTCGATCATACCTTGATCTTCGGCCCGCCGGGCTTGGGCAAGACCACCCTAGCCAACATCATCGCCCAGGAAATGGGCGTGTCGGTCAAGAGTACTTCGGGGCCCATCCTGGAACGTCCGGGCGACCTGGCCGCGATGTTGACCAACCTGGAGCCCCATGACGTGCTGTTCATCGACGAGATTCATCGGCTGTCGCCGGTCGTCGAGGAGGTGCTCTATCCAGCGATGGAGGACTTCCAGCTGGACATCATGATCGGCGAGGGCCCGGCGGCGCGTTCAATCAAGCTCGACCTGCCACCGTTCACCCTGGTCGGTGCCACTACCCGTGCTGGCATGCTGACCAACCCGCTGCGCGACCGCTTCGGCATCGTCCAGCGCCTGGAGTTCTACAGCAACAAGGATCTGGCGACCATCGTCAGCCGCTCGGCCAACATCCTCGGGTTGTCCATCGAGGACCAGGGGGCCTACGAGATCGCCCGTCGTGCCCGCGGCACGCCGCGTATCGCCAACCGCTTGCTGCGACGCGTGCGCGATTATGCCGAGGTGCGTGGCAAGGGGCAGATCACCAAGGCCGTGGCAGACATGGCACTGAACCTGCTGGATGTCGATGAACGTGGCTTCGACCACTCCGATCGCCGTTTGCTGCTGACCATGATCGAGAAGTTCGACGGTGGCCCTGTGGGGGTCGACAACCTGGCCGCGGCCATCAGCGAGGAGCGACACACCATCGAGGACGTGCTCGAGCCATACCTGATCCAGCAGGGCTACATCATGCGCACGCCACGCGGGCGCGTGGTCACTCGTCATGCCTACCTGCATTTTGGCCTGAACATTCCAGGGCGCTTCGCCGAAGGCGGAGAATTCTCCGATCCCGATGAATGACAGATCGAATCATGGTTTTCGTGGTCCTACCGCTGGCACGCTCTCGGCGCGCTGGCAATAAGACATTATCGATGCAAAAACAGTTGCCAGGGCGGATTGGCAAGCTGAGGAGTAAGCACTAGAGTATGCGCGCGCAAAATGGCCTGGAACCGTTCGCTCACCGCTGTCGCGTCTATTACGAGGACACCGACGCCGGTGGCGTGGTGTATTACGTCAACTATCTGAAATTCATGGAGCGGGCGCGTACCGAGCGGCTGCGGCACCTGGGGTTTTCCCAGTCCGAGCTTGCCGGCCAGAACCTGTTGTTCGTGGTCCATTCCAGCGAAGCGCGTTATCACGCGCCGGCGCGGTTGGACGACCAATTGCGGGTGACCGCGCAAGTGCTTGAATTGAACCGCGCCAGCCTGCGCTTCGTGCAGCAGGTCTGGCGGGAAAAGGATGAAACACTGCTCTGCGAAGGGCAGTTCCTGGTGGCCGCCGTGCGCGCCGACACTTTCAAACCCCGGGCCATTCCCCCAGAACTGCGCGACGCCTTCCTGGCGGACGGCACGGGTACTCAATCGAACGCAGGAGAATAAGCGTGGAAGCTAACGTCGTCGACCATACCTCCATGTGGAGTCTGGTCAGCAATGCCAGTGTAGTGGTACAGCTGGTCATGCTGACCTTGGTGGCCGCTTCGGTCACTTCATGGATCATGATCTTCCAGCGCAGCACCATGCTGCGCGCCGGTCGTCGTGCGCTCGATGCCTTCGAGGAGCGCTTCTGGTCGGGCATCGACCTGTCCAAGCTGTATCGTCAGGCAGGCAGCAATCCAGATCCGGACTCGGGCGTGGAGCAGGTGTTCCGTGCCGGCTTCAAGGAGTTCTCGCGCTTGCGCCAGCAGCCGGGCGTCGATCCAGATGCGGTCATGGAAGGCGTCGGGCGTGCCATGCGCGTGGCCATCTCCCGTGAGGAAGAAAAGCTCGAGCAGAGCCTGCCGTTCCTTGCCACTGTCGGCTCCACCAGTCCGTACATCGGCCTGTTCGGGACCGTCTGGGGCATCATGAACTCCTTCCGCGGTTTGGCTTCGGCCCAGCAGGCGACCCTGGCCACCGTGGCCCCGGGCATCGCCGAGGCACTGATCGCCACTGCGATCGGCCTGTTCGCCGCGATCCCGGCGGTCATTGCCTACAACCGTTTCTCCGCCCGCAGCGAAGTGCTGATCGGTCGTTACTACACGTTCGCCGACGAGTTCCAGGCAATCCTGCACCGCAAAGTGCACACCAGCGAAGAGTAATCAGGTAGAAGCCCATGGCCCGAGTTCGCCAAAAACGCAAGCCGGTCGCCGAGATGAACGTGGTGCCCTACATCGACGTGATGCTGGTGCTGCTGGTCATCTTCATGGTGACTGCCCCCATGCTCAACCAGGGCGTGAAGGTCGACCTGCCCAAGGTTTCCAGCGAAGCCTTGCCCCAGGACAACAACGTTCAGATCCTGACCATCTCGATCAAGGCCGACAAGACCTACTACTGGAACCTCGGCAGCGAAGTCGATACCGACAAGCAGATGGACAAGGCCATGACCTTGCCGGAAATGACCAGCGCGGTGACCAAGATCATTGCCGCCGGTCGCGACCAGGGCAAGCAGACCCAGGTCTTCATTCGTGGCGACAAGGCCGTCGACTATGGCGCGGTCATGGGTGCCATGGGCGGGTTGCAGAAGGCCGGTGTCGGTAACGTTGGCCTGATTACCGAGGCGCCCTGATGCAACAGCGAGAGCCATCCGCCTCGGAAAGCTACTTCTGGCCCACTGTCTGGGCCATCGGACTGCACGTTCTGGTGTTCGCGATGCTGTTCGTCAGCTTCGCCATGACGCCTGAGCTGCCGCCGTCCAAGCCGATCGTCCAGGCTACGCTCTATCAGCTCAAATCCAAGAGTCAGGCGACCACCCAGACCAATCAGAAGATTGCCGGGGAAGCGAAGAAAACCGCTTCGCGCCAGACCGAGGTCGAGCAACTGGAGCAGAAGAAGGTCGAGCAGGAAGCGGTGAAGGCCGCGGAACAAAAGAAAGCCGACGCCGCTCAAAAGGCCGAGGAGGCTCGCGAAGCCGCCGAGGCGAAGAAGGCCGAGGAGGCCGCCAAAGCTGCTGAAGCCAAGAAGGCTGCCGAGGCCAAGAAAGCCGAGGAGGCGAAAAAGGCCGCTGAGAAGCAGCAGGCTGATATCGCCAAGAAGAAAGCCGAGGAAGAGGCCAAGAAGAAAGCAGAGGAAGAAGCCAAGAAACAGGCTGCCGAGGAGGCTAAGAAGAAAGCCGCCGAAGAGGCCAAGAAGAAAGCAGCCGAGGACGCCAAGAAGAAAGCGGCGGCCGAGGAAGCGAAGAAGAAGGCAGCCGAAGACGCCAAGAAGAAGGCGGCTGCGGATGCCCAGAAGAAAAAGGCGCAGGAAGCGGCCCGCAAGGCGGCAGAAGACAAGAAAGCCCAGGCCCTGGCCGAGCTGTTGTCCGATACCACTGAGCGGCAGCAGGCCCTGGCCGATGAGCGTGGCGATGAAGTGGCCGGCGATTTCGACGACCTGATTCGCTTGCGAGCAGCCGAAGGGTGGGCGCGTCCGCCGTCCGCACGCAGGGGCATGACGGTAGTCCTGCAGATCAACATGCTGCCCGATGGCACCATCACCAACGTCAGCGTGGCGCGCTCCAGTGGCGACGGTCCGTTCGACAGCTCGGCGGTGGCAGCGGTGAAGAACATTGGTCGTCTGACCGAGATGCAGGGCTTGAAGCCGAACGAGTTCAATCCGTACCGTTCATTCAAGATGACATTTACACCTGAGGATCTAGCGTTGTGATTAAACGTCTGAAAGGACTGCTGGTCATGCTCTGCTGCGTGGCAGGTATGGCCGTGGCAGAGGAAAAGAACATCCTGGTCACCAGCGGCAGCGATCGGGCGACTCCGATCGCAGTAGTGCCGTTCGGTTTGCAGGGTGGCAGCGTGTTGCCGGAGGACATGGCCGAGATCATTGGCAATGACCTGCGCAACTCCGGCTACTATTCGCCCATCCCACGGCAGAACATGATCAGCCAGCCGACCCAGGCCAGCGAAGTCATCTTCCGTGACTGGAAAGCCCTGGGTGCCCAGTACGTGATGGTTGGTAGCATCGTGCCTTCCGGCGGTCGCCTGCAGGTGCAGTACGCCCTGTTCAACGTGGCCACCGAACAGCAGGTGCTGACCGGCAGCGTTGCCGGCGGCGTCGACCAACTGCGCGACATGTCGCACTACATCGCCGACCAGTCGTTCGAGAAGCTCACCGGCATCAAGGGTGCATTCTCCACCCGCATGTTGTACGTGACTGCCGAGCGCTTCTCCGCCAACAACACCCGTTACACCTTGCAGCGTTCGGACTATGACGGTGCTCGCGCCGTTACCCTGCTGCAATCGCGTGAGCCGATCCTGTCGCCGCGTTTCGCACCGGACGGCAAGCGTATTGCCTACGTCTCGTTCGAGCAGAAGCGCCCGCGCATCTTCGTTCAGCACATCGATACCGGTCGCCGTGAGCAGATCACCAACTTCGAAGGCCTCAACGGCGCTCCAGCCTGGTCGCCGGATGGTTCGCGTCTTGCCTTCGTGCTGTCCAAGGACGGCAACCCGGACATCTACGTGATGAACATGGGGTCGCGCCAGATCAGCCGTGTAACCGCAGGCCCAGGCATCAACACCGAGCCGTTCTGGGGCAAGGATGGTAATACCCTGTACTTCACCTCCGACCGGGGCGGCAAGCCGCAGGTCTACAAGACATCGGTCAGTGGCGGTGGCGCCGAGCGTGTAACGTTCGTGGGTAACTACAATGCCAACCCGAAACTGTCGGCGGACGAAAAGACCCTGGTGATGATCCATCGCCAACAGGGCTTCACCAACTTCAAAGTGGCTGCCCAGGATTTGCAGCGCGGAAGTGTAAAGATTCTGTCGGACACCAGTCTTGATGAGTCTCCCACTGTCGCGCCAAACGGCACCATGCTAATCTACGCCACCCGCCAGCAGGGCCGGGGAGTCTTGATGCTCGTCTCTCTCAATGGACGCGTGAGGCTCCCGCTTCCTACCGCTCAAGGCGAAGTCAGAGAACCGTCCTGGTCCCCTTACCTGAACTGATGCGGCGTAATACTTTTGCTTAACACACTGGGGTTTCATTAGGAGTTTCACGATGGAAATGCTGAAGTTTGGTAAATTCGCTGCGCTGGCTCTGGCCATGGCCGTAGCTGTAGGTTGCTCCTCCAAGGGCGGTGACAACGCTGGCGAAGGCGCCGCTGTTGATCCTAACGCTGGCTACGGTGCCAACACTGGTGCTGTCGACGGCAGCCTGAGCGAAGAAGCCGCCCTGCGCGCAATCACCACCTTCTACTTCGAATACGACAGCTCGGACCTGAAGCCAGAAGCCATGCGCGCTCTGGACGTTCACGCCAAGGACCTGAAAGCCAACGGCAACCGTGTTGTTCTGGAAGGCCACACCGACGAGCGCGGTACTCGCGAGTACAACATGGCTCTGGGCGAGCGTCGTGCCAAGGCCGTTCAACGCTACCTGGTTCTGCAGGGCGTTTCCCCTGCTCAGCTGGAACTGGTTTCCTACGGCGAAGAGCGTCCAGTTGCCACCGGCAACGACGAGCAGTCCTGGGCTCAGAACCGTCGCGTAGAACTGCGTAAGTAAGTTCTTATGCGTATGTGCCGTCGTGCTGTAACCGTCCTCGCGCTCAGCCTGCCGCTCGCGGCTTGGGCTGAGGTTCCTGTAGTAGATGACAACGCAAGTGGCTATCCGCCTGCGGGTTATGGCACGAACGGCGCCTATGCCGGGGCAGGGGCTTCGGCCCCTGCTTCTGCACAGGGCCAGCTGTTCATGCAGCTGCAACAGATGCAGGATCAGATTTCCCGCCAGCAAGGCATCATCGAAGAGCTGCAGAACGATGTCGCCCGCATGAAGCAGGAGAACCTGGAGCGTTACCAGGATCTGGACCGTCGCATCAACAGCGGTGTCGCACCTGCCGCGACCCCCGAGAATTCTTCCACCGGTGGCGCCTCCAATGCCGCCACCGGTGCCGCTGCTGGCGCCGCGGCCCAACAACCGGCCGCCAGCAGCGAACCAGGTGATCCGGCGAAAGAGAAGCTCTATTACGATGCAGCTTTCGACCTGATCAAGCAGAAGGATTTCGACAAGGCCAGCCAGGCCTTCGGTGCCTTCTTGCGCAAGTACCCAAATAGCCAGTACGCCGGCAATGCCCAATATTGGCTGGGTGAAGTGAACCTGGCCAAGGGCGACCTGCAAGGTGCCAGCCAGGCTTTCGCCAAAGTCGGCCAGCTGTATCCCAAGCACAGCAAAGTGCCTGACTCGCTGTACAAGCTGGCGGATGTCGAACGCCGCATGGGTCACACCGACAAGGTCAAGGGCATCCTTCAGCAGGTCATTACCCAGTATCCCGGCACTTCCGCCGCGCAACTGGCTCAGCGTGACCTGCAAAAGCTCTGAGTATCGCCATTCGAAAGAAACCCGCGCTTGTCGCGGGTTTTTTCGTTAGAATCTTGGCCCTTTTTTCGTAAACACGCTGGTGCGGATAACGCTATGTCGAGTCCGCGACAGTGCCTGACGGAGGCGGACAGCCTGTTTAGCTGTCACGCCCGTGGCGATCATGCAAGACACATTACGCATCACCGAAGTCTTTTACTCCTTGCAGGGTGAAACACGAACGGCTGGGCTGCCCACCGTATTCGTGCGCCTTACAGGCTGCCCCCTGCGCTGTCAGTATTGCGACAGTGCCTACGCGTTCAGCGGCGGCACCGTTCGTACCCTCGACGACATTCTTGAGCAAGTGGCGGGGTTCCGGCCGCGCTATGTCTGCGTGACCGGTGGCGAGCCCTTGGCCCAGCCCAATGCGTTGCCGTTGCTCCAGCGCCTGTGCGATGCCGGCTACGAAGTCTCTCTGGAGACCAGTGGCGCCCTGGACATCGCCCAGGTCGATCCACGGGTCAGCCGCGTGGTCGATCTGAAGACCCCGGGCTCGGAGGAGTCGCACCGCAACCTCTACGAGAACATCGAGCACCTGACCCCTAACGATCAGGTCAAGTTCGTCATTTGCTCGCGCGAGGACTATGACTGGGCGGTCTCCAAGCTGATTCAGTACAACCTGGCGCAGCGCGCGGGCGAAGTGCTGTTTTCACCCAGCCACCACCAAGTGAACGCCACCGATCTGGCCGACTGGATCGTCGCCGACAACCTGCCCGTACGCTTCCAGTTGCAGTTGCACAAACTGCTGTGGAACGACGAACCGGGACGCTGACACGATGAGTACGAACATGACAGATAAACGCGCGGTAATCCTGCTTTCCGGTGGTCTGGACTCGGCCACCGTGGTCGCCATGGCCAAGGCTGAAGGCTATAGCTGCTACACCATGAGTTTCGACTACGGTCAGCGTCACCGTGCCGAGCTCAACGCGGCGGCACGTGTTGCCCGTGACCTGGGCGTGGTCGAGCACAAAGTGATCGGCCTTAACCTCAATGGCATTGGTGGCTCGGCCTTGACCGACACCAGTATCGATGTGCCAGAGACACCTGGCGAAGGTATCCCGGTCACGTATGTGCCTGCGCGTAATACCGTGTTCCTGTCCCTGGCGCTGGGATGGGCCGAGGTGCTGGGCGCCCGTGACATCTTCATTGGTGTCAACGCCGTGGATTACTCGGGGTATCCGGACTGCCGTCCCGAGTTCGTGGAGGCCTTCGAACGCATGGCCAACCTGGCCACCAAGGCGGGTGTGGAGGGGCAGGGCTTTCGTATCCAGGCGCCTTTGCAGAACCTGAGCAAGGCCCAGATCGTCCAGGCCGGTATTGCCCGTGGCGTGGATTACAGCTTGACCGTCTCGTGCTACCAAGCGGACGACGAGGGCCGCGCCTGCGGCAAGTGCGACAGTTGCCGTTTGCGGGCCGATGGCTTCGCGGCAGCCGGAGTGGCGGACCCTACCCGTTACTTTTAAAAAAAGTGCTGATGGGGTGTTGATTTCCCGTTAGAAATCAGTATTATACGCGCCATCCAACGGGTCGTTAGCTCAGTTGGTAGAGCAGTTGGCTTTTAACCAATTGGTCGTAGGTTCGAATCCTACACGACCCACCATATTCACAGCGGTAATGCAGGTACTAGGAAGGGAAGGCCCGTCACAGCCAATCTAGTCGTGCTGCCGTCTGGAGCGAACCTTAGGCCCGCTTCGATGTGATGTCAATATGGAATAGCCCGCCGCTTATGGCGGGTTTTTCCGTTTCTGGATCAAAAAACTCAATGACTTAGCAGCTTTCAGGGCTGTTTCAGTGCGTTTTCGTTTTGGATGCGCAGAGGCTTTTAAAGCGCGCAGCCAAAGGCATGGCGCCGGATTTCCAGCACCATTCATTGAGGCAGCACTTTCCTACCCCGGCAGCTTTAGCGTTGCTCGTAATGGCTGATTGCCATTCGTCGGCAAAGCGCTATGGAGAGGCTCTGGCGGTGTACATCGAGCGTGTGTCAGAAGATGAAGCGCAGATGAAAGGTGTTGCTCCAGCATTCCTCGATATCAGGTTGAACAGCAGGTTAGGACTGAACATCTCTTCTGGGGGATGCAGTGTGCTGGGGCAGATCTCGTTGTTGGGCAGCAGACACAAGCCTGGTTCAGGTCCTCCACCACCATGATGATTCTGCGCCTCAGTTCGACGTCGTCCCGACTCTACACGTGCCTGCGCTTGACCGGCCCTTGCGGACGGCGCCCCACTTTCATCAGCGCGCCTGACCAAATGCAAAGCACCCTGTTGGACACTGCGCTGATGCAGCACGTCTCTCATGTGGTCGTAATCGGCCTCGATGTAACTCATCGTTGTGGCGATGTTCGAGTGGTTCAGCAGGTTTTTGGTGACGTGGATGTTCCTTTCCGGCTGTTTCATCAGGTCGGTGGCCAGCGTGTGCCTGAACCGGTGCGGTGTCATACGCACGCCGAGCTTCTCGATCAGCTTCTTGTACATCGCCTCGACTTGATCGGAGGTCATGACAAACCCCCTGTAGTGCCTCGAGAATCGGTTGACGTTGAACAACTGATCCCCAGGCTGGAATCCAAAACGATCAGCTTCGTCCAGCAGCCGCCAGATATGCGGCGCAAGCCCGTCAACAATCGGGATGCGGAACTCTCGGTGGGTCTTCTCAGTTTCCCCACGGACCAGGATTAGCTGGTTGTCCCAGTCGATATCTTGGCGACGTATGCACAGCAGAGCATTCAAGCGCACGCCGGTGTAGTAGAACATTTCAAACGTTGCCAGCCAGAACCAGGCCGGTGTGATCCGAGCTCTCTCACCTGTGGCCAGCTCTTGATCGACCAGGCTGCGAAGCCAGCGCCTTGCATCGAGAATAGCGTTGCTGGCGATAATCTTGCTCGGTCGCTTCGGAGCGATCACGGTAGTTTTCTTAAACGGATTCACAATGGACTTGGGCAAGATTCCGTACTCAATGCCATAGCCCCAGATAGTCCGGAGATGATTCGAGTAGGTATTCCAGCTTCGTTTCGACAAGCCTTCGTCAAGAAGACTGGTTCGCCATGCCAGGATCTGCCGTCGCTCAAGCAGCGTGACATCGGCATCCTTACCGAAATACTTCACCAAACGCTTCATCGCAGCACCATAAATCTTCGTGCTTGCTACACGAAGGTCATGATCGAGGATGTAGTTCTGCAGCAGTTCTTCAGGCCTCATTCTGAGGCCCTCCTTCTGCGATCCGCGACAGGCTTGGGTTATTGAGCGGGAGTTCGTTGAACAGAGTCTTTGGATCGAGGAGAAGGTATCCCTTCAATTGCTTGGTATTGCGGGGACCCACTACGTTGAAGGTCCAAATGTTGAGTTTTTTCGGTGTCTTCTGGTGGAGCTTCTCTTTTTCAAATGCACGCTGAACTAACTGCCAGGCCTTGTTTGGTTGGTTCTGTACTTGACGTTCCAGCTCAGGATGTTCAAGCACATAGCGCTTGAAGATCCCTGGTGTTACGAGCATCGCTGTATCGTCAACAGTGTGAACCAGGGCCTTGGCGTCGTTGATGATAATTTTGTGGGAGTTGATGCCGGTCTGTAGCCAGGCAACGAAGCTACCCCCCAGAGTGGTACTCATAGGCATTGTATTCTTGTCTTTCGGTGCAGCAGACCCATCCAGGGTCTCTGAAGAGTCTTCAGCCTGCTCCAGCTCCTCCGTAAGTGGGGTCGGAGCGGCTGCCGGGCCAGGGCTAGTGTTTAGCTCTTCTGATGGCGATGTGATATTACCAAAAAGTGACATTAATTCGTCGCGCTCCGACGACTGGATCCCATCACTCGGACCTGGCTGGACCAATTTCCTTGGTGTCGGTGGTTGAGTAGAGGGGGGCTCAGGCGCCTCCACAGGCTCATCGGGGACTGTGCAGACAGTTTCTGGGCTTTGAGCGGTGGAGGCGGGTTCTGGATCAGCCTCTATCGAGATACTCCCGACGTAGGCGTCGGGCCGATCAGCTGCGTTTGGCCAAATGAGTGCCGGCGCAATCTTTAAGAATGTGAATGTGTTCTTCCATCCTCGGCCGTTATCAACCGTGGCTTTCCAGATCGCCTTGTCCTGGTTGTTTGTCTGGATAACAGCTTGGTCCTGGAGCATGTTGAAGAATGGCGCGTTCGAGCTGGGGATCGCCTCAATGCCCTGGCTAAGCAGGTATGCGCGAAGTTGATCCGCTGTAGGTTTGCTTACCAGCCACAGAGCGTCCTGTGTCAGCCATCCATCTGCAGGACCATCAGGCTGGTTCAGTTTGAACTTGTCTAGGACCAGCAGGCGAAGGCCATCGGCCAGCTGGCGTTGCAGAGACTGCTTGGGTGCCGAAAGAGCGCGTTCTGGGTTGCCGCCCAGTTGCTGGGCTACCGATGCCTTGTCGGCCTGGATCACGATCTCGCCCAGGATCCCGGCATTCTCATAGCGGCCGGCTAGCAGGTAGATCAACTGCTTCCACAACTCGGGGAAGCCACTGAGCCAGTCGAGGATGCCGGCGTCCAGAATCTGCGTGTAAATGAGCGCGGATGCTGCACCATGCAATTGATACTCCCGACCTTTCACATACTTGAAGCGGTATGGCCTAGCGATCGGGCCGTGCCACGGATGCCAGAGCTGGCCACCCTGGGGCTCCACTCGGATGTCGACTGCTATCTTTCCGAGGTCGTGGAGGAGGGCTCCATAAGCTGCTGCCGCAGTCCACGCTTCTGCTTGTGCCGATTGCGACTCAGGCGGAGCTCCGATCGGGAGCAGGTGGGTCTGTCGTATCTTGAGCGCGTAAGCCACGATCTCCAGTCCATGATCCAGCAGGCCGCCCAAGTGGGCGTGGTGGTGATTCTCAGAAGCCGGGAGCAACTGCACCAGTTCGGCATAGCGCTCGAGCGGCTTGAGGTAGAGGGTATTGAACTGGGGGCGTGACAACGAAGCGCGGCGCCAGATGTTCTCCAGCAACTCCTGACGGAGGGGGCTCTGAAGTAGAGCTGCTGCCTTCGTCGGCAAGTGGAAGCCTTGCGGAGATGCTTCTGACGTTGGTTTGGCCGACTTGCGGCCCAACCAGGAGAGGAGGTGCATAGAGTGCTCCATGGGGTGTGCATGGAGCGGGCTTTTCCTTGAAATAGCAGGATGCTATCAATGTGAAATTATTTTCGTAATACCTGTTGATTTGAATCAAAATGCCATCATTGAGTCCAATCCGATTCGTTAAATGTGCTCTCTATTGATATTGGCGTCGGGGTGTGATTCCTTAATTCACTTTCAAGATTTTTAATAAGTCTTTCTATGGTGTCTAGCGCTTGATCAATATATTCTGGCTGGATGTCAAGTGTTCCATATGGTCCTAAAAGTATTGATTTAGTGTTATTCAGTATTTTTTCAATGTCATCATTATTTTGGTTTAGATACTCGCCATTCGCATGAGCTATTATGTTGCGTACGATGCGAAGGGTGTCGATTTTTATAAGGTCGTCAGAATTTAGCGTTATGTCAATTTCTGCAATTATATCTAGGGCGTCCTTAAGGTAAATTTTCTTTTTTGGATTGGCCCTAACTTTTGGGGTTATATGTCGGGCGAGAGTTGTGACTAAGTGTTCGAAAGAGCTATACGCAGTGATTAGTATTGCGTGAGATAAAAGTCTCTCATGTCGACCGTGGTGTTGTTCTTGTAATTGGCGATTCAGCTCTAGCAGGCAGTACTTGTCTCGCTCATCAACTTCTGCTGGATTGTACTGTAGGGCTTTCCTTTCCGCTTCTAATTTTAAATTGATTAAAATGGTCGTAATGATCTGTTTTGTTTTTTTTGTGTTTTCGAAATATGTCGATGAGAGATGGTTCGTGATGAATAGTAGTTCTTGGTATAGCTTCGATCTTGAATTATCCATTTTTGTCCTTTTTAGATAGGGCTTTTACCATTCTGCCCCATTCCATTACCCCTTTCAGCCCATTTCCATTTGAGCTATTCCCCTTTAGGTCTGGTGTAGGTGCTGCAAGTGCAACGACACCTCCATCGCATCATGCAAAATTCGGATAATCTCGAACACCTGGTCATCCGCTTGGCGGTAGAACACTATGTGCCGGGGACGGATCACGCGGTCAGTTGCCACTTCGAGCCTACAGAAGTAGAGATGTAGGCTCCTAAGCCCTGGGGCAAGCTCCTCTCGCGAAGCACTGCCCACCCGACCAGGTTCCTCTGCGATCGACAGGAATGTGGTCTGCAGCAGCCCTTGGTAGCGTCGACGAGCGCCTTCGCCAAACTTCACCTCGGTGAAGCGAAGAATGTCCACGATGTCAGTGCGTGCTTGATGTGAGATCCTGAACGCCATCTTCCTCATTCTTTCTTACTCGCCACCTGACCCAGCTCATCGAGATAGGTGCCAAGCTGGTCTGCATCAACCTCATCAAACTCAGCCGCTTCGAGCTGCATCAGACCAACCGAGGTGGCGTTCCGCAGAGCTTCGAGGCGCGCTGTCTCTTCAGCCTCGTGCTCGAGCACCATTCGTAGGCCTGCGCGCACGACCTCACTGAAATTCTGGTACCGGCCCGATTTCACGAGCGCTTCAATGGACTGCTCCATCGGGTTTGGGACGACGATATTGTGGGTGGCCATGGGCTGCTCCAACGGACATTTAGGTATGGCGTTTTATGCCATATGCCTTGATAAATTGCCAAAGGTATCGTATACATGATGGCAAGGTGCTCTCAGAGCAAGGAGATAGAAACATGACCTCAGCCGCTTCGATGACATTCGCTCACCGCCTTGGTCGGACCGTGGGGCGCGCTGTGCGTTTCTGTCTCCATGACCGCAATCCAAAGGTTCGTTGGGTGAAGCGCGTAGTTTGTGTTGTCCCTCTTCTCTTTCTGGTGGTCAGCAATATCGGTTGGATCCTCTCGTCGGTCCTAACAGCGATTTCGGTAGTTGCTGGTATCTATGCATTCTCCAAAATTGACTCCAATAAAGTAGATTTTTTTTCAGAGGATGTGCAAGCTCCCTACGGTCGAGATGTTTTCGCAAGGCCGCTTGATAGTTGGGGTAAAGTGGAAAAGTAGATACTGACTCGTTTTGCATAACTACGAGCCAGTATCTCACCTTCACGGCTAGGGTTTTATTATTTCCCCGTTGTTTACTTCAAAGCATTTTGAGCCATGCTTCCTACCGATTGACCAGCTTTTTGGGCGCCGCTAGTTCCTTCTGATAATCCACTAAGTACAGTTCCCGTTTGTACTCCGGCCCAGCTTAGGGCCAACACCCAGAATGTTGGCAGAATAATAAACATTGCACCCATAACAAAATTCAGGATTGCATCTTGAGTTGTGGCGTTCAATCCCATGACCGGGTCGAAAGACAAATGCGGAGAGCCGGAGCCATAAAAGGCATCAAGGATAGTGCTATCAATCCATCGGGCTAGTTGAAACCAGAAATCAACGAAGACAAGTGCAAAGAAAATCACAGACATTGTCATCGCGACTTTGAGTTGGTAGGCACCAATGATCAACACAATCGGGATGCAGATGATGAAAGCCATCTTCAGGAACGCCATGACCATGGGCAATGCCTGGCGAACAATGTCCATAGCAGGGAAGTAGGCAAGGGAGCCGACCGCGACACCAACCGTTCCACCGGCGCGCGCCATCATATTCCACATAGTGCCATCGATCTGGCCGCCATAATCCGTGTAGATGTCGCCATTGACCTGGCTGGATGGCGACACGATCTGCCGTATCATCGAGTCGGTGACCTCTTCTGGCGACAGCCACTTCGCCCAACCCAAGAATTTGTTCATCAAGGTTGGGTCGACCTGCGCCTGCAGGCGATCGCGTAGGCCGATCGTACCGTCCGACCACCACTGCCGGCAGGTGGGATACCCACCACCACCCGTGACCTGAGGCAAGCCGTCATCACGCTTCACGTCGTATGGCCAGGCCGCTCGCGGGGTTCTCGAATAGTCGGTGTCGTAGTAACCGGAGGTGTTCAGTAGATAGCGTGAGCCGATCCAGTTCAGGTCCTGGAGCGCCTTTGGATCCTTGGTGATGGATCCGATGTCGGGCTGACGCATGAACAGACGCGCCCTCGAGGGGCCGAAGCAGTCATGGCTGAAGTCAGCGACTTCCTGGGCGAGTAGGGGGTTGTTGATCCGGGTAGCATCGACATCCATCCGCATCTGCCGAAGATCGGTACCACACGGGATCGCTGCTACCGCGCCGCTGTTGAACCCCTTGGACAGCGCGTGCATGAACGCCCACCAGACAGGGATCTTAGCGCTCTTGCCCGCCAGGGAGCTGAAGGTGGTGCTCCAGCCTGTCTCTGATGGGGCCGGGGTCATCACCTGGCACTGTTTAGCGCGCTGCTGATCGAACGCGAGGGTATCGAAGCCGACCGATACCAGTGGAATCGCGCACATCATCACGACGACGTAACCGACGTAGAGCT
Organism: Pseudomonas sp. PKS; assembly: GCF_051913525.1. Classification (NCBI taxonomy): domain Bacteria; kingdom Pseudomonadati; phylum Pseudomonadota; class Gammaproteobacteria; order Pseudomonadales; family Pseudomonadaceae; genus Pseudomonas; species Pseudomonas sp. PKS. Next base: position 3,554 of record NZ_JBEGDO010000014.1, on the reverse strand, counting down.
TCGTCTCGATACGGGCGAGCGACAGCACGCCCTTGTTGCCCTCGTCAGCGCCTTCACCGCGGACCTTGATCCATTCTTGTGCCACGATGATGATGAAGGGCAGGGCGAAGAGGCCCGTATCCGAGATCATGTCCCAGATCCCGTTGTTGATCAGCCAGCCCACGATGGTCAGGTAATACTCTAGGTAGTCATTGGTGTAGAGCGTCATACGACCTCCAACCAGGCGATCGGGGCCTTGGCGATTTCAATGATCACGAAGAGCAAGATGACCAGGCCTTCTACTCGCCGGCGGCGATTCGAGGTCACATCGGACTGGTCCAGCGGAAGGCGATCGCGCACTTTCAACCAGCCCACGATCACTACGGCATAGAGAAAGACCCTCCAAGCCAACAGCATTAGATAGTTGTCACCACGCCACCTGAGCCAGTTCTCGAATACTCCAAGATGATTCAGGGCAATCACTCCAAGCGCTACGCTGGCCACGAGCATGATCAAGCTGATCAGAAGACCGATCCCTACCTGCTTGAGGAGGGTAAATTTCGCATTGTGTTGTTCCATGAATCACTCCTTGCCAGCTGGGCTCTGCAGCTGCTGCAGGCGGTTCGTTTCAGGGGCGGCCTGATAGATCGAGCGGGAGTTTTCGGCGCGTGACTTGCCGCGCTCGATGATCGCCATCGGGCTGTTGCTGGACAGCTCACGGCGGAGATCCAGTTCCATCTTGAGGTTCTCGATTTCCTTCTGCAGGACCTCGGACTGAGTTCCCACAGCCGTGGTGGCAAGCTGGTTCGAGGCCACGTTCGACTCTTTGGAACCAGAAATGAGCATGCGGTTGAGCATCAACGATTTGCCCAAGATCTCCGAGAGCGCAACTTCCGATGCGAGCCGTTGGGCGAGTACGGCTTGGTCACGTTCATCGCGTAATGCAGTGATTACACCGCGGGTGATCGGCAATGGGTCGCTGCCCGCTTCTCGAAGTTTCTCGGAGGTGATTTGTGCACCAGGTTTGAGCAAATCCTGCAGGGCTGTGAGTTTCTGCTCGTAGGTTTCTTGGATCAGCGGAGTAAGGCCTACACCGGGAGTGGAGGTGCCGCGACAGCCTTGGCAGGTCTGAATCTCTTGTTCACCCAGCACACGGTTCGCAAATTGCGCGGCTTCTGCAGGTGATTGCCAATAGCCGCAGACCAGGCCATTCGAACAGCTGGACTGTTCAATGCTTGAGGTCTCGGTTGCCGGACGATTATTGAGCAGGTTGTAGCCTGCCTTGACGATGTCACCCACCACCTGGATGGGCTTCTGCCCCTCGCCACCGGCCTGTGTACCACCGACCCAGGTGACGCCGGCATTGCCAGATCCCGCTTCGACGCTGTTTACGACAGCCACAGCGTCAGCGTTGCCGCTGGCCAGCGCTTGGCCCATCTTCTGTCCTTCTGCGACTTTGCCCCAACCCTGGCCACCCGCAATATCGGCCATGCGTTCAGCCATTGCGCGGCAGGTGCCTTTGGAGCGGTCGTAGTCCAAACGGGCCTGCAGAATGCCGTTGGTGAGCAGGTTGTAGAGCTGCGGATTGGCGCGTTGCAGAAGCATTGCCGGCAACGACATCACAGCACCTGTGGCGTTCTGGATCACGCTTCCCATGATCTGTTGAAAGCCCTGAGTCGCACCATTCAACTGGTTCTCCAGGGTGTTGCTCATATTCATGTTTCCGCAGATCAGGTTGTTCTGCCATCCGGCACCGACCGTGACGCTCTCCATTTGGCCCGCGCTACCCATGGTGACGGCGCTACCGCCGCCAATGCTGTAGAGCACGTCATCGCCAATCACAGAGCCCTGGCTTTCCACCTTGATGGGGTCTCCTGTCGCAGCAAATGCGGCCGAGCAACACAAACTGAGGGCAAGCCCAAAGGCCTGGGTCAATGTCTTCATGAAGGTCTCCCGTCTAAAGTTCGTCATTGGAAGTCGGTGCTGCCGAGGAAGGTTTGGCCGCGGCGTTTGCAGCAGGATTAGGGGCGCCACAAGGCCCACGCGTAGGCCTCGTCCACAGCCTGGAGATTCGGCTCGTTGTTCGGGAATACGGCGCAGGTTTGGCTCAGGGTGGGCGTGAGCTGCTGCCATTTGCCTGTTCTGGCATCACCTTCGAGAAGGTCGCCTGCTGGCCAGTAACCGGGCTTGGGAAGTGCCCGCATGGGCCTGTAGATATGAGGTTGGCCAACGCGGGTGGTGATATCGCCCGCTCGCTGCGCGATCACGGCCGCAGCCTTGAAATCGTCGGCCTGCAGCACGGTTCCGCTGCGCGGATACACGTTCCCCCAGAGATCCCCCGACAGGGTTCCCCCTACTTCCCGCCTACCTGGTATCAGGGATTCCGGATATACAACCTCGGGAACACCGTGACGCCAGGCGAGGAAATCGAGGGTGCTCACCATGTAGGGCATCAACGGACTGGTCGCTCCTTGGCATGAGTAGCCGTAGGAGCTGGCGAACTTGTTGAACATCATTGCCCCTGGATGGCCAATGACATCGGCCTCCTTGAACTTCGTGATATTGTTTTCGGCGTTGTGATTGGTGGTGCCGTCATTACCGCCCTGGGCGGCGACGGTTGGAGTGCCGAGAGGGCTCATCTCAGTCCACGGGTTATCGCCGGTATTCGCGTAGGCCGAGACCACTGCATCAGGGATGTAATGACGGACCTTGGTCGACGTCTTCACCGAACAGCCGAACGGGGTACACAGCAGCCAGTAGCAGATCCCGACTACCTTGTATTCCAGGCATGTCGGTGACAACGCGGAGGCGCTGATGGCCGCAGAATTGATAGCGGCCGTGGCGGTGAATGAAGCGGTGGCCACCGCGATGGCCAGCAGGCCGCGAGGGTTTTTTTTCATGGGCGCCCCCGGGCTGCTTCGATTTCCTTGATGGCGGCTGCCACGTCAGGCTGGCCATAAACCACGTACTGCCGATCGACAACCACTGCCGGCACCTTCGTGATCCCAATGCTCCAGGCATCAGCTGCACCTTGCTGAGCGCGGGCGAGCTCAGCCAGTAGTCGTGCGCCTTCTGGACTATGCAGCAGCTGCTGCGCGGCCTTAGTGGCTTGTTGTGGGTTGGAGGGCAGTGACCGAGACAACAGCGCCTCGAGGCGCTGCTGGTCATCCAGACGGATGAGGCGTACACCTGTTGGTACGTTCAGTGGATGCGCTGAGTCGGTGATTGCCCAGGTTTCAGCCTGGACGCTGCTGACGGAGGCCAGGACGCCGAGTAGAGCAGCGGCAGGCCAATAGTGCTGGAAAGGGGGCATGGTGCTGCACCTGGTGGTTGAACAGGTACAGCACACCGCATCTGGTCAGTCTGCGCAGTAGGAAATCGATACCCGCTGTGCTGTGAATTTCTGCTTGGGAACTGGCCGGTGAGAAATTGAACTCCACTTGACCCGCTTCAACTTCACTGACCAGTCAGTTGCATTCGACTTGACCTGCGCACCTGTATGCCCTTGACCGGCAGGTGCCGACCTAGGCTGTGTGAAAACGCAGTAAACACATCGAAAACTGAGAGTCGCGCAG
>NZ_JBEGDO010000013.1:0-147902 GCF_051913525.1 Pseudomonas sp. PKS | reverse complement strand
AAGTGGGGCGCATTATAAGGGGATTCAAAACCCCGTCAACCCTTATTTCAAAAAAGTTTCAAACCGCCCTGCCCCGTCCCAGTAAACGAGGGACACGCCGCCACACCGGCGGAATACGCACAATCATCAATACTGCCCCGACAGCCGCGTATATCACCCACTCTTGCAGGTCCGAGCGAACGATCCAGAGGAAATGCAACAATCCTAAGCCGAGAATCCCATAGGCCAACCGGTGCAACTTCTTCCATCGCGCCCCGAGCCGTCGCTGACTGTAACGATTAGACGTCGCTGCCAGCGCCAGCAGGCCAAGAAAGCCCAGCGCTCCCACGATGATGTAAGGGCGCTTGCGCAACTCGACGCCCAACTGCCCCCAGTCCAACCCGAGGATGAAGACAATATAGGAAGCCATGTGCAGGACGACGTAAGCGAAGCACCACAATCCCAGTTGCCGCCGCACGACGATCCAACCGGGCCATCCTGTAAGCCTCTGCAACGGCGTCATGCTCAAGGTGACCAGCAGGAAGGTCAACGCGCCAAGACCCAGGCGATCCACCAGGATCTTGCCAGGGTCTGGCCCCAGCAGATTCATCGCCGCTTCATATAGCCACCACCCGGGAAGCGCACACCCCATCAGGAAAATGGCCAAGCGAAACCAGGGATAACGCATCAGTAGTTCTTCCGCAGATCGAGCCCCGTATACAGCGACGCCACTTCATCGGCGTAGCCATTGAACATCAGGGTATCGCGCACATTGGGACTGAAGAGCCCGCTGGGCAAACGCCTTTCCCTGGCCTGGCTCCAGCGCGGGTGGTCGACCATCGGATTGACGTTGGCATAGAAGCCATACTCCGTAGGCGCCAGGCTCTCCCATGTGGTGCTCGGCCGCTCCGCCACCAGGCTCATGCGCACGATCGACTTGATACTCTTGAACCCGTACTTCCATGGCACTACCAAGCGCAACGGCGCGCCGTTCTGATTGGCCAACTCCCGGCCATACATGCCTACCGCCAGAATCGCCAAGGGATGCATCGCCTCGTCCAGGCGCAGCCCCTCCACATAGGGCCAGTCGATCAAGGCAAAGCCAGAGCGCTGCCCAGGCATGCTCTGCGGATCCTGCAGCGTCTCGAAACGTACATAGCGCGCCTTGGAATTCGGCTCGACCTGCTTGAGCACCTGCGCCAATGGAAAACCCAGCCAGGGAATGACCATCGACCAGGCCTCGACACAACGCAACCGGTAGATGCGCTCTTCGAGCTGGTAGGGTTTGACGAAGTCTTCCAAGGCATAGCGACCGGGCTTGGCCACTTCACCGTCGACCACCAGGCTCCAGGGCTCGGTCTTAAGCGCACCGGCATTTGCCGCCGGATCCCCCTTGTCGGGGCCGAATTCATAGAAGTTGTTGTAGTGAGTGGCGTCCTTGAACGGCGTGATCGCTTCGTCCTTGACCGTCACAGCCTGCCAGCGCGTGGCTGCCAGCTTGTCGGTGAACCAGCCGGGCGCGGCACTAGGCGCGACGTCAGCATAGCGCGACGCCTCGACAGCCGAACCCGCACGCGGCAACGCGCCAAGGGCCAGCCCTGCGAGGGAAGCCCCAAGCACTGTACGCCTGGAAAGATAGAGTCTTTCGGGGGTGATCTCCGACGCTTTGCAATCGGACGATCTGGGAGACTTGATAAGCATGACGGCTCCACAGCACAGGCAACGGATGTACCTGTAAGACTATGGAGCCGGAGGGTTATTCCAACATTAACGCTTTGTCAGCTTTTGCGGCGACGGCCACGCAGCAGGTACTGCACAGGGCCGGAAATCGCGTAGCCGAGGAAGATCAGCAGCAGGATTCGCGGCGGGTCGCTGAACACCACCGCGAACACCAGCACCACAGCCAGGATGGCCACGAAGGGCACACGCCCCTTGAGGTCCAGCTCCTTGAAGCTGTTGTACTTGATGTTGCTGACCATCAGCATGCCGGCAGCCGCCACCAGCAAGGCGACCAGGAACGACAGCTTGGAGCCCTGGATGCCATAGTCGCTGAAGGCCCATACGGTGCCGGCGACCACACCGGCGGCAGCCGGGCTGGCCAGGCCGATGAAGTAGCGCTTGTCAGCGGTGCCGACCTGGGTGTTGAAGCGCGCCAGACGCAATGCCGCGCCAGCGACATAGATGAAGGCAACCATCCAGCCGACCTTGCCCATGTCGCCCAGCGCCCAGACGAACGCCAGCAAGGCAGGCGCAACGCCAAAGGCCGCCATGTCCGACAGCGAGTCGTACTCGGCACCGAAGGCACTCTGGGTGTTGGTCATGCGTGCAACACGACCATCGAGGCTATCGAGGACCATGGCCACGAAGATGGCGATCGCGGCGAAGGCGAAGTACTTGCTCGCTTCACGCGGGTCGCCCGCACTTAGGTAACCGTGGGCGCTGATGGAGCTGACGATGGAATAGAAACCGGCAAACAGGTTGGCGGTCGTGAACAGGTTGGGTAGCAGGTAGATGCCACGGTGACGGACCTTGCGCCCTTCGGCGTCATGTCCTTCTTCAATATGCTCATCGACAGGTAGCAGGCTTTCGGCGTCGGAGGGCTTGTTCGGCTCTTCGGGACGTTCGCTCATGAAAAGTACCTTGCAACTGGGGTGGAAAATGTTCGACACGGGCCTGCGAAACAGGTTCTGACGGCAAGCCACTGGTCGCTTTATACCAGAAGCAGGCCACGTAAACGAAAAAACGCGGCCGAAGCCGCGTTTTTCATGTTACCGACGCAAGACTTAGTTCTTGGTCTTATCGACGATCTTGTTGGCCGCGATCCAAGGCATCATGGAGCGCAGTTGCTCACCGATGACTTCGATGCCGTGAGCGGCGTTGTTACGACGCTTGGCGGTCATCGATGGATAGTTGGTGGCGCCTTCGGAGATGAACATCTTCGCGTACTCGCCGTCCTGAATGCGCTTCAGAGCGTTGCGCATGGCCTTGCGGGATTCTTCGTTGATGACTTCCGGACCGGTGACGTACTCACCGTACTCGGCGTTGTTGGAGATCGAGTAGTTCATGTTGGCGATACCGCCTTCGTACATGAGGTCAACGATCAGCTTCAGCTCGTGCAGGCACTCGAAGTAGGCCATTTCCGGCGCGTAGCCCGCTTCGACCAGGGTTTCGAAACCGGCCTTGACCAGCTCGACGGTACCACCGCACAGAACGGCCTGCTCACCGAACAGGTCGGTTTCGGTCTCATCCTTGAAGGTGGTTTCGATGATGCCGGTACGGCCACCGCCGACGCCCGAGGCGTACGACAGAGCAACGTTCTTGGCGTTGCCAGAGGCGTCTTGATAGACGGCGATCAGGTCAGGGATGCCGCCGCCCTTGACGAACTCGGAGCGAACGGTGTGACCCGGAGCCTTCGGCGCGATCATGATCACGTCGAGGTCGGCACGCGGAACGACTTGGTTGTAGTGGATCGAGAAGCCATGGGAGAAGGCCAGGGTAGCGCCCTTCTTGATGTTCGGCTCGATTTCGTTCTTGTACAGGGCGCCTTGGAACTCGTCCGGGGTCAGGATCATGACCAGGTCGGCAGCGGCGACGGCGGTGGCAACGTCAGCGACTTTCAGGCCATGGGCTTCTGCCTTGGCAACGGTGGCCGAACCTTTACGCAGACCGACGGTAACGTCCACACCGGAGTCCTTCAGGTTGCACGCCTGGGCGTGACCCTGGGAGCCGTAACCGATGATGGCGACTTTCTTGCCCTGGATGATGGAAAGGTCGCAGTCTTTGTCGTAATAAACTTTCATGAAATACCCCTGTTATATCTCGGCTCCACGGAGCCATCACTGATTCTTGTATGCGTATTCAGATACTGAGCACTTTGTCGCCACGGGCAATGCCGGTAACGCCGCTGCGCACGGTTTCCAGGATCGACGCGGTGCCAATAGCCTGGATGAAGCTGTCCAGCTTATCGCTGGTGCCGCTCAGTTGCACGGTGTACACGCTGGCGGTGACATCGACGATCTGGCCACGGAAGATATCCGTGGTGCGCTTGATCTCGGCGCGCTGGGCGCCGGTGGCCTTGACCTTGACCAGCATCAGCTCGCGCTCGATGTGAGCACTTTCCGACAGATCGACGAGTTTGACCACTTCGACCAGCTTGTTCAGGTTCTTGGTGATCTGCTCGATCACTTCGTCATGACCAACGGTCGTGAGGGTCAGGCGCGACAGAGTCGGGTCCTCGGTCGGCGCCACGGTCAGGCTTTCGATGTTGTAGTTACGCTGGGAGAACAGACCGACCACGCGAGACAAGGCACCGGGTTCGTTTTCCAACAGCAAGGAAATGATGTGCCGCATATCAGGTACGCTCCGTCTTGCTCAGCCACATGTCACGCATCGAGCCGTCCTTGATCTGCATTGGATAGACGTGCTCGGTCCTGTCGACCGCGATGTCGATGAACACCAGGCGGTCCTTCATCGCGAAAGCCTCTTCCAGTTTTGGCTTGAGGTCCTTCAGGCTGGTGATGCGGATACCCACATGGCCATAGGCCTCAACCAGCTTGACGAAGTCAGGCAGCGACTCCACGTAGGAGTGCGAGTGACGGCCGCTGTAGGCCATGTCCTGCCATTGACGAACCATGCCCAACACACCGTTGTTCAGGTTGACGATCTTCACCGGCAGGTCGTACTGCATGCAGGTGGACAGCTCCTGGATGTTCATCTGGATACTGCCTTCACCGGTCACGCAGGCCACGTCCTGTTCAGGGAAGTTGAGCTTGATGCCCATCGCCGCCGGGAAGCCGAAGCCCATGGTGCCCAGGCCGCCGGAGTTGACCCAACGATTTGGCTTGTTGAAGCGGTAGTACTGCGCCGCGAACATCTGGTGCTGACCGACATCGGAGGTGATGAAAGCATCGCCCTTGGTCACTTCGCACAGGGTTTCGATCACGGTCTGCGGCTTGATGACGCTGCCGTCGCCCTTGTCGTAAGGGAACAGGCCGCGGTCACCGCGCCACTCGTCGATCTGCTTCCACCAGGCATCGAGTGCCGCCTTGTCAGGCTGCTCGCCGATTTCCTTGAGGATGGCCAGCATCTCGGTGAGCACGCTTTCCACCGGGCCCACGATCGGCACGTCGGCCTTGATCATCTTGGAGATCGACGCCGGGTCGATGTCGATGTGAATGATCTTGGCGTTCGGGCAGAACTTGGCCGGGCCATTGACCACGCGGTCGTCGAAACGCGCACCGACAGCGAAGATCACGTCTGCATTGTGCATCGCCATGTTGGCGGTGTAGCTGCCGTGCATGCCGAGCATACCGATGAACTGACGATCGGTGCCCGGGAAGCCACCCAGCCCCATCAGGGTATTGGTGACTGGCAGATTCAACGACTTGGCAATCTCGGTAAGGGCTTCGGAGCCGCCGCCAAGAATGACGCCACCGCCGGAATAGACCACCGGACGCTTGGCTGCCAAGAGCATCTCGGCCGCTTTGCGGATCTGGCCGGAATGACCGCGGACAGCCGGGCTGTAGGAGCGCAGCTTGACCTTCTTGGGATAGACGTATTCGAACTTCTCGGCCGGGTTGGTCATATCTTTTGGAATATCGACCACGACCGGGCCGGGACGGCCGGATTGCGCCAGGTAGAAGGCTTTTTTCAGGACTTCGGGAATTTCCGAGGCGTGCTTGACCATGAAGCTATGCTTCACGATCGGCCGGGAAATACCAATCATGTCGGTTTCCTGGAAGGCATCGGTACCTACCATGGTGCTAGGCACCTGGCCGGACAGGATGACCATCGGAATCGAGTCCATATAGGCAGTGGCAATGCCGGTGATGGCATTGGTCGCGCCTGGGCCGGAAGTCACTAGCACCACGCCGGCCTTGCCGGTGGCACGGGCGTAACCGTCCGCCATATGGGTGGCAGCCTGCTCGTGACGAACCAGGATGTGGTTGATCTCCGGTTCCTTGAACAGGGCGTCGTAAACATGAAGGAGAGCACCGCCAGGGTACCCATAGATGTGCTTAACGCCTTCGTCACGCAAGAAGCGGACGACCATCTCAGCGCCAGATAAAAGCTCCACGTTGTTCACCTCTAAAACGCCAGAATACCGTCCTCAATGGACGGGTCTTAATAGGTTTACTGCCAAGCAGAGCATGAGCGAACGTCAGCACTGACTGAGCAAGTATTGGGAGCGCCCCAGAGTGTTGCGGGGGGTTCCCACCCAGCGCGAGGTAACGCGTTGCGGGGTGTTACAAGTCGGCGCGGGTGTGCGCCTCATGATCTGCTTAGCGGGTCTGCTTCTGGCAGTCCCTCTACAGCGGAATCTGGATTCTTCTGATTCGTCGCGCGCAAGTCAAGAAAAATTATTGCCAATTTTTCCCCAGGATGAATTCCTGCCACCACGAAAAAGGAGCTCAGCAGCAGGAAAATAAAGATTTCCATGAAAAAGGGCCACAATCTGCGGCCCTTATAGGAAAAAAAGAAGAAATCAGGCGGAAGGACTGATCAATTGGTCAAACGCTGCCAGCAGACGTCTTAGCTCGCGGCTCTGCTCCGGGCGATCGACAAACACCGTTTCGGCCATGACCAGAATGCCGGAGGCATTGGGCAGCGGGTGACCGTGCTCGATGATGAGCTTCATGCGCGGCAGGAATATCCATTGCAGCCACTGCTCGAAGGTCATCACGTCCACCGCGAACGGCACCACGCTGGCGAGCGCTTCGGCGCTGGGTTCCTGTTCGCTCCACCAGCCTTGGACCTGCAACTCGCGCTCGATCAACAGCAGATGATCGGCAATATCGAGGATGCGTTGCTCCATCACGAGGTAGTCCGCGCCTTCTGCCGCGCCAATGCAGCGCCCTGGCTGTCCCCTTGCTTCTCGCGGGCCTGGGCGATGGTGTTCCACAGTTCGGCCTGTAGGTCGGGACGTCCATTGGCGTAGGTCAAGGCACGACGCGCCAGTTGCTCGGCCTGCGCCGAGTCGCCCTGGGCCAGGCGCACCTGGGCCAGGCGGAACAGTACCTGCGGCTCGCGCGGGGCGATGCGCTGGGCACGCTCCAGGCTCGAGGCGGCACCGTTGAAGTCGCCACCACTCTGTTGCTGCTGAGCGGTGGTCAGCAGCGCCAGCACCGGACCATCGAGCTGCTCATCAGCCGACAGCCCGCCGGCGGCATTGCTGCGCGGGATACCGGTCGGAGCGCTAGGCGTGCTGGACGCGCTGTTCATCGAGGCGATGTCGAACGGCTCGTCGGCAATTGGGTTGGGGTTGGTGGCGATAGGGCCGCTGCTGACAGGACCCGGGGTGATCGGCCCAGTGCTGATTGGCGCGGCGCCCGTACCGGCCGGGAAGGCCTGGATGGGTGCTGCGCCAGCGCCCTGTGGGATCACCACGGTCACACCGGAGTCCTCAGGCAGGGACTGCGCCTGGCTGGTGCCTCCGCTGGGCTGGCGGGCAACATTACGGTTGCTCGCAATTCGCTCACTGTTCGAAACCCGGGTGCTCGAGTCCACCACGGGGATATTGCCGCGCGGAACGCTGGAGCACCCCTGGAGCACGGCAATCGCCGTCAAGGCAGGAAACAACCACTTGTTCACTTCACACCCTCTTCAAAGCTAGCGCTCAATTCATCCATCCCTTGACCCAATCCATGACGGATTCCACTGGGTCTTGCGGGCCACCACAGGCAGCACCGGCAGGCGGTTCACTTCCACGAATATACGGCATCTGCACCGCACCCGGACAGCTACCGTCCGACCCCTGCCCGCTATACGGGTCGATCCAGGCCTGCACCACGTTGTCCGGTTGCGGCATGTCCAGCGGCAACGGGTCGGCTTTCTTCATGAAGCTGGTCCACACCTGCAAGGCACCCGTGGCACCGGTGAACGGCGTCTTGCCGTTGTCGTCGCGGCCCAGCCAGACCACCGCCAGCAAATCTTGGCTGAAGCCGGAGAACCAACTGTCGCGCGAATCGTTACTGGTACCGGTCTTGCCCGCCAGGGTCAGCGAACGGGGCAGCACGTTGTAGACCGAACGACCGGTACCCTCGCGCATCACCCGCTGCATGCCGTTCTGCACCAGATAGATGGCACCTGGATCGAAGGTCTGCTGGATCTGGAACGGGTAGCGCTTGAGCGGCTCGCCTTCGGCGGTGAGCACACTGCGGATACCGCGCATCGGCGTGTTGAAACCGCCATTGGCGATGGTCTGGTACATGGTCGCCACCTGCATCGGCGACATACCGCCCGCGCCCAGCAGCATGGATGGGAACGCCGGCCAATCGACCTTCACGCCCAGCCTGCCAATGGTCTTGATCACGTTGGGCACGCCCACTTCCAGGCCGATCTTGGCGGTGGACAAGTTGTAGGAGTTGGCCAGCCCTTGGTACAGGTAGATGGTGCCGTGGGGGCGACGATCGTAGTTTTGCGGGCGCCAGACTTGGCCGTCGGCACCTTTGACCGAGAACGGCTCGTCCTGCACCCAACTGGTCAAGGTGTACTTGCTGGGCTGTTCCAGGGCGGTCAGGTAGACCGCTGGCTTGACCAGCGATCCGATCGGCCGCACGGCGTCGATGGCGCGGTTGAAACCGGCGAAGCCGGCCTGCCGGCTGCCGATCAGCGCCTGCACCTCACCGGTTTCCGGATTAGTCACCACCATCGCCGACTCGACCTCATCGGCGCCCTTGCGACCGGCCAAGCGCTTGAAGGTCTCGCTCATGGCCGTCTCGGCCTTCATCTGCAGGATCGGATCGAAGCTGGTGAAGATACGCAGGCCTTCTTCGGTCAAGTCCTCGTCGCGGTAGTCCTGGCGCAGTTGGCGCTTGACCAGGTCGAGGAAGGCCGGGAAGGAACTGTCAGCCAGGCTGCCGCGCTTGGTCACGCCCAGCGGCATCTTTTTCGCCGCTTCGGCCACGTCCTGGCTGACCACGCCCTGCTCGGCGAGCAGGTCGAGCACCAGATTACGTCGCGTGAGGGCACGCTCGGGATAGCGGCGAGGGTTGTAATAGGACGGCCCCTTGACCATCCCCACCAGCAAGGCGATCTGGTGCAGTTTGAGCTCCTGCAGCGGTTGGCTGAAGAAGAACTGGCTGGCCAGACCGAAGCCGTGCACCGCACGCTGCCCATCCTGGCCGACGAATACCTCATTGAGGTACGCCTCAAGGATCTCGCGCTTGTCGTAGTGCAGTTCCAGCAGCATGGCCATCATGGCCTCGTTCAGCTTGCGGCTGAGGCTGCGCTCGTTGGTCAGGAAGAAGTTCTTCACCAACTGCTGGGTCAGAGTACTGCCGCCCTGGCGCATGGCGCCTGCGGAGGTGTTGACCCAGAGTGCACGGGCAATGGACTTGGGCGATACACCGTGGTGGCTATAGAAGTCTCGGTCTTCCACCGCGACGAGGGTTTCCAGCAGATAAGGCGGGACCTGGTCGATCTTGATCAGGATCCGATCTTCGAGATTCTTAGGATAGATGCCGCCAATCATCAGCGGTTCGAGACGCACCACGTCCAGCTTGCCACCATTGGCACCGGACAGCCCGGCGACGTAATCGCCGGAGAAACGCACGCGCACGAACTGCGCCGGCTCCATGCCCTCGTAGAACTGGAAGCCTCGGGTATTGAGGTCGACGGTGTTGCCGTCGACCGACGCCGCGCCCGGGCCGTTGGCGGCCGCCTCACGGCGATAGCCGAGGGCATCGAGCTCTGTGAGGAAGTCGTTGCGGCTCAGCTTCTGGCCGACGAACAGCTCCAGCGGACGGGCGTATACCTTGGCCGGAATGGTCCAACGCTTGCCGGAGAACTTCTCCTGGACGACAGCATCGAGATAAACCGCGAAGCCGGCGAGCACCACCAGGCCGACCAGGCTGAGCTTGAGCGCCCAGCCCAGCCAGGCGCGGGAGCGGCCGGTCGGGCGTTTCTTGGGGGTACGGGAGTTTCGGGTACGAGTCATGGCGGCGGATTATACGCACTTTGATAAAGGCTAGTGGCCTGCGGGACGAAACGGAAAGCTCGCGTTCATCCGCCAGGATTTCCAGCGGTTTGCAGGGACGGCACCATTGACCATAATGGCGCTTTCGAATTCCCTATCCCAGAAGGATTGCCCGTGAGCCAAGCCCTGATCAGCGCGCTGCAGAACCCCGCCCTCTATGCCCACCCGGTGGACGGGTTCCAACTCATCGAGACGCATATCTCCTGGGTGCTGCTGACCGGCGAGTACGCCTACAAGATCAAGAAGCCGATGAACTTCGGCTTCCTGGATTTCACCGAGTTGGACCAACGCCGTCACTTCTGCAACGAAGAGCTGCGCCTGAACCAGCGCCTGACCGAGGGCCTGTACCTTGAAGTGCTGCCGATCACAGGCACCGCCGAGGCCCCGCAACTAGGCGGTGACGGCACACCGATCGAGTACGCCTTGAAGATGCGCCAGTTCCCCCAGGGCCAAATGCTCAGTACCTTGCAGGCCAATGGCGAACTCAATGCCAGCCACATCGACCAGATGGCCCGCCAGATCGCCGAATTCCACCTGCAGGCGCCCAAGGTGTCGGTCGACCATCCGTTGGGCACGCCTGACAGTGTCATGGCACCGGTCGAGCAGAACTTCGAGCAGATCCGTCCGTTTCTAAGCGACAAGGCCGACCTGCAACAACTGGATAACCTTCAGGCGTGGGCCCGCAGCAGCTTCGAGCGGCTTCACGGCTTGCTCGAGGCGCGCAAGGCCCAGGGGTTCATCCGCGAATGCCATGGCGACATCCACCTGGGCAATGCCACGCTGATCGACGGCAAGGTGGTGATCTTCGACTGCATCGAATTCAACGAGCCGTTCCGCCTGACCGACGTCTATGCCGACACCGCGTTCCTGGCGATGGACCTCGAGGACCGCGGCCTGAAATGCTTGGCCCGTCGCTTCATCAGCCAGTACCTGGAGCTGACCGGCGACTACGAAGGCCTGGAACTGCTCAACTTCTACAAGGCCTACCGCGCCCTGGTGCGCGCCAAGGTCGCGCTGTTCAGCATGCCGGCTGATGCCGATGGCGTGCAGCGAGCCACCACCCTGCGCACCTACCGCAACTATGCCAACCTCGCCGAAAGCTACAGCGCCATTCCATCGCGGCTGCTGGCCATCACCCATGGCGTCTCGGCCGTGGGCAAGAGCCACGTAGCCATGCGTCTGGTCGAAGCCCTGGGCGCGATTCGTGTACGTTCGGATGTCGAGCGCAAGCGCCTGTTCGGCGAGCAACAGCAACAAAGCGCAGGCCAACTGCAGGCCGGCATTTATGACCAAGAGGCCAGCCGCGCCACATATCAGCGCCTGCATGAGCTGGCGGCGATCATCCTGCGTGCAGGCTTCCCGGTGGTGCTCGATGCCACCTACCTCAAGCTGGCTCAGCGCCAGGCTGCGGCACAGGTTGCCAACGAAACGGGCGTTCCGTTCCTGATCCTCGATTGCCAGGCGCCCGACGCCGTCATCGCCAGCTGGCTGGCCCAGCGCCAGACCGAGGCCAACGACCCCTCCGATGCCACCCTGGAAGTGGTCAAGGCCCAACAAGCCAGCCGCGAACCGCTGAGCGCCGAAGAACTGCCCCACTGCAAGCGGGTGGACACTCAGGAAAGCGCCAGCATGGACCAGTTGATCGCGCAGATCCGCCAGCGCCTCCCGGGCATCTGAACGAGTCATGAAGGGCTGCTTTTGCAGCCCTTTTTTTGCATGCCATCGCGGCGTCTTCTTTGCGGGTAACGCCGCTTCCACGGATGCCAACACCCGGCTTTCAGGCTGGCCCTCGTCGGGGGGCGATGGCAAAAGGCCGCGCATTTCCCAACCCCCGCTACACTCCTCTGAAACCTGCTCGCGATTTATCCCAAAGACCTCGTTCAGCCATCGCAAGGAGGCCCGATGAACGATGAATTGCAGCATCTGAGAAATCTTGGCAAGACCTCCGCGCAATGGCTCCATGCCGTCGGCATCCACAGTGCATCGGACTTGCGCCGCCTGGGCGCGGTAGGCGCCTATCAGGCTGTGAAGTCGCGGGGGTTCCGGGCATCGAAGGTGTTGTTGTACTCCATTGAGGCGGCACTGCTGGACATGCACTGGAACGATTTACCGGTCGAGCGTAAACAGGCGCTCGATGAACAGTTGGACGCCAAAAGCCCTGTGCAAAAAAAATCAAAATAAGCGAGAGGGGGGATTGACCCACAAATGAGAATCGTTATGATTATCACAACTGGTCGCGAGACTGGTTGGATAACCTGAAAAGTCCCTGGTTCGGACGCTCAGATTATCTCCTCATCAGGCTAATCACGGTTATTGACCCGGCACTCTGCCGGGTCTTTTTTTGCCTGCGAAACCCAGGTCCGATCAACGACGCAGTTGGGCGCAGTAGTCCTGCTCAGGCAAGGCGGCCGTGTACCAGACGTAGTCGGCCATGCCCGGCTCGACTTTTTCGCCCACCTCCACCAGCAACAACACTTTGGATTCACCCTTTGCGCCCAGATCATCCAGGTGCAGTGGCACACCCAAGTCCTTGCGCGCATGGTAGCTGCCAGTCAGCAACAGGGCCGGTTGTGGCGCAGCCAGCACGCGCTCGGCGATGCGTCGGTCGCGTTGCTGCTGTACGGCAAGCATGGCCGGAAGCTGGTTTTCCGGCAGCAATCCACAGTGCCCGGCGCGCACTTGGTCGAGCAGCGCGGCCTTGACCGTAGGTGCGTTCGAGCGCGGCCCCTGCAACAACGGGGCATCACGATAAGCCTGACGCAACTCCTCCGGCGATAAATTGGCCGCCAGCAACGCAATCCTCCGGTGCAAAGTCTCCCGCACGATCGGCCCATACCATTGCCAGTCCCAGCCGTCCTGCCAGGCCAGGGCTTTGGGCAAATCCTCGGGCATTGCCGCCTGTCCTTGCACGGCATCGATCAGGGGTTGCTGCGAAGGCTGCAGCATCTCCAGCAACACGCTGCCCTGGGAGCGACGGGCCTCCAAGGCTTGCAACAACCAAAGCTGCAAAGCGTGATGATCCGGATTGTCGTGCTTCTCTCCCACCAGCACCCGCGTCGCCGGTGCCAGGTGCGCAACAAGCTGCTCTGGCGTGAGCCGCTCACCACTGGCCAAGTCGCGAATTTGCCCCAGTTGCGCGCTGTCGCGCCCTTCGCTGGCCTGCCACGCCGGCAAGTCGGGCAGGCTGGCCTGACAGCCAGACAGCACCAAAGCCAGCAGGATAGAAAGGCCAGACAACACGGGATGGCGCATGGGCAAGGCCTCCTAGCGGGTGATGATCAGCGGATGACCAAGCTCCGGGTGCGGCTGCACCAGCACATCGATTCCAAATACCGCCTTGAGCGCGTCAGGCGTCAGGACCTGGTGCGGGGCGCCCAACGCATGACAGCGTCCCTGCTCCAGCAACAGGATCTGGTCACAGTAGCGCGCGGCGAGATTGAGGTCGTGCAGAATCACCATCACCGCCGCGCCTTGGTCGGCAAAACGCCGCACCGCTTGCAAGGTGGTGTGCTGGTGCAAGGGGTCGAGCATCGAGGTAGGCTCGTCCAACAGCAGCGTCACGCCCTCCTCCCCCGGCCACAACTGCGCCAGCACCCGGGCCAGGTGCACCCGCTGGCGCTCGCCGCCGGACAGCGCCAGATAGCTGCGATCGACCAAGTGCAGGGCGTCGGCCGCGCCCAACGCCGCCTGAACGATCTCCCGGTCGCGTTGCTGACCGCTGGCGTGAGGCAATCGACCAAGACCAACCACTTCCTCGACACCAAATGCAAACCCGAGGGTGGAGACCTGCGGCAGTACCGCCAAATGACGCGCGCGCGCCTGGCCGGGCCAGTCCGCCAGCGCGCGCCCAAGCAAACGGACTCGTCCCTGGCTGGGGGCCAGTTCGCCGCACAGCACGCTCAACAGGCTGCTCTTGCCCGCGCCATTGGGGCCCAACACACCCAGGACCTGCCCTGGGCGCACTTGCAGATCGATCCCCTGCAGCACTTCCTGGGTTCCGCGCCGCAGGCGCACCCCTTGGGCTTCCAACATCAGCTGCGTCCCCGTACCAGCAAGAACAAGAAGAACGGCGCACCGATGAGCGCCGTGACGATACCGATCGGCAGTTCCGCCGGTGCCAGCGCCAGCCGTGCCACCAGATCGGCGAACAGGAGCAAGGCTCCCCCGGCGAGTAACGAGGCTGGCAGCAGCACCCGATGATCCGGGCCTGCCAGCAACCGCACCAGGTGTGGCACCACCAACCCGATAAAACCGATCAGCCCCGCAGCGGCCACCGCAGCGCCCACGCCCAGGGCGGTACAGAACACCAGTTCGCGCTTGAGCGCCTCCACTTCGATGCCCAGATGCCGGGCCTCCGACTCGCCCAGCAACAGGGCATTGAGCGCCTGTGCGCGGCGGGGCAACCACAAGGCCACTGCGCCCGTCACTAGCAGCAAAGGCCACAGGCGCTCGTAGCTGGCGCCGTTGAGGCTGCCCAGGTTCCAGAAGGTCAAGGTACGCAGCGTGGCGTCATCGGCCAGATAAGTGAACAAGCCGACAGCCGAACCGGCCAACGCGGTCAGGGCGATGCCCGCGAGCAGCATGGTGGCGACGCTGGTCCGCCCGTCGCGCCGGCCCAGGCGATAGACCAGAGCGGTCACACCGAGGCCGCCCACGAAGGCACTGACGGACAACAGGTAAGGCGAGAACCACTCCGGAATTCCGCCCAGCCAGCTACCGCCGACAATCGCCACCGCCGCGCCCAACGCCGCCCCACTGGCCACACCGACCAGCCCTGGATCTGCCAGGGGATTGCGAAACAGCCCCTGCATCGTCACGCCGGACAACGCCAGCACCGCGCCGACCGCCAGCCCCAACAAGGTTCGCGGCAAGCGGATCTGGCCAAGAATCATCTGCGCCTGCTCCAGCCCCTCGGCACGAACCGGCACACCCAGCAGCCGCAGGCCAGCACGCAAGGTGTCGAACAGCGCAAGACTCACCGGCCCAAGCGCCAGCGACAACCAGATCGCCAGCAGGCACAGCAAGGTCAGACAGGCAAACAGCGTACGGGGTTGAACACGACGTCTCATTGAGCCTTGGCCGCCGGGTAGAAGGCCAAGGCCAGCGTGTTCAAGGTGGCCGGCAAGCGCGGGCCAAGACCACCGACCAGCAAGGTAGGGTCCAGCGCTATCACTCGCTGCTCACGCACCGCCCGGGATGCGGCCAACGCCGGGTTCTCCTTGAGCAAGGCCTGCAACGCCTGCTCGCCATCGAGAGTGCGGTCGGAGAACACCAGCACATCCGGATCCAGCGCCGCCAGCGCTTCCACGGAGAAGTTCTTGTAACCCGAATGGTCGGCCAGGTTACGCGCACCGGCCTGGCGCAACAGCCAGTCTCCTGACGTACCTTGGCCTGCGATCAAGGGCTTGGCACCTGCGTGCCCGACCAGCAGCAACACACCTGGCGCCTTCTGGCTCGCCTGGGCCTGTTTGACCCTGCCCTGCAGCGCATCGAGTTGCTGGTGGTAATCGGCGGTCAGTGCGGCGGCTTTCTGCTCGGTACCCAGCAGGCGGCCCAGGCGTAGGAGGTTATCGTCCACGGCGCCCAACTCGGCCTTGCTGGAGAACAGCTCCACCCGCACTCCGGCCTTGCGCACCTGCGCCAGCACTGGCGGCGGCCCCATCTCCTCGGTGCCGACCAGGACATCCGGGCGCAGGCTGAGAATCCCTTCGGCGGACAATTGCCGTTGGTAGCCAATACTGGGCAGCGACTTGAGCGACTCAGGATGCTGGCTGGTGGTATCTACCCCCACCAGCCGCTGCTCGCCGCCCAGGGCGCTGATCCATTCGCTCAGGGCACCGCCGGCACTGACCCAGCGCTGCGGGAGTTCGGCGGTCAATGCCTGGGTGGCAAGCACAAGACCTGCGCACAGGACGATCAGGGCAGCGGGACGACGCATCATCGTTTTCCTTTGCAGAAGGCGGGCCGCGCGCCTTGTAGCGAGCGACGGAACTGCGCACCATAGACAGCCTGGCGCAGCGACTGAGGGCAATTTGATAATTGTTCGCATTGAGGCGTCAAGCCATCCCTTTGTCACACGAGCTGTCCGCTGCAATGCATTTTCTTTGCGCATCCATCGACCTCGCCGAAGGCCACAGCCGCGCATTCAGCGTAGCTGGCGAGCAGGTGTTCGGCGTACGCCGCCAGGGTCAGGTCTACCTTTATCGCAACCGCTGCCCCCATCGAGGCATCGCATTGAACTGGGAGGCGGATGCCTTTCTCGACGAGAGTGCCAGCCTCATCCACTGCGCCCATCACGGGGCGTTGTTCTTGATCGAAAGCGGCGAATGCGTGGCCGGCCCCTGCGAGGGCGAGCAGTTGCAGGCCCTGGACTGCCTGGAAGACAGCCAGGGCATCTGGCTCAAGGCGTGAGCAGCACCGGCAATGGCCGGTCGATGACAATCTGTTCGGCGTCCAGGCGCGTGCCGTAAGCCAGCACCTCAACGCCATCGGCCACTGCTGTGCGCAGGGCCTGGGCATAGGCCGCGTCAATCTCCTCGGCCGGGCGCACCGCCTCGACACCGGTCAGGTTGACGCAATACAGCTGCACGGCACGAATCCCCTGGCGCGCCAAGGCGGCCAGCTCGCGCAGGTGCTTGGCGCCGCGCTGGGTCACCGCGTCGGGGAAGGCTGCGACCGGCGTGTCCGGGTAGCCCAGGGTCACGCTCTTGACCTCCACATAGGCCGGCCCTTCGGCGAACTCCAGGCGAAAGTCCACCCGGCTGCCCTCCTCGCCATAGGCCACTTCGCGCTTGAGCGCCGTGAACCCGGCGAGCTCAGTGATGCGTCCGGCCCGCAGCGCTTCCTCTACCAGGGCATTGGCACGCCCGGTGTTGACGCAGGCCAGGCGCCCCTGGGGCGTTTCGCTGATCTCCCAGGTACCCGGCAGCTTGCGCTTGGGGTCGTTGGAGCGACTGAACCAGACCTGCCCGCCTTCGCGCATGCAATTGAGCATGGAGCCGGTGTTGGGACAATGGATGGTCAGTTGCTCGCCGTTGGCCAACTCAATGTCAGCCAGGAACCGTTTGTACCGGCGCAACAAGCGCGCCTGTTCGAGTGCAGGAAAGAACAACATCAGCCTTGCCAGCTCTTCAGGCCACGGGCGATGCGCTGCACGGCTTCTTCCAGACGCGGCAGGCTCTGGGTGTAGGCGAAGCGCACATGATGGCCAGCCTGGTGACGGCCAAAATCCAGGCCCGGCGTGAAGGCCAGGTGCTCGGTTTCCAGGAAGTGCTGGCAGAAGGCGAAGGCATCACCGCCAAAGGCACTGATGTCGGCATACAGATAGAAGGCGCCCTGCGGCTCCACGGCAATGCCAAAGCCCAGCTCACGCAAGGCCGGTAGCAGGAAGTCCCGGCGGCGAGCGAACTCGGCGCGACGTTCTTCGAGGATGGCCAGGGTCTGGGGTTCGAAGCAGGCCAGCGCGGCATGCTGGGCCATGCTCGGCGCGCTGATGTAGAGGTTCTGCGCCAGCTTCTCCAGGTCCTTCACCGCGCTGGGCGGCGCAACCAGCCAACCGAGCCGCCAGCCGGTCATACCGAAATACTTGGAAAAACTATTCAGGACGAATGCCTGGTCGTCCACTTCCAGCACGCTCGGTGCATCCATGCCGTAGGTGAGACCGTGATAGATCTCGTCCACCACCAGATGCCCGTGGCGCTCACGGGTGGCCTTGGACAGGCTGGCCAGCTCGTCACGGTCGAGCACCGTGCCCGTAGGGTTGGCGGGCGAGGCCACCAAGGCACCGACAGTGTCCTTGTCCCAGTAGCGATCGACCAGGTCGGCCGTCAATTGGTAGTTGACCTCCGGCCCTACCGGCACCAGTTGCGCCCCGCCTTCGACCAGCCGCAGGAAATGGCGGTTGCACGGGTAGCCGGGGTCGGCCAGCAGCCAGTGCTTGCCTGGATCGACCAACAGGCTGCTGGCCAGCAGCAAGGCACCGGAGCCGCCGGGCGTGATGAGGATCCGCTCAGGGTCGACACTGACCCCGTAGCGCTGGTCGTAGAAACCTGCGATTGCCTCGCGTAGAGCCGGCAGGCCACGTGCCGCGGTATAGCGCGTGTGGCCAGCGGCCAGCGCCGCCTGGCCTGCCGCCACAATGGGCTCGGCGGTGGTGAAGTCCGGCTCGCCGATCTCCAGGTGGATGACGTCATGGCCAGCCGCCTGCAACTCGTTGGCGCGTGCCAGCAATGCCATGACGTGGAAGGGTTCGATAGCGCGACTACGCGCACTGTGGGGCTGAGCCATGGGCCTTCTCTCAATTGGGTCTAAACTGGTGATTCTACCCCTGCGCCGCATCGAACGTGCGGCTCGCGCCGCTGTCAACTCCTAGGATCGGGCGGGGTAGCGCACCCCCGATCTATCTGGTAAGTTCGGCGGCTCGCAGTCGCAGGGCCGGCGGGTGCCGGAGATGGAGCAGCCTGCGCATTGGATCAGATGAGTGAGAGGCGGTCTATTCATGTCCACCGTAGAAAAGCAAAAAGCCGGTCAGTCCATGTACGGTGTCGAACCCTATAAGGAAACGCCGGGCGAAGAGTACATGGGTGAACCCATGCGCAAGCATTTCACCAAACTCCTCAGTGCCTGGAAGCAAGAGCTGATGACCAGTGTGGATCGGACCGTAGACCACATGAAGGATGAAGCAGCCAACTTCCCAGACCCTGCCGACCGTGCCAGCCAGGAAGAAGAATTCGCCCTGGAACTGCGCAACCGGGATCGTGAACGCAAGCTGATCAAGAAGATCGACAAGACCCTGCAATCGATCCAGGACGAAGAGTACGGCTGGTGCGAAGCCTGCGGCGTCGAGATCGGCCTGCGTCGCTTGGAGGCGCGCCCAACCGCCGACCTGTGCTTCGACTGCAAGGAACTGGCAGAGAAGAAGGAAAAGCAGGTCGGCAAGGCCTGACCTGATTCCCACCTGAACGGGGCGCTCGAGGCGCCCCGTTTCATTTATATAGCCTGCAAACCCATGAACGACTCCAGCTACATCGGGCGCTTCGCCCCCACCCCCAGCGGATTTCTGCACTTCGGATCGCTCGTCGCGGCGCTCGCCTCCTGGCTCGATGCCCGCGCGGTTGGCGGGCGCTGGTTGTTGCGCATGGAGGACACCGACCCGCCTCGGGAAATGCCCGGTGCCCGGGATGCCATCCTGCAGACCCTGGAGCGTTACGGCCTGGAATGGGACGGCGAAGTCGTCTACCAAAGCCAGCGCCACGAAGCCTACGCCGAGGTGGTCGAGCGTCTGTTGCGCATGGGCCTGGCCTATGCCTGCACGTGCTCGCGCAAACAGCTGGAAGGTTATGGCGGGGTGTATCCGGGGCTGTGCCGAAACGCCGGACATGCCCGCGAAGGCGCGGCGATCCGCCTGCGGGTGCCGGAATTGATCTACCGCTTCACCGATCGCGTCCAAGGGGGGTTCGAGCAACACCTGGGACGTGAGGTGGGCGATTTCGTCATCCAGCGCCGGGACGGGCTCTACGCCTACCAATTGGCGGTGGTGCTGGACGATGCCTGGCAAGGCGTCACCGATATCGTGCGAGGCGCCGACCTGCTGGACAACACGCCGCGCCAGCTCTACCTGCAGGAACTACTGGGCTTCTCCCAGCCACGCTACCTGCACATCCCGCTGATCACCCAGCCGGACGGCCACAAGCTGGGCAAATCCTATCGCTCTCCGCCACTGGCGGCCGACCAGGCCACCCCCTTGTTGTTGCGCGCCCTGCGAGCCCTGGGCCAGGCCACTGAGCCCGGGATGGAGAGCGCCAGCCCCGCCGAGGTGCTGTCGATCGCACGGCAGCAGTGGCGCCCCGAGGCGATTGCCCACCAGTTGACGGTGCCGGAGGCTGACCTGCACTGAATCAGGCATTCGCGCAGGCCCGCTTTAACAACAGCGGCGCAAAAACCCAATAAATTCAAATTGTTGCCGAGCGAGGATGAATCCCGCTAGCATCGCCCCAGCCATTTGCGCCAATAATAAGTCCAAGCCCGCAGCGCCCAACCTTCGAGGCCAGCATGTACATCTATCGTTTGGTCCTGCTTCTGGTCGTGGGGATCTACCTGTTTTCCCCGGCCATCATGGACTGGTGGATCGAGCCAACCGGTGCCTGGTACCGCCCCTACCTGCTCTGGCTGATCCTCATCGTCGTCACCTTCATTTTGCAGAGCCAACGAGATGCCGATGAGCTTTAGCCTGACCCAGATGATCCTGATCAGCGCCGCCTACCTGCTGGTGCTGTTCGGTGTGGCCTGGATCAGCGAGCGTGGGCTGATCCCGCGTTCGATCATCCGCCACCCGCTGACCTACACCCTGTCCCTGGGCGTCTATGCCAGTGCCTGGGCCTTCTATGGCTCGGTGGGCCTGGCCTACCAGTACGGCTATGGTTTCCTGGCCTGTTACCTGGGTGTATCCGGGGCCTTCCTGCTGGCGCCGGTGCTGCTCTATCCCATTCTCAAGATCACCCGCACCTACCAGCTCTCTTCGCTGGCCGACTTGCTGGCGTTTCGCTTTCGTAGCACTTGGGCCGGCGCGCTGACCACCATCTTCATGTTGATCGGTGTGCTGCCCCTGCTGGCCCTGCAGATCCAGGCAGTGGCCGACTCGATCAGCATCCTCACCGGCGAGCCGGTCAAGGCCCGGGTAGCCTTCGCTTTCTGCGTGTTGATCATCCTGTTCACGATCTTCTTCGGCTCGCGCCACATCGCCACGCGTGAAAAACACGAAGGCCTGGTGTTTGCCATCGCCTTCGAATCGGTGATCAAACTGCTGGCCCTGGGCGGTATCGGTCTGTATGCGCTGTATGGCGTATTCGGCGGCCCGCACCAGCTGGAGGTCTGGCTGCTGCAGAACCAGACCGCGCTGGCCGCACTGCACACGCCGCTGCAGGAAGGTCCGTGGCGAACCCTGCTGCTGGTGTTCTTCGCCTCGGCCATTGTCATGCCGCACATGTACCACATGGCCTTCACCGAAAACCTCAACCCGCGCTCGCTGGTCAGCGCCAGCTGGGGCCTGCCGCTGTTCCTGCTGCTGATGAGCCTAGCCGTGCCGCTGGTGCTCTGGGCCGGCCTGCGCCTGGGGGCCAGTACCAACCCAGAGTACTTCACCCTGGGCCTGGGCATCGCCGCCGACAACCCAGCGCTGGCCCTGCTCGCCTATGTGGGCGGCCTCTCTGCCGCCAGCGGGCTGATCATCGTCACCACCCTGGCCCTCTCGGGCATGGCCCTCAACCACTTGGTGCTGCCGCTCTACCAACCGCCGGCCGAGGGCAACATCTACCGCTGGCTGAAGTGGACCCGCCGCGCCCTGATCGTCGCCATCATCACCGCCGGTTTTGTCTTCTACCTGACCCAGAACAATCACCAGAGCCTGGCCAACCTGGGCATCGTCGCTTTCGTCGCCACCTTGCAGTTCCTGCCGGGCGTGCTCTCGGTACTGTACTGGCCGACCGCCAACCGCCGCGGCTTCATCGCTGGCCTGATGGCGGGCATCGCGGTATGGATGGTGACCATGCTGCTGCCGCTGCTGGGCAATCTGCAGGGCTTCTATATCCCGCTGCTGGACATGATCTACGTGCTGGACGACACCAGCTGGCACATGGCGGCCATCGGCTCGCTGGCCGCCAACGTCCTGCTGTTCACCCTGATCTCGCTGTTCACCAACGCCAGCAGCGAAGAAGTCAGCGCCGCCGAGGCCTGCGCCGTGGACAACGTGCGTCGTCCGCAACGGCGCGAGCTGCATGCCGCCTCGCCCCAGGAGTTCGCCACCCAGCTGGCCAAGCCCCTGGGCGCCAAGGCCGCGCAGAAGGAAGTCGAACAGGCCCTGCGTGACCTCTACCTGCCCTTCGACGAGCGCCGCCCCTATGCCCTACGCCGCCTGCGCGACCGCATCGAGGCCAACCTGTCGGGCCTGATGGGGCCGAGCGTGGCCCAGGACATGGTCGAGACCTTCCTGCCCTACAAATCAGGCAACGAGAACTACGTCACCGAAGACATCCACTTCATCGAAAGCCGCCTGGAAGACTACCACTCGCGCCTGACCGGCCTTGCCGCCGAGCTCGATGCCCTGCGCCGCTACCACCGCCAGACGCTGCAGGAACTACCCATGGGCGTGTGCTCCCTGGCCAAGGACCAGGAGATCCTGATGTGGAACAAGGCCATGGAAGAGCTGACCGGCGTGGCCGCCATGCACGTGGTCGGCTCACGCCTGGTCACTGTCAGCGAGCCTTGGCGCGGCCTGTTGCAGAACTTCATCAACATCCCCGACGAACACCTGCACAAGCAGCGCCTGGCCCTGGACGGACAGACCCGCTGGCTCAACCTGCATAAAGCTGCCATCGCCGAGCCCTTGGCACCGGGCAACAGCGGCCTGGTGCTGCTGGTCGAGGACCTGACCGAAACCCAGGCCCTGGAAGACAAACTGGTGCACTCCGAGCGCCTGGCGAGCATCGGCCGCCTGGCTGCGGGTGTGGCCCATGAGATCGGCAACCCCATCACCGGCATCGCCTGCCTTGCGCAGAACCTGCGCGAAGAGCGTGAAGACGATGTCGAGATCATCGAGCTTTCCAGCCAGATCATCGAACAGACCAAACGCGTTTCGCGCATCGTCCAGTCGCTGATGAGCTTCGCCCATGCCGGCGGCAGCCACCAGAACAGCGAGGAGCCGGTGTGCCTGGCCGAAGTCGCACAAGATGCCATTGGTCTGCTGGCGTTGAACCGGCGCAATTTCGAAGTACAGTTCTTCAACCTCTGCGACCCGGATCACTGGGCCGAGGGTGATCCCCAGCGTCTGGCCCAGGTGCTGATCAACCTGCTTTCCAACGCCCGCGACGCCTCCCCGCCCGGCAGCGCCGTGCGTGTGCGCAGCGCTGTGTGTGAGCACACTGTCGACCTGATCGTCGAGGACGAAGGCAGCGGAATCCCGAAAAACATCATGGACCGGCTGTTCGAGCCCTTCTTCACCACCAAGGACCCAGGCGAAGGCACTGGACTGGGGCTTGCTCTGGTCTATTCCATCGTGGAAGAGCATTATGGGCAAATCACCATCGACAGCCCGGCCGATATCGAACGCCAACGTGGTACCCGGATCCGCGTGACCCTGCCAAGGCATGTCGTAGCGACGTCCCCTGAAATTCGAGACCGTCGAGAGAATTGAATCAATGCCGCACATTCTGATCGTCGAAGACGAAACCATCATCCGCTCGGCCTTGCGTCGACTGCTCGAGCGGAACCAGTACCAAGTCAGCGAAGCCGGCTCGGTGCAGGAAGCCCAGGAACGCTTCAGCATTGCCACCTTCGACCTGATCGTCAGCGACCTGCGCCTGCCCGGCGCCCCGGGCACCGAGTTGATCAAGCTCGGCCAGGGCACACCGGTGCTGATCATGACCAGCTATGCCAGCCTGCGCTCGGCAGTCGATTCGATGAAAATGGGCGCGGTGGACTACATCGCCAAGCCCTTCGATCACGACGAGATGCTCCAGGCTGTGGCGCGCATCCTGCGCGACCGGCAGAACGCCCCGGCACCTGCCGCTGTCAGTGCCGCCGAGCCGCGCGCCAACGGCAAGGCAGTCGCCGCCGACAAAGCCAGCCCGGCCTCGGCCAACGGCGAGATCGGCATCATTGGCTCGTGCCCACCGATGCAGGACATGTTCGGCAAGATCCGCAAGGTCGCGCCTACCGACTCCAATGTCCTGATCCAGGGTGAATCCGGCACCGGCAAGGAGCTGGTCGCCCGCGCCCTGCACAACCTGTCGCGTCGCGCCAAGGCCCCGATGATCTCGGTGAACTGCGCGGCCATCCCGGAAACCCTGATCGAGTCCGAACTGTTCGGCCACGAGAAAGGCGCGTTCACAGGTGCCAGCGCCGGCCGTGCCGGTCTTGTCGAAGCGGCCGACGGCGGTACGCTGTTCCTCGATGAAATCGGCGAGCTGCCACTCGAAGCCCAGGCCCGACTGCTGCGTGTGCTGCAGGAAGGCGAGATTCGCCGGGTCGGCTCGGTGCAATCGCAGAAGGTCGATGTCCGTCTGATCGCCGCGACCCATCGCGACCTGAAGAACCTGGCCAAGGCCGGGCAGTTCCGCGAAGACCTTTATTACCGCCTGCACGTGATCGCCCTGAAGCTTCCGGCCCTGCGCGAGCGCGGCAGC
This sequence comes from Pseudomonas sp. PKS, assembly GCF_051913525.1. NCBI lineage: Bacteria > Pseudomonadati > Pseudomonadota > Gammaproteobacteria > Pseudomonadales > Pseudomonadaceae > Pseudomonas > Pseudomonas sp. PKS. Next base: position 123,770 of record NZ_JBEGDO010000013.1, on the reverse strand, counting down.
GACGTCAACGAAATCGCCGATGCCTTCCTGGCCCGCCAGAGCGCCCGCATCGGCCGAGACGACCTGCACTTCTCCGCCGAGGCCGAGCAAGCGATCCGTCATTACAGCTGGCCAGGCAACGTACGCGAACTGGAAAACGCCGTGGAGCGCGCAGTGATTCTCAGCGAGAGCGCGGAGATCTCCGCTGATCTGCTGGGCATCGACATCGAGCTGAGTGGCCTGGAGGACGAAGAGCCGTTCGACACCGCTCCGGTCGTGGCCGGCGCCAGTGCCAACAACGCCAGCCATGAACCGACCGAGGACTTGTCCCTGGAAGATTACTTCCAGCATTTCGTCCTCGAGCACCAGGATCACATGACAGAGACCGAACTGGCCCGCAAGCTGGGCGTCAGCCGCAAATGCCTGTGGGAACGACGTCAACGCCTGGGTATTCCCCGGCGCAAGAGCAACGCCACCAGCGACAATTGATCCCGCCCCTCACCGCTATAGGGGCAGAAGAGCTCTTCTCCTGCCCCTCGTCCCTTATCTAAAACGCCACACAGCCGCGGGGAGCACTGTCTTGTGTTGCTCGCGCCGGCCCATTCGCGGGTGAACCGGTTTCTCCAGGTACAGCGTGTTGCCGAGAGCGCCAGAGAACCCTGCGGGAGCGGTTTAGCCGCAACGAATCCCAGCCGGCGCCTGGCACCGGCGTGCCGGTGTTCCCCGGTAACAGCGCAGTTGCCCAAGGAATCTGTTACCCCACCCGCCCAGGCGTAACATTGGCCGAGGCGTACGGTAACGAAATTGCGACATTTTCTGCCTGGCGCCCGAAGCACAGAACCCGCAAGGCCTTGATTTTATTGGGTTTAGCAAAGTTGGCACGGCACCTGCTATATGTCTGGTACAAGAACAATAACAAGCACTGCAATCCAGAATAAGAACAAGACGAAACGGCTCACGCACAATAAAAACAAGACGGCGGAGGCGCAGCTAACTGATTCTTTTGGAGAGGAGTTGTGTTTGGGGCTTGCCCCACAGCCAGGCAGAGAACAACAAAAACTGCACTAAAAAGCAGCGCCTGAACTGGTTGGATCGAATGATCAGCATAACATCAGCGACCAAAGCAATCCGTTTGCTCTTCACCCCCGGGTTGGGGGTCGTCCACAAGCTTTGAGATTTGTGGACAGGGCATCAACAAAAACAAAAAGCCCGGCAAAAAAACAATAAGAGCACGCAACGACTTTCCTGGGGAGCTTCGGCTCCCCATGTCGTTTCTCCCCCTCCAGCATCACCCCCAAGCAGCGCCTACACCATTCCCCGAGTAAATGCTAGAATCCCCGCCCATCATGCGGCCATTCTCCTATTCTTGGCCGAACATTCCTTCAAACAGTGCATCCCATGCTGAAGAAGCTGTTCCAGTCGTTCCGTCCTCCTATCCGTGGTCAACACCACAGGCGCACCACGCCTGAAGTGATCAACAAGAGCCAGCACTCGCTGCAACGCAGCCAGTTCAGCCGCCACGCGGTGAGTATCGTCGAGCGCCTGCAAAGCGCCGGTTACCAGGCCTATCTGGTCGGCGGCTGTGTCCGCGACCTGCTCCTGGGTATCAACCCCAAGGATTTCGACGTCGCCACCAGTGCCACTCCCGAGCAAGTCCGTGCGGAGTTTCGCAACGCTCGAATCATTGGCCGCCGCTTCAAGCTGGTCCACGTGCATTTCGGCCGTGAGATCATCGAAGTCGCCACTTTCCGTGCCCATCATTCCGAGGAAGACCAGGGCGATAGCCACCGCTCGTCGCACAATGCCAGCGGGCGCATTCTGCGCGACAACGTTTACGGCACCTTGGAAGATGACGCCCAGCGTCGCGACTTCACCATCAACGCGCTGTACTACGATCCGGTCAGCGAGCGCATCCTCGACTATGCCAATGGCGTGCACGATATCCGCAACCGCCTGCTGCGCCTGATCGGTGACCCTACCCAGCGCTACCAGGAAGACCCTGTGCGCATGCTGCGTGCCGTGCGCTTTGCCGCCAAGCTCGACTTCGGCATCGAAAAGCACACCGTACAGCCGATCCGCGAGCTGGCACCGCTGCTGCGGGAGATCCCGCCAGCGCGCCTGTTCGAAGAGAGCCTCAAGCTGTTCCTTTCCGGCCAAGGCGCAATCACCTTCGAGATGCTGGTCGACCTGCAGCTGTTCGACCCGCTGTTCCCAGCCAGCGCCCACGCGCTGGAAGAACGCCCGACCTACACCCACACCCTGATCAGCCAGGCGCTGGCCAATACCGACCTGCGGGTCAAGCAAGGCAAGCCGGTCACCCCGGCCTTCCTGTTCGCCGCCCTGCTCTGGCCTGCACTGCCGGGCCGCGCCCTGTACCTGCAAAGCCAAGGTGTGCCGCCGATTCCGGCCATGAACAACGCCGCCCACGACCTGATCGCCGAACAGTGCGCACGCATCGCGATTCCTAAGCGTTTCACCCTGCCGATCCGTGAGATCTGGGACATGCAGGAGCGTCTGCCACGCCGCAGTGGCAAGCGCGCCGATATGATGCTCGACAACCCACGCTTCCGAGCTGGCTACGACTTCCTGCTACTGCGCGAAAGCGCCGGCGAGGAAACCGACGATCTGGGCCAGTGGTGGACCGACTATCAGGACGCCAACGACAGCGAACGTCGCGACATGATCCGTGACCTGGGCAGCCGCGACGACGGTGCGGGAGCCGCGCCACGCAAACGCAAGCGCAGTGGCAGCAAACGCAAGCGCAGCGGCGACGAAAACTGGGATTGAACATGACGACCCGCGCCTACATCGGCCTGGGCAGCAACCTGGCCGAGCCCGCCGAACAACTGCGAAGCGCCCTGCAGGCGCTGGACAATGTCGAAGGTACCCGCCTGGCAGCGACCTCGGCTTTCTATACCAGCGACTCCCTGCTCCCCGGCCAACCGCGCTATACCAATGCCGTGGCCGCCGTGGACACCCATCTCGCGCCACTGGCGCTGCTCGACGCACTGCAGGCCATCGAGCTTGACCAAGGCCGCGAGCGCAAGGAACGTTGGGGCCCACGCACCCTCGACCTGGACGTCCTGTTGTTCGGCGACCAGGTCATCGACGTGCCACGCCTCAAAGTCCCGCACTACCACATGCAGGCGCGCCCTTTCGTGCTTTATCCCCTGGCCGAGCTGGTACCCGCCGATTTCCACCTTGCCGACGGCCGTAGCCTCGCGCAATTGCTCGATGCCTGCCCCTTCGTGGGTCTGGAACGCCTGTAATCCGGGCGTTTCGGACAACGGTAACGCCAGTAACACCCTGATCGTAACAATGCGGTAACAGGGTGATTGACTTCCCCCCCCTCGCTCACGACTATAGGCGTCCCGTGGCACCAAAGTGCCGCCTTTTTACCTATTTAGGCTCGGACGGACCTGTGCCCGAACATCACACACGATGATGTGCCGCTCCGGAAGATGATTACACGCGTTGTACGCAGTCGTTTTTCACAGCGCCTGAACGAGGATTTCCTACATGCCTGAAGTAACCCTGACCACCCTGCACGGCCTCAAGGCCAAGGGTGAGAAAATCGCCATGCTGACGTGCTACGACGCGACCTTCGCCAAGGCCGCCTGCGCAGCCGGCGTGGAAATACTGTTGGTGGGTGACTCCCTGGGCATGGTCCTGCAGGGCCATGACAGTACCCTGCCGGTCACGACCGCCGAAATGGCCTACCACACTGCCTGCGTCAAGCGTGGCAACGAGGGCGCCCTGATCCTCGCCGACCTGCCGTTCATGGCCCACGCCACACCTGAGCAGGCCTTCTCCAACTGCGCCACCCTGATGCAGGCCGGCGCCCACATGATCAAGCTCGAGGGCGCCGCCTGGCTGGCCGAGACCATCCGCCTACTGGCCGAACGCGGCGTGCCGGTATGCGCGCACATGGGCCTGACCCCACAGACCGTCAATGTGCTGGGCGGCTACAAGGTGCAGGGCCGCCAGGAAGCCCAGGCCCGGCAAATGCGTGCAGACGCCATCGCCTTGGAACAAGCCGGTGCGGCCATGCTGCTGCTCGAGTGCGTGCCCAGTGACCTGGCCGCCGAGATCACCCAGGCGGTCAGCATCCCGGTCATCGGCATCGGTGCCGGCAGCGCCACCGACGGTCAGGTGCTGGTCCTGCATGACATGCTCGGCCTGTCGCTGAGCGGGCGTGTACCCAAGTTCGTGAAGAACTTCATGGAAGGCCAGCCGGATATCCACAGCGCCCTGGCGGCCTACGTGGCGGCGGTCAAGGCAGTCAGCTTCCCAGCCAGCGAACACGGGTTCAGCGCATGAATACAGTCAAGACTGTCCGAGAACTGCGCGCCGCCGTGGCACGCGCCCGCGGCGAAGGCAAGCGGATCGGCTTCGTGCCGACCATGGGCAACCTGCACAGTGGCCATGCCGCGCTGGTGACCAAAGCCGCACAACGTGCCGATTTCGTGGTCGCGAGCATCTTCGTCAACCCGCTGCAGTTTGGCGCCGGCGAAGACCTGGACAAATATCCCCGTACCCTCGCCGCCGACCAAGAGCGCTTGCTCGAAGCTGGGTGTCACCTGCTGTTCGCTCCCACCGTCGAGGAGATGTACCCCGACGGTATGGCGGTGCAGACGCGCGTCAGCGTGCCGCAGCTGTCCGAAGGGCTGTGCGGCGCCAGCCGCCCCGGCCACTTCGAAGGCGTCGCCACTGTGGTCAGCAAGCTGTTCAACATGGTCCAGCCCGACCTGGCAGTGTTCGGCGAAAAGGACTTCCAGCAGCTGGCGGTGATCCGCGCCATGGTGCGTGACCTGAACATGCCGATCCAGATCATCGGCGAACCCACCGTGCGCGCCGAGGACGGCCTGGCGCTGTCGTCGCGCAACGGTTACCTGAGCCCGGAGCAGCGCGCTGCGGCGCCTGCGCTGTACCGCACCTTGAGGACCATGGCCGAGGCCATTACCAAGGGCCAGCGCGACTATCCCGCTCTGATTGCCGAGGGCCAGGCGCAACTGGTAGCCGCGGGGTTCCGCCCCGACTACCTGGAAGTGCGCCACGCCGTGACCTTGCGCCCGGCGATGATCGATGACCGCGATCTGGTGATCCTGGCGGCGGCCTACATGGGCACTACCCGCTTGATCGACAACCTTTACCTGCACCTGGACGAAAAGACCGCGTGACACCCGGGGCTGCTTCGCAGCCCATCGCAGGCTTCGCCAGCGCCTACACCCAAGCGGCGGGAGCTTATGAGGGGGGCGCAATGCCCCCCATTCCTTCCTGACAGCCAATGCCTATAATGATGGCCAGCCTGCAACTGCCAGCAACTGTCTGTTGTCCAAGGCCCATCACGCACCAAGGAAAGCATCCGCAATGGCGTATTACCGTACCCCCCACGATGTGACGGCGCTGCCCGCCTGGCAGGCGCTCCAGCAACACCGCGACGCCATGCAGGGTTTCAGCATGCGCGAAGCCTTCGCAGCCGATCCCAAGCGCTTCGATCAGTTTTCCCTCAGCAGCTGCGGCCTGTTCCTCGACTACTCGAAAAACCTGATCACCGAGCAGACCCGCGACCTGTTGGTAAACCTGGCCAACGAGGTCGGTCTGGCAGACGCCATCAAGTCGATGTTCAGCGGCGAGATCATCAACGCCTCCGAAGGTCGTCCGGTCCTGCACACCGCCTTGCGTCGCCCGGTGGGCGACAAGCTCAGTGTCAATGGCGTCAATGTGATGCCGGAAGTACACAAGGTCCTCAACCAGATCACCGAACTGGTGGGACGTATCCATGACGGCCTGTGGCGCGGCTACAGCGAAAAGCCCATCACCGACGTGGTGAACATCGGTATCGGCGGCTCCTTCCTGGGGCCGGAGCTGGTCTCCGAAGCCTTGCTGCCCTACGCCCAGCGTGGCGTACGCTGCCACTACCTGGCGAACATCGACGGCAGCGAGTTCCACGAGCTATCGGCCAATCTGCGCGCCGAGACCACCCTGTTCATCGTCTCGTCCAAATCGTTCAACACCCTCGAAACCCTGAAGAACGCTACCGCTGCGCGTACCTGGTACCTGGCGCAGGGCGGTTCCGAGGCTGAGTTGTACCGCCACTTCATCGCGGTATCGAGCAACAAGGCCGCCGCCGTGGCCTTCGGTATGCGCGAAGAGAACATCTTCCCGATGTGGGACTGGGTGGGAGGGCGCTACTCGCTGTGGTCGGCCATCGGTCTGCCGATCGCCCTGGCCATCGGCACCGCCAACTTCAAGGAACTGCTGTCCGGTGCCTACACCATGGACCAGCACTTCCAGAACACGCCGTTCGAGAAGAACATGCCCGTGCTGCTGGCCCTGCTGGGCGTCTGGTACGGCAATTTCTGGGGCGCCCAGAGCCATGCGATCCTGCCGTACGACCATTACCTGCGCAACATCACCAAACACCTCCAGCAGTTGGACATGGAATCCAACGGCAAGAGCGTCCTGCAGGACGGCACCCCGGTGAAAACCGATACCGGCCCGGTGATCTGGGGCGGCGTCGGCTGCAACGGCCAGCACGCCTACCACCAGCTGTTGCACCAGGGCACTCAATTGATCCCGGCCGACTTCATCGTCCCGGTGGTGAGCTTCAACCCGGTGGCCGACCACCACCAGTGGCTGTACGCCAACTGCCTGTCCCAGAGCCAGGCGCTGATGCTCGGCAAGACCCGTGAGGAAGCCGAGACCGAACTGCGCGCCAAAGGCCTGAATGAAGCGGACATCGAGAAGCTGGCACCACACAAAGTGATTCCCGGCAACCGCCCGAGCAACACCCTCGTGGTAGAGCGCATCAGCCCCCGTCGCCTCGGCGCGCTGGTGGCCATGTACGAACACAAGGTATTTGTGCAGAGCGTAATCTGGGGCATCAACGCCTTCGACCAGTGGGGCGTGGAGTTGGGCAAGGAGTTGGGCAAGGGCGTGTATCAACGCCTGGTCGGCAGCCTGGAAGACAGCGCTGAAGATGGTTCCACCCAAGGCCTGATCAACTACTTCCGCGGTCGTCACCGCGGTTGATACACGGCCGCTCTCACGGCTCTGCACATCACTGGCTGATGTGCACAGAGCCCTGTGGGAGCGGCTTTAGCCGCGAACACCGGCACAGCCGGTGCCATGCACCGAGTCGCCTGCTTCGCGGCTAAAGCCACATAGCTAAGTGCTGACAACGCAACTCAATCGCCGGGGAAGCCCTTCAGGGAACACCCCTACCTTCTACACTGTCCATCGAATAGCCGCCGCAGTCCATCGCCCCTCACAAGAGCAGGACAACCCGCCATGTTCGATATCCGCAACTACCCCCAGGCCCTGGCCGTCAGCCAGTCCGCCGCCCTTTCCCCCGACGACTACCAGTGCCTTTACCGCCAGTCGGTCGAAGACCCCGATACCTTCTGGGCCGAACAGGCCAAGCGCCTGGACTGGATCAAGCCTTGGTCGAGTGTGCAGCAATGCGATTTGAAGACCGGCAAGGCGCGCTGGTTCGATGGGGGCCAGTTGAACGTCAGCTACAACTGCATCGACCGCCACCTGGCCACCCGCGGCCAGCAGACGGCATTGCTGTGGGAAGGTGACGATCCCAAAGACACCAAGGCCATCACTTACCACGAGCTGCACCGCCAGGTCTGCCGTCTCGCCAATGCCTTGAAGGCCCGTGGGGTGAAGAAAGGCGATCGTGTGTGCATCTACATGCCGATGATCCCTGAGGCGGCCTACGCCATGCTCGCCTGCACCCGCATCGGCGCCATTCACTCGGTCGTGTTTGGCGGTTTCTCACCCGATGCCCTGCGTGATCGCATTCTCGACGCGGACTGCCGCACCGTGATCACCGCGGACGAAGGGGTTCGCGGCGCCAAGCGCATTGCGCTCAAGCAGAACGTCGACAAGGCCCTGGCCAGTTGCCCGGCGGTCAGCAGCGTGCTGGTGGTACGCCGCACCGGGGCCGATATCGCCTGGCGCGAGGGCCGTGATCTCTGGTATCACGAGGCCACGGAACAGGCCGGTGACGACTGCCCGCCCGAGGCCATGGAGGCCGAAGATCCACTGTTCATCCTCTACACCTCCGGCAGTACCGGCAAGCCCAAGGGCGTGCTGCACACCACCGCCGGTTACCTGCTGCAGGCCACCCTGACCTTCAAAGTGGTGTTCGACTATCGTGATGGCGAGGTCTTCTGGTGCACCGCCGATGTCGGCTGGGTCACTGGCCACAGCTACATCGTCTACGGCCCCCTGGCCAATGGCGCCATCTCACTGATGTTCGAAGGCGTGCCCAATTACCCGGACAGCTCGCGCTTCTGGCAGGTGGTCGACAAGCATCAGGTGAACATCTTCTACACAGCTCCCACCGCCCTGCGCGCACTGATGCGCGAAGGTTCGGCGCCCCTGCAGAGCACCTCCCGACAAAGCCTGCGCCTGCTAGGCAGCGTGGGCGAGCCGATCAACCCGGAAGCCTGGGAATGGTACTTCGAGGCGGTGGGCCAAAAGCGCTGCCCCATCGTCGATACCTGGTGGCAGACCGAGACCGGGGGCATCATGCTCAGCCCGCTGCCGGGCAACACCCACCTCAAGCCGGGCTGCGCCACGCAACCCTTGTTTGGCGTGCAACCGGTGCTGCTGGACGAGAAAGGCAAGGTCATCGAAGGCCCAGGCGCTGGCCTGCTGGTGATCAAGGCCAGTTGGCCCGGACAGATCCGCAGTGTCTATGGCGACCCTCAGCGCATGGTCGACACCTACTTCAAGCCCATGCCCGGCTACTACTTCACCGGTGACGGCGCCCGCCGCGATGCCGATGGCGATTACTGGATCACCGGGCGCGTCGACGATGTGATCAACGTTTCCGGCCACCGCATCGGCACCGCCGAAGTGGAAAGCGCCCTGGTGCTGCACGACAGCATCGCCGAGGCCGCTGTGGTCGGCTACCCGCACGACCTCAAGGGCCAGGGCATCTATGCCTTCATCACGCCCATGAACGGCGTCACCCCGGACGACGCGCTCAAGAACGCGTTGCTGGCGTTGGTCAGCAAGGAGATCGGCAGCTTCGCCAAACCCGAGCTCATCCAGTGGGCGCCCGCATTGCCCAAGACCCGCTCGGGCAAGATCATGCGGCGTATACTGCGCAAGATCGCCTGCAACGAGCTGGACAATCTGGGCGATACCTCAACCCTGGCCGACCCGAGCGTGGTCCAGGGCTTGATCGACAACCGCCTCAATCAATAGACGGCCGCCCATGGCGGCCTGCGGGACCGCCATGGAAGCCTTACGCCGCCGCATCGAAACCCAGGTCATGAGCCTCACCGGGCTGGCCCTCGGCCAGCTCGACCTGGAATCCCCCAAAGGTGACCCGGGTCTGTTCGGCCCGCAGAGCATCAGTTGGCAGGTGCACGGCGACTTTCCCAGCATGCTGGTCGGCGGTATCAGCGCCCTGATGCTGCAACTGCTGCACCCTTTGGCCCTGGCCGGGGTTTGGGATCACTCCAACTTCCGCCAGGACCTGCTCGGTCGCCTGCGCCGCACCAGCCAGTTCATATCCGGCACCACGTTCGGCTCGACCCGCGATGCCGAATGGCTGATCGAAAAGGTCCGCACCATCCACCTCAAGGTGGTCGGCACCGCCCCCGACGGGCGCCCCTATGCCGCCAGCGACCCCGATTTGCTGACCTGGGTCCATGTCGCCGAGGTCAGCAGCTTCCTGGCCGCCCATCTGCGCTACCGCAACCCCCGTCTCAGCCGCGAGGCCCAGGATGCCTACTACAACGAGATCGCCCTGATCGCCGAACGCTTGGGCGCACGCGATGTGCCGCGCTCATGTCAGGCGGTCGAAGACTACTTGCAACGCATGCGCCCACAGCTGTTGTGCGACGCGCGTAGCCATGGGGTGGTGGATATCCTGCTCGATGCCCCTGCCCCCAGCCGCATGGCGCAACCGGTCGGCAAATTGATGCTCAATGCCGGCATCGACCTGCTGCCGGACTGGGCCCGCGACATGCTCGACCTGCACCAGAACCCTCTTCAACAGCACATGATCCGCCTGGGCATCAATCGCATCGCACCGGTGTTGCGCTGGGCAATGCGCAACGGCTCGGCACACCGGGCAAGACGACGCATGGGAATCGAGTAAGGTTTTTGGTCGTTTCGTCGGAACCGTTTTAACGTGCCATACTCCAAGGCACCCCGCTTCAGACAGATGACGTCTTACATGCCCAAAGGATTGACACGCGCCTTCGGCGCCCTGCTGGCCCTCGTGGCCCTGTACAGCCTGCTTGGCTTTCTCATCATCCCCGGTGTCGGCCTGCGCATCGCCAACCAGCAACTGGCGCAATACGCCACGGTGCCGGCGCACCTGCAACGCATCGAGTTCAACCCGTTCAGCCTCGAGCTCACGCTTTGGGGCCTGCAGATCGGCGAACCGGGCAAGGAGCAGGTGGGTTTCGAACGCCTCTATGCCAATCTCTCGCTGGACAGCCTGTGGACCAAGGCCTTGCACCTGGAAGCGGTCGAGCTGGACAAGCCACGCAACGAAGTGCTGTTCGCCAAAGACGGCACGCTCAACCTGACCCGGTTGTTCAAGCTGCCCACCAGCGAACCCAAGCCCGAAGAACCGGCAGGCGACCCCTTCCCACTGCGCATTGGCAGTATCAAGCTCAGCGAAGGCTACCTGCATTTCGAGGACCTTCGCCCGAGCGAACCGATCGAGTTTCTTTACGACTCGATGAACCTTGAGCTGAAAAACCTCAGCACCCTACCCGACGACAACGCCGACATGACCCTGGTGGCCAATGGCCCCAATGGCGGACGCATCGATTGGAACGGCACCCTGAGTCTGGCCCCAATCGCCTCCGAAGGTACCCTCAAGGTTACCGACGGCAAGATGAAAGCCTTTTGGCCCTACGTGCGCGATGCGGTGCCCCTCGTGCTGGAAGAAGGCGTGGTGAGCCTGGACACCCATTACAAGCTCAACCTGTCCAAGGAAACCGAGCTGCTGCTGGACAACACCTCGGTGCGCATCGCGCCCTTTGCTATCAAGGCACCGGACGGACGCCAACTGGCACGCCTGGCCAGCCTGGAAGTCAGCGAGACCTCCATCGACCTGGCCAAGCAACTGGTCACCGTCGGCAAGATCCGCAGCGAAAAACTCGAGACCTGGGCCGCACTCGAACGCGACGGCCAGCTTGACTGGCAAAAGCTGTTCGCCAGTCAGCCGGCCAAGGCCACCCCGAAGGAAAAAGCCGAACCTGCCGCTGCCGAGCCGAGTGCCGAAGAAAAGGCTGCCAAGACGCCGAGCAAGCCCTGGCAGGTGCTGCTCAAGGATGTGCAACTGCGCAACTATCAGGTACACCTGGCCGACCGTAGCCAGAAGGAGCCTGTGGCACTGGATGTGGGCCCGCTCAACGCCGACCTGCAGAACTTCGACAGCCTCAACCAGTCGCCCTTCACACTCAAGCTCGACACCGGGGTCGGCAAGCAAGGCAAGCTGCAGGCGGCCGGCCAAGTCAATCTGGCGCCGGTCACCGCCAAGCTCGATGTCAGCACCCGTGACATCGACTTGCGCCTGGCCCAGGCCTACATCAGCCCGTTCATCCGCCTGGAATTGCGCAGCGGCATGCTTTCCAGCGACCTGAAGGTCGATCTCAAGAGTACCGAACCACTGGCCTTCAGCGTCGGCGGCAAGGCCCAGGTCAGCCAACTGCACACCCTGGACACCATCAAGAACCGGGACTTCGTCAAATGGCAGCAACTGGATCTGAGCGGTCTGTCGTATATCCATGGCGATGCCCTGTCAATCGACAAGGTGACGCTGTTGCAGCCCTATGCACGCTTCATCATCAATGAAGACCGCACCACCAACGTCGACGATCTGCTGATCCCCCAACCGGCCAGCGCGCCCGCAACCAGTCGGACCAAGCCGGCCACTGCCAGCACTGAAAAACCGCTGGGCATCCGCATCGGTGGCATCGACATCAACGATGGCTCGGCCAACTTCGCCGACCTCACCCTGACCCCCAACTTCGCCACTGCCATCCAGCAACTCAACGGCCAGATCGGCACCATCGACAACCGCAAGCCGGCACCGGCCAAGGTCGATGTGAAAGGCAAGGTCGATCGTTACGCACCGGTGACCATCAAAGGTGCGCTCAACCCGTTCAACCCACTGGCCAGCCTGGACATCGCCACCAGCTTCAAACGTGTCGAGCTGACCACGCTGACGCCCTATTCCGGCAAGTTCGCGGGCTTCCGCATCCGTAAAGGCCGGCTGAACCTGGACCTGCACTACCTGATCACCAACGGCCAACTCAAGGCCGAAAACAAGGTAGTGGTCGAACAGCTGCAGCTGGGTGAGAAGGTCGACAGCCCCGATGCCGTGGACCTGCCGATCCGTCTGGCAGTGGCCCTGCTCAAAGATACCGAAGGCAAGATCTCCATTGAGCTGCCGGTGACCGGTGACCTGAACAACCCACAGTTCAGCGTCATGCCGATCATCTGGCAAACCTTGCGCAATCTGGTGCTGCGCGCAGCCCAGGCACCATTCAAGTTCATCGGCGGCCTGATTGCCGGCGGTGGCGCCGAGGATCTCGGTAATGTGGCATTCGCGCCAGGCTCCAGCGACCTCAATGCCGACGCTCAGTCCGCACTGGACAAACTGGCCAGTGCGCTCAAGGAGCGCCCGGAACTGCGCCTGGAAATCGAAGGCACCAGTGCTCAGAGCAGCGATGGCCCGCTGATCGCCAAGCAACGCCTGGAGCGCGAGTACCAGGCGACCTGGTACAAGATCCTCCAGCGCCGCGGCGACAAGGTGCCAGCCAATGCATCGATGCTGGTGGTCGATGACAGTGACAAACCGGCGATGCTCGAGGGTATCTACCGCGCTCGTCTCAAGCAGCAACCTCCGGCCGAATGGCAGCAACTAAGCCGCGACGAACGCACCGCCAAGCTGCACGATGCGGTGATCAAGTCCTGGGCTGAAAGTACCGCGCTGTTGCGTCAGTTGGGCCAAGATCGGGCTGGCAGCATCAAGGACTACCTGGTGGACAAAGGTCAGTTGGAAGACGACCGGGTGTACTTCATCGATACCAACCTGGGCCAGGCTGAAAGCGATGGGCGGGTCATCACGCCATTGCACTTGGATGCCGAGTAGCCCGCCCCTACAGGCACCTTTGGGGCCCTTGGCCACCGGTGTCATCTTCGCGGGTAAACCCGCTCCTACAGAGGGTGTAGTGGCCCTGTAGGAGCGGAGCCACCCGCAAGCCCTACCTTCAGACCAGCCGCTGTCCGGAAACCGCCGGGTGATACAGCGGCTGCACCTTGTTACCAGCCGGGTCGAGCACATGGAAGCTGCGCGCGCCATCGCCATGATCGAATGGGCGATCCAGCAGGGTCACGCCGTGAGCCTTGAAGTACAGGTACCAGGCGTCCAGTTCCTCCACGCTGTCGACAATGAAGCCATAGTGATCCAAGGTCTGCAGGCCGTTGGCCGCACCCGCACCGCGCCCCAAGGACAAATTGTCGTTACCGCAGGTCAGGTAGACCAAGTCTTCGTGAGCACGGTGCAGCACTTCCATACCCAGCAGGTCGACGTAGAAACGCTCGCACTCCTCCAGGTTGGGAACCAGCAGGGCGAGATGACGCAGACCATTTAGACGGCCAGGACGAGCAGGAAGATCGGACATGGACGCGGCTCCTTTTGTGTATACAATTTGTCAGCAAATTTAAAACAAAAGGAACGCTTTGTGTACAGCCTATTCATCAAGACCCGTGTAAAGCCCGGCAGCGCTGAACAATTTCTGGACGCCATCAAGGTCAATGCAGCGGCCTCGGTGGCCAATGAGCCAGGATGCCTGGTGTTCGATGTGTCACAGGACCGTCTCGATCCGGAGGTGATCTACCTCTATGAGATCTATCGCGACGACGCCGCGTACGAGGCCCACACCCAAACCGCGCATTTCCGTGACAGCCGTCCACTGGTGGAACCGCTGATCGTCGAGCAGGTGTGCTTCGAGAGCGATGTGATCGCGCTCAACCCAGTGCGTCTGGGCGGCGAATGAAAATCGAGGGCCGCTGTGCACCCCTGTCGCTCGCGTCAATGCCAGCGATAGAGGCGCACAGCGGCCCTCGATGAAAAGGTGGCCAAATCCCTTTGGCCGACGGAACAATCCTTACTCTGTTTTCAGGCCGTCAGCCGACACAGCCTGGACACCCTTGATAGCCTTGGCGATGGCGATCGCCTGTTCTTTCTGCGAAGCGGTAATCGCCACGTCAGAGGACAGGGAGACCACACCCTTGTTGGTTTCGACCTTGATATCGCTGCCAGGGATGCCTTTCTCTGTCATCAGGTCGGCCTTCACTTTGGTGGTGATCCAAGTGTCTTTCGTCTCTTCCTTGGCCTTGGTCACTTCACCGGCCGCCAGCGTCATTGGGGACGACTGGGCGGGCTGCTGGGCAAATGCCGCATTAGCCATGGTCAGGGTCAGGGCGGTGGCAGTAGCGGCAGCAATGGCGAATTTCTTCATGTGAGTCACTCCTGTTGTTCGAAAGGTCTGCGCCGTGGTTCCTGGCAGCAGGTAAACATACCTTTGCATGGGCTGTGCCAGCTTTTTACGATAAAAAATCCGTTTAAATTCAAATACTTAAAATAATAGATTCGAATTGCCATCGTGCAATTTGCAAGACCAGGCAAGATCCTGCATGCAAGATGCAAGTGGACCAAGGAAAAATCGAGGCGAAAAAAAAGGACCCTGTTGGGTCCTTTCTTCGCCTGAAGAGGCTTAGACGCCGGAGGCCTTGGCAGCCGCAACGTCCTTGATCGACAGCTTGATACGGCCGCGGTTGTCCACGTCCAGTACCAACACTTCGACTTCCTGACCTTCTTTCAGAACGTCAGTGACCTTCTCTACACGCGCATCGCTGAGCATGGAGATGTGCACCAGACCGTCTTTGCCCGGCAGGATGTTGACGAAGGCGCCGAAGTCGACGATGCGCTCGACCTTGCCCACGTAGATCTTGCCGATCTCGGCCTCGGCGGTGATGCCCAGGATACGCTGCTTGGCCGCCTCGGCCGCTTCCTTGGTCTCGCCGAAGATCTTGATCGAACCGTCGTCTTCGATGTCGATCGACGCCTTGGTCTCTTCGCAGATGGCACGGATGGTGGCGCCGCCTTTGCCGATGACGTCACGGATCTTGTCGGTGTCGATCTTCATCGCCAGCATGGTCGGTGCGTTGGCCGACAGCTCGCTGCGTGACTGGGCAATGATCTGGTTCATCTGGCCGAGGATGTTCAGGCGCGCTTCCAGGGCCTGGCCCAGGGCGATTTCCATGATCTCTTCGGTGATGCCGTTGATCTTGATGTCCATCTGCAGTGCGGTAACGCCCTTGGCGGTACCGGCAACCTTGAAGTCCATGTCGCCCAGGTGGTCTTCGTCACCCAGAATGTCGGTCAGGACTGCGAACTTGTCGCCTTCCTTGACCAGACCCATGGCGATACCAGCTACAGGCGCCTTCATCGGTACGCCTGCGTCCATCAGTGCCAGGGAGGCACCGCAGACCGACGCCATGGAGCTGGAGCCGTTGGACTCGGTGATTTCCGATACGACGCGGATGGTGTACGGGAACTCGCTGTCGCTCGGCAGCATGGCCTGGACACCACGACGGGCCAGACGGCCGTGGCCGATTTCACGACGGCCAGCGCCGCCCATGCGGCCGCACTCGCCTACCGAGAACGGTGGGAAGTTGTAATGCAGCATGAAGGCGTCTTTCTTCTCGCCTTCCAGGGTGTCCAGCAGCTGGGCATCACGGGCAGTACCCAGGGTCGCGACGACCAGGGCCTGGGTTTCGCCACGGGTGAACAGGGCCGAGCCGTGGGTCTTGGGCAGAACACCGACTTCGATGTTCAGCGGGCGCACGGTGCGGGTGTCACGACCGTCGATACGTGGCTTGCCGTTGACGATGTTCTCGCGGACGGTGCGGTATTCCAGCTCGCCGAAGATGTCCTTGATCTGGCCGGCGGTCGGGCCGGTTTCTTCGTTGGACAGACGGGCGACGGCCTGGTCGCGCAGCTCGCCCAAACGGTTGTAGCGATCGGCCTTCAGGGTGATGGTGTAGGCCTGGGAGATGGCCTCGCCGAACTCGGCGCGCACCAGGTTGAGCAGCTCGGTGTTGGCGGGGGCTGGCTGCCAGTCCCAGGTCGGCTTGCCGGCTTCGGCGGCGAATTCCTTGATGGCCTGGATTACGACCTGGAACTCGTCGTGAGCGAACAGCACAGCGCCCAGCATCTGGTCTTCGGTCAGCTCTTTGGCTTCCGATTCAACCATCAGTACAGCGGATTCGGTACCGGCCACGACCATGTCGAGGCTGGAGGCTTCCAGTTGCTCGTAGGTTGGGTTCAGCAGGTAGCCGGTGCTTTCGTGGAAAGCAACGCGGGCTGCGCCGATCGGGCCTTCGAACGGGATGCCGGAGATGGCCAGGGCAGCCGAGGTACCGATCATCGCAGCGATGTCCGGATCGGTCTTCTTGCTGGTGGAAACCACGGTGCAGACAACCTGCACTTCGTTCATGAACCCTTCAGGGAACAGCGGGCGGATCGGGCGGTCGATCAGGCGCGAAGTCAGGGTTTCTTTCTCGGAAGGACGGCCTTCACGCTTGAAGAAGCCACCTGGGATCTTGCCAGCGGCGTAGGTCTTTTCCTGATAGTGGACGGACAACGGGAAGAAGCCCTTGCCTGGATCTGCCTGCTTGGCACCGACCACGGTCACCAGCACGGTGACGTCGTTGTCGACGGTGACCAGCACGGCGCCGGTCGCCTGGCGAGCAATGCGGCCCGTCTCGAGGGTTACGGTCGACTGACCGAACTGGAATTTCTTGATTACCGGGTTCACGGTTTCCTACCTTTTTTCAGTGGCTCTGGGGGGAACTTGTTCTTGCGAATTCTTGGGCAGAACGGGGAATCGGCCCCATTGACCGTCCAGATACAACACGAGGCTGGGAGCCTGGCCGCCGCGCGGTAAACCGCTCGGCACAACCAGGCTGCCAACCTCGGAGATACGCGTGGCGTGTCTGACGCGAATGCTGCCAGGCAGCACTCCCGAAAACTGCGACACGCCATGCACACCACTGGCCAGGACGCTATTAGCGACGCAGGCCCAGGCGACCGATCAGGGCGCTGTAACGAGTGGTGTCTTTGCCCTTCAGGTAGTCCAGCAGCTTACGACGCTGGTTAACCATACGGATCAGACCACGACGGGAGTGGTGGTCTTTCTCGTTGGCCTTGAAGTGGCCTTGCAGCTTGTTGATGTTGGCGGTCAGCAGAGCAACCTGCACTTCCGGGCTACCGGTATCGCCGGCGGCTTGCTGGTATTCGGCAACGATCTGAGCTTTTTCTTCAACGCTGAGGGCCATTTGGCTTCTCCTAATAAACGGATCCCGCGGACGGTCTCCAATAGGCCAGGGACGAGTCCCTGTATTAATAAGTAGAGGTGTGACCGTGCCTATTAACAGCCACCCTCGGTTCCGTACGCTTGGGCCAAGGCTTGGACGTACGGTTTCGATCATTCCGACCGAATCAGTCGACGCGGCGCAATACGCCCGTCTTCGCTCACCTCACCGATACCGATGAAGCGTTCATTGTGATCCTGTACCCGGACCATGCCGAACTGCGGCGCATCCGGCGCGCGAACCGCCTGGCCATGCAGCCAGTAGAACGCGCTGTGCTCGGAAAGACGCACCAGTGGCCAATCCAGCAACCCGCTGTCGGACGGCATCAGGAAGCGATCAAGCGCTTCGTTGCCGCCTTCGGCGTGGGCCTGCTCGAGTTCATCGAGAGTCACGGTCTGTGCCAGCTCGAAGGGGCCGGCCTGGGTACGGCGCAGTTCCGCGACGTAGGCACCACAGCCCAACGCCTCACCAATATCCTCTACCAGGGTGCGGATATAGGTGCCTTTGCTGCAGCCGACCGACAGGCGAACCCGAGTGCCTTCACACTCGAGCAACTCCAAGCGGCTAATAGTAACAGAACGCGCCTCGCGCTCCACTACCTCTCCTGCACGTGCCAGCTTATACAGCGGCTGGCCGTCACGCTTGAGGGCCGAGTACATCGGCGGTACCTGACTGATTTCACCGCGAAAACGTGGCAAAACGGCTTCGATATCGGCACGACCAACGGTCACATCCCGCGTCTGCAGGACTTCGCCTTCGGCATCGGCGGTACTGGTAGTCTGCCCCAGCTGCATGACCGTTTCGTAGCCTTTGTCGGAGTCAAGCAGGTACTGGGAGAACTTGGTGGCCTCGCCGAAGCATAGCGGCAACACGCCAGAGGCCAGCGGGTCGAGGCTACCGGTGTGGCCAGCCTTCTCGGCATTGAGCAGCCAGCGGACCTTCTGCAACGCGGCGTTGGAGGTGAACCCCAACGGTTTGTCCAGCAGGATGATGCCGCTTACGTTGCGGCGGATTCGTTTGACCTGAGCCACCGATTACTCCTCGGCGTCCGGCTTGTCAGCATCCTTGTGCAGGCGATCTTCAGCCACTGCACGCTCGATCAGCGCCGACAGGTGGGCACCGCGGCTGACGCTCTCATCGAAGTGGAAATGCAGCTGCGGCACGCTGCGCAGTTGCATGACTCGCCCTAGGTGCAGGCGCAGGAAACTCGCCGCACTGTTGAGGGCCTTGAGGGTCTGTGGCACGGCATCGGCGCCATCCTGGCCCATGACGGTGATGAAGACCTTCGCATGGCCCAGGTCACGGCTGACATCCACGGCGGTGATGGTCACCAGGCCGACACGCGGATCCTTGACTTCACGACGGATCAGTTCGGCCAGCTCACGCTGCATCTGATCGCCGATGCGTTGGGTACGGCTATATTCTTTTGCCATTCTTGCTACCTGTAACTAAAGCGGCAAACGCCCGGACAGGCTGAGGCCTGACCGGGCGTTACCTTCAGAGGCGCCGCAAACCGCCCAGGGGCGGCGCTTACGCCAGGCACGGCCCTTACAGGGTACGTGCCACCTGGACTTTCTCGAAGACTTCGATCTTGTCGCCGACCTTGACGTCGTTGTAGCTCTTGACGCCAATACCGCATTCCATACCCGAACGAACTTCGGCAGCATCGTCCTTGAAGCGACGCAGCGATTCCAGTTCGCCTTCGAAGATCACCACATCCTCGCGCAGTACGCGGATCGGACGGTTGCGGTACACGGTACCCTCGATGACCATACAGCCAGCGATGGCGCCGAACTTCGGAGAGCGGAACACGTCACGCACCTCGGCGACACCCAGGATGTTCTCACGAACATCGCTGCCGAGCATGCCGGTCAGGGCCTTCTTGACGTCTTCGATGATGTCGTAGATCACGTTGTAGTAACGCATATCCAGACCTTCCTGCTCGACGATCTTGCGCGCACCGGCATCGGCACGCACGTTGAAGCCGAACAGCACCGCGTTGGAAGCCAGCGCCAGGTTGGCATCGCTCTCGGTGATACCACCGACACCGCCACCGATCACACGTACCTGAACTTCATCGTTGCCCAGGCCCGACAGCGAGCCCTGCAGCGCTTCCAGAGAACCACGCACGTCAGTCTTGAGGACGATGTTGAGCGTCTTCTTCTCTTCCTGACCCATGGTCTCGAAGATGTTTTCCAGCTTGCCGGCATGGGCACGGGCCAGCTTGACCTCGCGGTACTTGCCCTGACGGAACAGGGCGACTTCGCGGGCCTTCTTCTCGTCGGCGACCACGGACAGCTCGTCACCGGCTTCCGGGGTGCCATCCAGGCCGAGGATCTCGACCGGGATCGACGGGCCAGCTTCCTTCACAGGCTTGCCGTTCTCGTCGAGCATGGCACGTACGCGGCCATAGTTGGAGCCGCACAGGACCATGTCGCCCTGACGCAGGGTACCGTCCTGAACCAGGATGGTAGCGACTGGACCGCGGCCCTTGTCCAGGCGCGACTCGACCACGACACCACGACCAGGTGCGGTTGGCGTGGCGGTCAGTTCGAGGATCTCGGCCTGCAGCAGCACGGCCTCGAGCAGTTCGTCGACACCGGTACCCATCTTCGCGGAAACCTTGACGAACGGAGTGTCACCACCCCAATCCTCGGAGGTTACGCCTTCGACGGCCAGTTCGTTACGGATGCGATCGATGTCGGCACCCGGCTTGTCGATCTTGTTCACCGCAACCACCAGCGGAACACCGGCGGCCTTGGCGTGCTGTACGGCTTCGCGGGTCTGCGGCATCACGCCGTCGTCCGCCGCCACCACCAGGATCACAATGTCGGTGGCCTTGGCACCACGGGCACGCATCGCGGTGAACGCAGCGTGGCCAGGGGTGTCGAGGAAGGTGACCATGCCACGATCGGTTTCGACGTGGTAAGCACCGATGTGCTGGGTAATGCCACCGGCCTCGCCTGCGGCAACCTTGGCACGACGGATGTAGTCGAGCAGCGAGGTCTTACCGTGGTCAACGTGGCCCATGACGGTCACTACCGGTGCACGCGGCTCGGTCTCGCCTTCGAATTTCAGCGATTCTGCCAGGGAGTCTTCCAGGGCGGTGTCGCTGATCAGGGTCACTTTGTGGCCCAGTTCTTCGGCTACCAACTGAGCGGTTTCCTGGTCGAGCACCTGGTTGATGGTGACCGGAGTACCCAGCTTGAACATGAACTTGACGACTTCAGCGGCCTTGACCGACATCTGCTGAGCAAGTTCGGAAACGGTGATGGTCTCGCCGATGGTCACGTCACGGATGACTGGACCGG
The DNA here is from genome assembly GCF_051913525.1 of Pseudomonas sp. PKS. NCBI lineage: Bacteria > Pseudomonadati > Pseudomonadota > Gammaproteobacteria > Pseudomonadales > Pseudomonadaceae > Pseudomonas > Pseudomonas sp. PKS. The sequence continues at coordinate 103,047 of NZ_JBEGDO010000013.1, read as the reverse complement.
TCGGGTTCTGGAAACCATGCTGGTTGCGCTTCTTCGGCTTGCCTTTGCCACCGCGACCGCGACGGAAACCATCGCTCTCTTCATCGGTGGTACGCGGGGCAGCGCGAGGGGTCGGCGCCTTTTCCTTTTCCTTGACCTTGACCTTGATGGAAACGCGCGGGGCTTCGCCACGGCGCTCGCCACCACGACGATCTTCGTCACGGACACGGCTTTCGTTGCGACGGGTTTCGTCCTTCTTGCGCTCAGCGGCACGCGCGGCAGCATCTTCGGACGCAGGCGCGTCGGCAACAACTGGAGCCGGGGCAGCGACCGCTGCTGGCGCGGCTTTCTCGACAGGCGCTTGGGTAGCGGTTTCAGCCACTTGACGACGCGCCTGCTCTTCAGCGCGCTGGCGAGCTTCGGCGTCAGCCTTCTCGCGTGCGGCGTTCTCGGCTGCACGGCGCTCCTCCAGCTCGCGCTTCTGCTCAGCCTGGATTTCCTCCGGGCTGCGCTGCACGAATACTTTCTTCTTGCGTACTTCTACGCTGATGCTTTTGCTACCGGCGACACGCAGGGTGCTGGTGGTCTTGCGCTGCAAGGTGATCTTGCGCGGCTCTTCCGCCTTGCTCTTGTGGCTGCTCTTCAGATGAGTCAGCAAAACCTGCTTCTCGTTATCGGTCACTACCTGACCGGCGTCGGTGTGCGGCAGACCTGCCTCACGCATCTGCTGCAGCAGGCGCTCTACCGGTGCCTCGACCTCTTGGGCCAGTTCTTTCACCGTGACTTGCGTCATGCACTTCTCTCCTCAGGCCGCGCCTAATTACTCGAACCAATGGGCTCGGGCGGCCATGATCAACTTGCCGGCACGCTCTTCGTCGATGCCGTCGATGTCGAGCAGATCGTCAATCGACTGCTCGGCCAGGTCTTCGCGGTTAACCACGCCGCGCACCGCCAGTTCCGCCGCCAGATCCTTGTCCATACCCTCGAGGGAGAGCAGGTCGTCGGCCGGATGGGCGTCTGCCAGTTTTTCTTCGGTAGCGATGGCCTTGGTCAACAAACGGTCCTTGGCACGAGCACGCAGCTCGTTGACGATTTCCTCGTCAAAGCCATCGATGTTGAGCATTTCTTCCAACGGTACGTAGGCAATTTCTTCGAGACTGGTGAAGCCTTCGTCGACCAGCACTTGGGCCAGCTCCTCGTCGACTTCCAGTTCCTCGATAAAGTTGCGCAGGATGTCGCCGGTTTCTGCTTGTTGCTTGGCCTGGATGTCCTTCTCGGTCATAACGTTCAGGGTCCAACCGGTCAACTGACTGGCCAGGCGAACGTTCTGACCACCACGACCAATGGCTTGGGCCAGGTTGTCTTCGGCGACTGCGATGTCCATTGCATGGGCATCTTCATCAACGATGATCGCCGCGACTTCGGCCGGCGACATGGCGTTGATGACGAACTGCGCCGGGTTCTCATCCCACAGGACGATATCCACGCGCTCACCACCCAGCTCGCCGGATACGGCCTGGACGCGCGAACCACGCATGCCGATGCAGGCGCCTTGCGGGTCGATGCGCTTGTCCTTGGAGCGGACGGCGATCTTGGCACGCGACCCCGGATCACGGGAGGCGGCCATGACTTCGATGAGACCTTCAGCGATCTCTGGCACTTCGATGCGGAACAGCTCGATCAGCATCTGCGGCGCGGTGCGCGACAGGATCAACTGAGGGCCGCGGTTCTCGGTGCGAATTTCCTTGAGCAGCGCACGCAGGCGGACACCGACACGGAAGGTTTCGCGTGGGATGATGTCCTCGCGGGCCAGCAGGGCCTCAGCGTTGTTGCCAAGGTCAACGATGACATTGTCGCGGGTCACCTTCTTGACGGTGCCGGAGATGATCTCGCCAACGCGCTCGCGGTAGGCGTCGACCACCTGGGCGCGCTCGGCCTCGCGGACCTTCTGCACGATCACCTGCTTGGCGGTCTGGGCGGCGATGCGGCCGAACTCGATCGACTCGATCTTCTCTTCGATCACGTCACCGACCTTGGCATCAGGGTGGGTCTCGTGGATCTTGCTCAACCAGGTCTCGATCGCCGGATCATCCAGATCGGCTTCGTCAACCACGGTCCAGCGACGGAAGGTCTCGTAGCTACCGGTGTGGCGGTTGATTTCCACACGCAGGTCGACTTCGTCCTCAAAACGTTTTTTGGTTGCAGTGGCCAGGGCCACTTCCAGCGCTTCGAAAATGACGCCGGGTGGTACACCCTTTTCGTTGGATACCGATTCAACAACCAGCAGTACTTCTTTGCTCATCGTACGCCTCGCCTTGCGCAAGCCATTGGGCCCGGATAGTCCGCCGGGCCCGGCACGTCTCAGTCAAAACTGGGAATAATATTGGCCTTGTCGATCGAGTCGATCGGCAACAGGAACTCGTGGTTGTCCACCTGGACCACCACATCCTGATCCTCCACACCGCGGAGAAGGCCCTGGAAGTTACGACGACCTTCGAAGGGCGTACGCAGCTTGATCTTCACTTGTTCGCCGGCATGCGAGGCAAACTGTTCCAGAGTGAACAGCGGGCGGTCCATGCCAGGAGAGGACACCTCGAGGGTATATTCGTTGGTGATCGGATCTTCCACATCCAGGATGGCACTGGCTTGACGACTGACAGCTTCGCAATCGTCCACCAGGATTCCGCCTTCCTTGTCGATATAGATGCGCAGGACCGAATGCTTACCCTGGGAAACGTATTCGATCCCCCAGCATTGATAGCCCAGACCCTCGACCACCGGGGCCAACAAGGCCTGCAACTGTTCTAGCTTGCTCGACACCTGAACCCCCTCGTGCATGCTGTGCAAATAAAAAATGGGCGAAGCGCCCATCCCTGAAAGCGCCGTTGAACAACGGCGCAAGAACTGTTCAGCTAGCAAAAAGCCCCTGAAAAGGGGCTCCGCTGAAGCTGGTTGCGGGGGCTGGATTTGAACCAACGACCTTCGGGTTATGAGCCCGACGAGCTACCAAGCTGCTCCACCCCGCGACAAAGCTGGGGCGGAAGTATAAGACCGAACCCGCTACAGGGTCAATCTAACCTCCACCTGCAAGAAAGCCCGCTAAAGCGGGCTCTCATGCTTCAATTGGTACCGAGAAGGGGACTCGAACCCCTACACCCTATGGGCACAACCACCTCAAGGTTGCGTGTCTACCAATTCCACCACCTCGGCAATACTACTTCTTGAAACCCGTTACTTCTGCTCTTCAGTTGTAGGAGGTACGTCACCAGTGTTGGTGGCTTCGCTCTTCTTTTCCTGGAGCACCGGTACATCATCATTTACTGCCGGCTTCTGCTCTTTGACTTCCAGAACCGCTGGATCTGGCAGACCTGCTTGAGTCAGCTGGTGAGCTTTCTCTTTAGCGAAGTATCCTAACCCAAGAGCAGTCAAAAAGAAAGTGGCAGCAAGTATAGCAGTAACTTTACTCAAAAAGGTAGCGGAACCTTGGCTTCCGAACACAGTATTTGAAGCACCTGCGCCGAAAGATGCACCTGCTTCAGCACCTTTACCCTGTTGCAACAGTACCAGCACTACCACAGCCAGTGCAGCCAACAGATGAAAAACAACTACGACTGTTTCCAGCATTTGTTCAGTTTCCTGCGGCGCGACAAATTGCACCGAATTCGTCTGCGTTCAGGGACGCTCCACCAATGAGCCCCCCATCGATATCCGGCATGCCGAACAGTTCGGCCGCATTGGCCGCCTTCACGCTGCCGCCATAAAGAAGCTGCACCTTTGCGGCAACTTCGGCGTCCTGCGCCGCCAGCTGGGCTCGAATGGCTGCATGCACATCCTGAGCCTGCTGAGGCGTGGCCGTCAGACCTGTACCGATGGCCCAAACAGGCTCATAGGCAATTACCGCATTGGCAAAAGCGGCAACACCGAACTCATCGATGATACTGCTCAGTTGACGCCCAACCACTTCCAGCGTCTTGCCTGCCTCGCGCTCCTCAAGGGTTTCCCCCACACAGAGCACAGGCTTCAAACCACTTGCCTGAGCGGCTGCGAACTTGCGATTGAGGACTTCATCGCTTTCGCCAATGATCTGGCGACGCTCCGAGTGCCCGATCAGCACAAGCTTGCACCCTGCTTCGGCCAGCTGACTCGGTGCGATCTCGCCAGTCAGCGCGCCCTGCTCGAGCTGTACAGCAGAATTCTGTGCGCCGACGATGATTTCCTTGCCCTGTAAGCTTTCAATCACTTGATTGATGAACAGGGACGGCGGAAAGACCGCGACTTCCACTCCGCTCGGCAAGGCCAGATTACTCAAGCCTTTGGTCAGCTCAGCGACGCTGGCGCGGGTACCGTGCATCTTCCAGTTACCAGCTACCATAGGGCGACGCATGCTTTACCTCGTCGGTCAAAGTGGGCGCAGATCTTACCCAACCCGATCTGCGCTGGCAAGCCTATTTCAGGCACAAACTTCAGCGACCAATTTAGCCAAGGCTTCGGCATGACCGCGAACCTGGTTTTCGTCGTCGCCTTCGACCATCACTCGCACCAGCGGCTCGGTACCGGACTTGCGCAGCAGCACACGCCCGCGCCCCGCCATGGCCTCGGTAACCTTGGCGCTGGCCTCTTGCACGGCAGGGTTCTCCAGTGGGTCGACCTTGCTCGCGCCAAAGCGCACGTTGATCAGCACCTGCGGGCACTTACGCAGCCCCTGACGGGCCTGTGCGAGCGTCTCGCCCCGGCGCTTGAGCGCCAGCAACACCTGCAGCGCGGCGATGATCGCATCTCCGGTGGTGGTGTGATTGCAGCACACCACGTGTCCGGAATTCTCGCCGCCGAGCTGCCAGTCGCGTTCGAGCAGCTCAGCCATCACATAACGATCACCCACCTTGGCCCGGGCAAAGGGAATGTCCAGGTCCTTGAGTGCCAGCTCCAGGCCTAGGTTGCTCATCAGCGTACCGACCACTCCACCCTGCAGCTTGCCTCGATCTTTCAGGTCGCGGGCGATGATGAACAGCAGTTCGTCACCATCAACGATGGCGCCGGTATGGTCGACCATCAGCACGCGGTCGCCATCACCGTCGAAGGCGATCCCAAGGTCGGCATGGCCTACCAGCACAGCGGCCTGCAGCGACTCGATATGGGTCGAGCCGCACCCTTCATTGATGTTCAGCCCATCAGGCTGGGCGTGCAGCACAGTGACGTCGGCACCGAGCTCACGGAACACGCTTGGGGCCACCTTGTAGGTAGCACCATGAGCGCAATCGATCACCAGCTTGAGCCCCTCGAAGTTCGTGCTGGTTGGCACACTGCTTTTACAGAACTCGATGTAACGGCCCGCCGCGTCGTTGATGCGCGAAACCTTGCCCAGCTTGCTGGACTCGACCACGGTCATCGGCTGGTCGAGCAGTTCCTCGATCATCAACTCGACCTCGTCGGGCAATTTGGTGCCTTGGCCAGAGAAGAACTTGATGCCGTTGTCATCGTGCGGATTGTGCGAAGCACTGATGACGATGCCGGCCTCGGCATGGAAGGTTCGGGTCAGGTAAGCGATCGCCGGAGTCGGCATGGGGCCGAGCAGCATCACATCGGCACCGGCAGCAGAGAGGCCCGCTTCGAGCGCGGACTCGAACATGTAGCCCGAAATCCGGGTGTCCTTGCCCACCAGCACGCGGCAATTGCCCTGCTTGCGAAACGCCATGCCCGCCGCCCAACCCAGCTTCAACATGAAGTCAGGGGTGATCGGGTATTCGCCGACGCGGCCACGGATACCGTCGGTACCAAAGTATTTTCTGCTCATAGGGACTCCAATGTTCTTATTCGGCGTTCTGCACCGCGGTGATCATTCGCACCACGTCGACGGTCTCGGCCACATCGTGCACACGCAAGATGCTGGCCCCCTTGGTCATGGCCAGTGCGGCCAGCGCCAGGCTGCCGTAAAGCCGCTCACCCACGGGGCGATCGAGCGTGAGGCCGATCATGCTCTTGCGCGAAACACCAACCAGCAACGGCCGGCCCAGGCGATAGAGCACTTCCATGTGTTTGAAGAGGCTGAGGTTGTGATCAAGCGTCTTGGCAAAGCCAAAACCCGGATCGAGGATGATTCGATCAGCGCCGATCCCTGCGACAGCGCATGCGGCCATCCGTTGTTCAAGATAGCGCGTCACGTCAGCGGACACATCGTCGTAATGCGGATTGTCCTGCATGGTGCCCGGCTCGCCACGCATGTGCATCAGGCACACCGGCAGGCCAGTGTCGGCGGCAGCATCCAGGGCGCCGTCACGCTCCAGGGCCCGCACGTCGTTGATCAGCCCCGCGCCCAGGCGAGCGGATTCGCGCATGACTGCTGGTGTGGAGGTATCGACCGAGATGATGACGTCGAGTCGGCTGTTGATCGCCTCGACCATAGGCGCCACACGCTCCAGCTCCTCGGTCGGCGACACCGCCCTGGCGCCGGGACGCGTGGATTCACCGCCGATGTCGATCAGCGTCGCGCCGGCAGCCACCATCGCCTCGGCATGGCGCAACGCCTCGTCGCGCTGATTGAAGCGCCCGCCATCGGAGAAGGAATCTGGGGTGATATTGAGGATACCCATGACATGGGTACGGGACAAATCAAGAACCCGGTTGCCGCAAGGCAACCGGGTCGGGTACTGCTGTGAGGTCATAGAAGCCCTTAGTGTTGAGCCGCTGGACCGCCGATTGGCGACTCCGGACGATCATCTTGGGAGGCCTGGTTGCCGGAGGTGCCGGCATCATTGTCCCAATCACGCGGTTCACGCGGCGTACGACCGGCCATGATGTCGTCGATCTGATCGGCATCGATGGTCTCATACTTCATCAAGGCTTCGGCCATCGCATCGAGCTTGTCGCGGTTGTCGGTAAGGATCTGCTTGGCGGTGGCGTAGCAATGATCAATGATGCTGCGCACTTCGGAGTCGATCAGCTTGGCGGTCTCACCCGAGACGCTGGCATGCTGGCTCGCCGCACTGCGACCGAGGAATACCTCGCCCTCTTCTTCGGCGTACATCAACGGGCCGAGCTTCTCGGACAGGCCCCACTTGGTGACCATGTTCCGGGCGATCTGGCTGGCGCGCATGATGTCGTTGGAGGCACCGGTTGTGACGCCATCGAAGCCCAGCGTCATTTCTTCGGCGATACGGCCACCATACAGCGAGCAGATCTGGCTGACGAGCGCGCGCTTGGAGAGGCTGTAGCGGTCTTCCTCAGGCAAGAACATGGTCACACCCAACGCGCGACCGCGCGGAATGATCGAGACCTTGTAGACCGGGTCATGCTCGGGAACGAGACGACCGACGATGGCGTGACCGGCTTCGTGGTAGGCGGTGTTCTGTTTTTCCTTCTCGGACATGACCATGGTCTTGCGCTCGGCGCCCATCATGATCTTGTCCTTGGCCAGCTCGAACTCCTTCATCTCGACCAGACGCTTGCTAGCGCGCGCGGCGAACAGAGAGGCCTCGTTGACCAGGTTGGCCAAGTCGGCGCCGGAGAAACCTGGCGTACCGCGGGCAATGACGGCGGCGTTGACGTTCTCGCCAACCGGCACCTTGCGCATATGTACCTTGAGGATCTGCTCACGACCGCGGATGTCCGGCAGGCCGACCACCACCTGACGGTCGAAGCGACCTGGCCGCAGCAGCGCCGGGTCGAGCACGTCAGGACGGTTGGTGGCGGCGATCACGATGATGCCATCGTTCATTTCAAAGCCGTCCATCTCCACCAGCAACTGGTTGAGGGTCTGCTCACGCTCGTCGTGACCACCGCCCATGCCGGCGCCACGGTGGCGACCAACGGCGTCGATTTCATCGATGAAAATGATGCAAGGGGCGTGCTTTTTCGCCTGCTCGAACATGTCGCGCACACGGCTGGCGCCCACACCGACAAACATCTCGACGAAGTCGGAACCGGAAATGGTGAAGAACGGCACCTTGGCCTCGCCTGCGATAGCCTTGGCCAGCAGCGTTTTACCGGTACCGGGCGGACCGACCATCAGCACGCCACGCGGGATGCGACCACCCAGACGCTGGAATTTGCCCGGATCACGCAGGAACTCAACCAACTCGCCGACCTCTTCCTTGGCCTCATCGCAACCTGCGACGTCGGCCAAGGTAGTCTTGACCTGGTCTTCGGACAGCAGGCGCGCCTTGCTCTTGCCAAAGCTCATCGGTCCGCCCTTGCCGCCCGCACCGCCTTGCATCTGGCGCATGAAGAACATGAACACGGCGATGATCACCAGGATCGGGAAACTGGCGACCAGCAACTGAGTCCAGATGCTCTGCTGCTCAGGCTGCTTGCCTTCAACCACGACATGGTTATCGACCAGATCGCCGATCAGGCCGTTATCGGTAATGGCCGGACGAACGGTCTTGAAGTTGTCGCCATCGGTACGCTTGCCGGTAATGACATAGCCGTCGACGGTCACGCGCTCGACCTTCCCGTCCTTGACCTGCTGAATGAAGTCGGAATAGTTGAGGGTCTGCGGCTCATTAGGGCTGGAGAAGTTGTTCATCACCGTCACAAGGACAGCCGCGATGATCAACCACAGGATCAGATTCTTTGCCATGTCGTTCAATTAGCTACCCTCTGAGGTCGGCGCACGACGCAGCCGTGCCTCGCATGATATTCACCGCCCTAACTTACTACATTACCTACGCATCCGCAGGCGCCGTCTGTAACCCTTTGTGAAAGCTAGACTACACGAAGTTCGGACGATCCTGACGGAACCGCCGATTGGAAATAACTATCGGCCGATCCGCAAAACGCCTCTCACGCCCCTTTGAAGCCACGCCCCAACAGGTACTGCTCGCGGGAGCGATCGCGGGACGACGACGGTTTGCGCATCTGCACCTTGTCGAACTTGCCACGCACGTCCTTCAGGTAATGGTCGAAACCTTCGCCCTGGAAGATCTTGATCAGGAAATCCCCACCAGGTCGCAGCACGCGGCACGCCAGATCCAGGGCCAGCTCGCACAGGAACATGGCGCGCGGCATGTCCACGGCGGGCGTACCACTCATATTGGGGGCCATGTCTGAAATCACAAGGTCCACGTGCGAATCGCCGACCGCCTCGAGGATCCGCTGCAGCACCTCATCCTGGGTAAAGTCGCCCTGAATGAAGGTAACGTCGGGGATCGAGTCCATTTCCAGGATGTCAGAGGCGATCAGCCGCCCCTGCCCACCAATCAGACGACTGGTCACCTGCGACCAGCCACCCGGCGCGGCACCGAGATCGATCACGCTCATGCCAGGGCGGATGAGCTTGTCCTTTTCCTGGATCTCCAGCAGCTTGTAGCTCGCGCGCGAGCGGTAGCCATCCTTCTGCGCCTGCTTGACGAAAGGATCGTTGAAATGCTCTCTCAGCCAGTTATGGCTGCTCTTGGAACGTTGCGCCACGGGGCACCTCGATGATTAGCGTCGTGATTGACTGGGCGGAGCCACGGGCCCTCGGGTAAAATGGCCACCAATTTTACAGAATCAGACGAAAAGGGTCAGATTATGCCGCTCAATAACGAGCAGAAGAAACAATACAAATCGATTGGTCACGACCTGAAGCCGGTCCTGATCGTCGCGGGCAATGGATTGAACGAAGGCGTCATCGCCGAACTGGAGCGCGCACTGACCGATCACGAACTGATCAAGGTCGAAATCCGCTCGGAAGATCGCGAAGAACGCGCTGCAGCCATCGCCGAACTGTGCAAGGCTGGCCGTGCCGAACTGGTACAGACCATCGGCAAGAAAGCGTTGATCTATCGCAAAAATCCGCAGCCGAACAAGCAGCTGTCCAACATCCACCGTTACAAGTAACGGTGGCTCCGGTCAGTGGCGCGGTGGACGCGCCCTGACCGGGACCGGTTGGGCCACCAGCACGATGCCGGAGAAGCCCAGCACCAAGAAGCAGAACATCTGCCAACGCTCGCCCACGGAAATCCCGTAGCGCAGCGTGTAGTAGCCAACACAGGCACCGAAGCCGAGCAAGAGCATCTGCCCACGGAACTGTCGCCACCAGGCCGCCAGGCCGTCTACCCTCGCCAACACCGCCAGCTGGGTCATCAGGCCAAGCAGCGCGACGCCAATCAACCAACGGTCGATCTGCGCCGCCACGTCCTGCACCAACAAGGGCGCAAGGCCCGTCACCTTGAGTGCTGGCACCAATCCCACATGAAAAACCCACAGGCCACCGACCCAGAACACCTGGGCCAGTTGCCAGAGGATCCCCTCAAGGGAAGGCGCCCTCAGGCGCCGGTCAGATGTGCTTGACTTCGACAATCTCGTACTCGACCGTGCCGCTTGGCGTGTTGACGACGACGGTGTCACCTTCTTCCTTGCCGATGATGGCACGGGCAATCGGCGCGCTCGCCGAGAGCTTGCCCTTCTTGATGTCCGCCTCATCCTCACCCACGATCTGGTAGGAAACCTGATCGCCGGTCTCGGTGTTCTCCAGATCCACGGTGGTACCGAAAATCACCTTGCCGGTGTGGGCAATGGTAGTGACATCGATCACCACCGAGTTCTGCAGACGCCCTTCGATATCGCGGATGCGCGCCTCGACCATACCCTGCTCTTCACGAGCGGCGTGGTACTCGGCGTTTTCCTTGAGGTCGCCCAGCTCCCGCGCTTCGCCGATCGCCTGGCTCAGGCGCGGACGCTCGGTCTTGCTCAGGAAGAACAGCTCCTCTTCCAGGGCGCGAGCGCCCTGGACGGTCATTGGGTACTTGGTAATGCTCATGCTTTGAGTCCTGCGTGCAGATCCTGCAAGCGGCGAACGGTCTTCTCGGGACCGAATTTCAGCGCTTCGCAGATGGCTTCACCAGCCGCAATGGTAGTCGTGCAATAGATCTTGTGCTGCAGCGCATTGCGACGAATCGAGTAGGAGTCGGCGATCGACTGACGACCTTCGGTAGTGTTGATGATCAGCGACACTTCGTCGTTCTTGATCATGTCGACCACGTGCGGACGGCCTTCGGTCACTTTGTTCACACGGCGCACCTTCAGGCCAGCCGCCTCGATGACCTTGGCGGTGCCTGCGGTAGCAACCACTTCGAAGCCCAGGGCGATCAGGTCGCGGGCGACACCCGCAACCTGCGGCTTGTCGTCGTCACGCACGCTGATGAAGGCGGTACCACCGCTTGGCAGCACTTCGCTGGCACCCATTTGGGCCTTGGCGAAGGCTTCGCCGAAGCTGTCGCCGACACCCATGACTTCACCAGTGGATTTCATCTCAGGGCCGAGGATCGGGTCAACACCTGGGAACTTCGCGAACGGGAAGACAGCTTCCTTGACGCTGTAGAAGTTCGGAATGATTTCCTGGGTGAAGCCCAGCTCTTTCAGCGTCTTACCAGCCATGACTCGCGCCGCGATCATCGCCAGCGAAGTGCCGATGCACTTAGAGACGAACGGTACGGTACGCGAGGCGCGCGGGTTGACTTCGATCACGTAGATCTTGTCGCCCTGCAGGGCCAACTGCACGTTCATCAGACCGACGACACCCAGCTCAAGGGCCATTTTCTTGACCTGAACGCGGACTTCGTCCTGTACTTCCTTGCTCAACGAGTAAGGTGGCAGCGAGCACGCCGAGTCACCGGAGTGAACACCGGCCTGCTCGATGTGCTGCATGATCGCGCCGATCACCACGTCAGTACCGTCGCAGACCGCATCCACGTCCATTTCAATGGCGCAGTTGAGGAAGTGGTCGAGCAGTACCGGACTGTCGTTCGAGACCTGCACCGCTTCACGCAGATAGCGCTTGAGCTCGTCCAGTTCGTAGACGATCTCCATGGCACGACCGCCAAGTACGTAGGAAGGACGCACCACCAGCGGGTAGCCGATGCCGCCAGCGGCGCTAATGGCTTCTTCTTCGCTGCGCACGGTGGCGTTTGGCGGCTGCAGCAGGCTCAGACGCTGAACCATCTGCTGGAAGCGCTCACGGTCTTCGGCGCGGTCGATAGCGTCCGGGCTGGTACCGATGATCGGTACGCCGGCCTCTTCCAGGGCGCGGGCGAGTTTCAACGGGGTCTGGCCACCGTAGTGAACGATGACGCCTTTCGGTTTCTCGACGCGGCAGACTTCCAGCACGTCTTCCAGGGTCAGCGGCTCGAAGTACAGACGGTCGGAGGTGTCGTAGTCGGTGGAGACGGTTTCCGGGTTGCAGTTGACCATGATGGTCTCGTAACCATCTTCACGCAGCGCGAGGGCGGCGTGTACGCAGCAGTAGTCGAACTCGATACCTTGGCCAATACGGTTCGGGCCACCGCCCAGGATCATGATCTTGTCGCGGGTCGATGGGTTGGCCTCGCACTCTTCCTCGTAGGTCGAGTACAGGTAGGCGGTGTCGGTGGCGAACTCGGCAGCGCAGGTGTCGACGCGCTTGTACACCGGGAACACTTCCAGCTTGTGACGGTGACGGCGCAGGTTCTTGTCAGTGATGCCGAGCAGCTTGGCCAGACGCTGGTCCGAGAAGCCCTTGCGCTTGAGGCGCAGCATGTAGTCCTTGTCGATCGACGACAGGGCCAGGGTCTTGACCTTCTCTTCTTCCTTGATCAGGTCTTCCATCTGCACCAGGAACCACATGTCGATGCCGGTCAGGTCGAAGATCTGCTCGCAGGTCATGCCGGCGCGCATGGCATCAGCGACGTACCAGATACGCTCGGCGCCTGGCACGGTCAGCTCGCGCTTGAGGATACTGTTGGCTTCCGGGTTGGCCAGGTCGACTTTCGGGTCGAGGCCGCATGCACCGACTTCCAGACCACGCAGGGCTTTCTGCAAGGACTCCTGGAAGGTACGACCGATGGCCATGACCTCACCCACGGATTTCATCTGGGTGGTCAGGCGGGCGTCGGCTTTCGGGAACTTCTCGAAGGCAAAGCGCGGCAGCTTGGTGACGACATAGTCGATCGACGGTTCGAAGGACGCCGGGGTACGACCGCCGGTGATGTCGTTCTGCAGTTCGTCGAGGGTATAACCCACCGCCAGCTTGGCGGCGATCTTGGCGATCGGGAAGCCGGTGGCCTTGGAGGCCAGCGCCGAGGAGCGCGATACACGCGGGTTCATCTCGATCACGACCATGCGGCCGGTGTTCGGGCAGATGCCGAACTGGACGTTGGAACCGCCGGTTTCGACGCCGATCTCGCGCAGCACCGCCAGGGAGGCGTTGCGCATGATCTGGTATTCCTTGTCGGTCAGGGTCTGTGCTGGCGCAACGGTGATGGAGTCACCGGTATGCACACCCATCGGGTCGAAGTTTTCGATAGAGCAGACGATGATGCAGTTGTCCTTCTTGTCACGGACAACCTCCATCTCGTATTCCTTCCAGCCGATCAGCGATTCGTCGATCAGCAGCTCCTTGGTCGGCGAGAGGTCCAGACCACGGGCGCAGATTTCTTCGAACTCTTCACGGTTGTAGGCAATACCGCCACCCGTGCCACCCATGGTGAAGGACGGACGGATGATGCATGGGAAGCCCAGGCGCTCGAGCACCGCATTGGCTTCTTCCATGCTATGGGCGATACCGGAGCGCGGGCATTCAAGGCCAATGGCCTTCATCGCCTTGTCGAAGCGCGAACGGTCTTCGGCCTTGTCGATGGTGTCGGCATTGGCACCGATCATCTCGACGCCGAATTTCTCCAGAACGCCGTGGCGCTCCAGGTCCAAGGCGCAGTTCAGCGCGGTCTGGCCACCCATGGTCGGCAGCAGTGCGTCCGGGCGCTCTTTTTCGATGATCTTGGCCACCGACTGCCACTTGATCGGCTCGATGTAGGTGGCATCGGCCATGGCCGGGTCGGTCATGATGGTGGCCGGGTTGGAGTTCACCAGGATGACGCGGAAACCTTCCTCGCGCAGGGCTTTACAGGCCTGGGCGCCGGAGTAGTCGAATTCGCAGGCCTGGCCGATCACGATCGGGCCAGCGCCGAGAATCAGGATGCTTTTGATGTCTGTACGTTTTGGCATGGTTGTCACTCAAATCCGCGGGTCAGTCGGCAAGCCGTCTTGAACAATCTGGGTCAGGCGCTTCCGGGCGCGGCACTTGCCGCCCCGGGGCCTTGATGCAGGATGCTCAGCGGCGCTTGGCCATGGCATCGATGAAACGATCGAACAGTGGCGCGACGTCGGTCGGGCCTGGGCTCGCTTCAGGGTGACCCTGGAAGCTGAACGCGCTCTTGTCGGTGCGCTCGATGCCCTGCAGGGTACCGTCGAACAGCGACTTGTGGATGGCGCGGACGTTGCCCGGCAGGGTGGCTTCGTCGACGGCGAAACCGTGGTTCTGGCTGGTGATCATGACCACGCCGGTGTCCAGGTCCTGGACCGGGTGGTTGGCACCGTGGTGGCCGTGGCCCATCTTGACGGTCTTGGCGCCGGAAGCCAGGGCCAGCAACTGGTGGCCGAGGCAGATACCAAAGACCGGGATATCGGTCTCGAGGATGTCCTTGATCGCCTGGATCGCGTAGTCGCAAGGCTCGGGATCGCCAGGGCCGTTGGACAGGAACACGCCATCCGGATTCAGGGCCAGGACTTCGCTGGCGGGGGTCTGGGCCGGCACGACGGTCAGGCGGCAGCCGCGGGCGACCAGCATTCGCAGGATGTTCAGCTTGACGCCATAGTCGTAGGCAACCACGTGATACGGCAGCTCTGCAGCTTCCAGGGTCGGGTGGCTGTCGGTTGCCAGATTCCAAACACTGGAGCGCCATTCGTAGCGTTCCTTGGTGGAAACTTCCTTGGCCAGGTCCATGCCCTTCAGGCCTGGAAAGGCGCGAGCAGCGGCGATGGCGGCTTCTTCGCTGATGTTGTCACCGGCGAGGATGCAGCCGTTCTGGGCGCCCTTTTCGCGCAGGATACGGGTCAGGCGACGGGTGTCGATGCCGGCGATGGCGACGACATTGTTGGCCTTGAGGTAGTCAGGCAGCGACTGGGTATTGCGCCAGTTGCTGGCCAGCAGGGGCAGGTCACGGATGACCAGGCCAGCGGACCAGACACGGTTCGACTCGGCGTCTTCCGGAGTAGTACCGGTATTGCCGATGTGTGGGTAGGTCAGGGTAACGATTTGCTGCGCATAGGAAGGGTCTGTAAGGATTTCCTGGTAGCCGGTCATAGCGGTGTTGAATACCACCTCACCAACGGTCTGACCGTCGGCACCGATAGCTTCACCGCGGAAAATACTGCCGTCGGCAAGGGCGAGTATGGCTGGCTTTGTCAAGAAGACCTCCCGTAAATCAAGCATGAAAGGGCGATCGCAGGTTGCAAAAAAGCGGAGTGACGTATGGACACGTCACCCCGCTTTCATGTGCTGAATTCAATTCGCTGCGCGCTTTTAGTGGACACACTAAAGCTGTAGCTTACAGAAAATTACGTTTTAGGTCTACCGCGTATGTGCCTCTGAAACACAGGAATGCGACAGGCTGAGATCCGCACTGCCCCTTCGCCGGGCAAACCCGCTCCCACAAGAACCGCGCCACACATGAGAGCAACGCTATTGCTTGCTGCGGGAGCGGACTTGCCCACGAGGAACCAGCACCGCTCTAGCTTGCCTTAGCGCAGCTCGAGCACATCTTGCATATCGTACAAGCCCGGCTCGCGCCCCTCCAGCCATAGCGCGGCACGCACCGCCCCTTTGGCGAAGGTCATGCGGCTGGAAGCTTTGTGAGTGATCTCCACGCGCTCGCCTTCAGCGGCGAACAACACGGTATGGTCTCCCACCACGTCACCGGCGCGCACCGTGGCGAAGCCGATGGTCTTACGATCGCGAGCACCCGTCTGCCCCTCACGCCCATAGACTGCCACTTCCCCCAGATCACGACCCAACGCCTGGGCGACTACCTCCCCCATACGCAAGGCAGTACCCGATGGCGCATCGACCTTGTGGCGGTGGTGAGCCTCGATGATCTCGATGTCCACCTCGTCACCCAACACCCGCGCCGCGGTATCCAGAAGCTTGAGGCAAAGATTGACGCCAACGCTGAAGTTGGCGGCGAAGACGATCGGAATCTCCTTGCCCGCCTCGGCCAACTGTTCTTTTTCCTCGGGCGTGAAACCGGTAGTACCGATCACCATCGCCTTGCCTGCCTTGCGACAGAAGGCGAGGTTCTTCAGCGTCACCGACGGATGGGTGAAGTCGATCAACACGTCGAATTCGTCAGCGACCTTGGACAGATCGCTGGAGATTTCCACGCCGATACGCCCCAGGGCCGCCAGTTCGCCGGCATCAGCACCGACCAAAGAGCTGTCCGGACGATCGATGGCCGCCGTCAAGCCAGCCTGGGGCGCCTGTTGCTGCACAGCCTCGACGAGGGTCTTGCCCATTCGTCCCGCCGCGCCCATTACCGCAATACGTCGCATAGCCTGTTCCTTGTCAGAGATCGCCGAAGAAGCGCTTCACACCCTCGAACCAGCCACTGGCCTTGGGCGAATGAGAGCTGTCGCCCTGCAACGAGTCGCGCAGCTCCTCAAGCAGCTCGCGCTGACGGCGACTGAGGTTGACCGGGGTCTCCACAGCCACACGGCACAGCAGGTCGCCAGCCCCGCCACCGCGCACAGGGGCCACGCCCTTGCCACGCAGACGGAACTGCTTGCCGGTCTGGGTACCTTCCGGGATCTTGAGCTTGACCCGACCATCGAGAGTCGGCACTTCCAGTTCGCCACCCAGGGCCGCATCGGTGTAGCTGATCGGCACCTCGCAGTACAGGTGCTTGCCGTCACGCTGGAAGATGGCGTGCTCGCGCACACTGATGACGACATAGAGATCACCGGTCGGACCACCATGGGTCCCCGCCTCGCCCTCGCCAGACAGACGAATGCGATCGCCGGTATCGACACCCGCCGGCACCTTGACCGACAGCGTCTTGTATTCCTCGACACGCCCCTCGCCATGGCAGGCGGTGCAAGGATCGGTGATGATCTTGCCTTGACCGTGGCAGCGCGGGCAGGTTTGCTGCACCGAGAAAAAGCCCTGCTGCATGCGCACCTGACCGATGCCGCCACAGGTTGGGCAAGCCGACGGGGTCGAGCCCTTCTTCGCACCGGAACCATCGCAAGGCTTGCAGTTGACCAGGGTGGGCACACGGATGCTGACTGTGGTGCCGCGCACGGCCTCCTCGAGATTCAGCTCAAGGGTGTAGCGCAGGTCGCTGCCGCGCTGCGCGCCGCCACGCGAACCGCCGCGCCCACCACCGAAGAAGTCACTGAAGACATCACCGAAGATGTCCGAGAAGTTGGCACCACCAAAGCCGGCACCGCCACCACCCATGCTCGGATCGACGCCGGCGTGTCCGTACTGGTCGTAGGCTGCGCGCTTGCTGGCATCGGACAGTACCTCGTAAGCCTCGTTGGCTTCCTTGAATTTGTCTTCCGATTCCTTGTCGCCCGGATTGCGGTCCGGGTGGTACTTCATCGCCAGGCGGCGATAGGCCTTCTTGAGGTCACCTTCGCTGGCGCCGCGCTCGACACCCAGGACCTCATAAAAATCACGCTTTGCCATAGGTCATTGCACTCTTGGGGGCATTCGGCGCGCTCATGCGCTTGCTGCGCCACGCCGTCAGCACCTGCCACCACACGATTGCGCCCTGACAGATGCTGTAAAAATTCTCGTATTCCAGACACACCAACGCGGGAGCAAGCCCCCGCGCGGCGACATCCTACCAGCTCACCGACAACAGACGGTGAGCTGGCCGACAACATGCAGGGATTACTGCTTGTTGTTGTCTTTTACTTCTTCGAACTCGGCGTCAACCACGTCATCGTGCTTGGCTTCCGGCTCGGCCTGCTGCGCGCCGCCCTGAGGCTGTTCGGCCTGCTGTTCGGCGTACATCTTCTGGGCAACCGGCGCAGAGACCTTGGACAGTTCCTCGACCTTGGCATCGATGGCAGCCTTGTCGTCGCCCTTCAGGGCAGCCTCAAGGGCAACCACAGCCGCTTCGATCGCCGCTTTCTCTTCAGCGGTGGCCTTGTCGCCAGCGTCGGTGACCATCTTGCGGGTCGAGTGAACCAGCGCATCACCCTGGTTACGGGCAGCGGCCAGCTCTTCGAACTTGCGGTCTTCCTCGGCGTTGGCCTCGGCGTCACGCACCATGCGCTCGATTTCCTCGTCGGACAGGCCCGAGTTGGCCTTGATCACGATCGACTGGGACTTGCCAGTGGCCTTGTCCTTCGCGCTGACGTGCAGGATGCCGTTGGCGTCGATGTCGAAGGTCACTTCGATCTGCGGAACACCACGCGGTGCCGGCGGAATGTCGGCCAGGTCGAATTTACCCAGCGACTTGTTCTGCGCAGCCTGCTTGCGCTCACCTTGCAGCACATGAATGGTCACGGCGCTCTGGTTGTCATCGGCCGTCGAGAACACCTGCGACTTCTTGGTCGGGATGGTGGTGTTCTTCTCGATCAGCGCGGTCATCACGCCACCCATGGTTTCGATACCCAGGGTCAGCGGGCTGACGTCCAGCAGCAGAACGTCCTTGACGTCACCGGCCAGGACCGCGCCCTGGATGGCAGCACCCATGGCGACTGCTTCGTCCGGGTTGACGTCCTTGCGCGCTTCCTTGCCGAAGAAGTCGGCAACGGCTTTCTGCACCAGCGGCATACGGGTCTGACCACCGACCAGGATCACGTCGTCGATCTTGCTGGCGTCGATACCGGCGTCCTTCAGAGCAATGCGGCAAGGCTCGATGGTGCGGTTGACCAGGTCTTCGACCAGCGACTCCAGCTTGGCGCGGGAGATCTTCACGTTCAGGTGCTTAGGACCGGTCGCATCTGCAGTGATGTACGGCAGGTTGACGTCGGTCGACTGAGCGGAAGACAGCTCGATCTTGGCCTTTTCAGCGGCTTCCTTCAGACGCTGCAGGGCCAGCGGATCGTTCTTCAGATCCATGCCGGACTCTTTCTTGAACTCATCGACGAGGTAGTCGATCAGGCGCATGTCGAAGTCTTCACCACCCAGGAAGGTGTCGCCGTTTGTGGCCAGTACTTCGAACTGGTGTTCACCGTCGACTTCGGCGATTTCGATGACCGAAACGTCGAAGGTACCACCACCGAGGTCATAGACGATGACAGTGTGGTCACCCTTGGCCTTGTCCATGCCGTAGGCCAGTGCAGCGGCGGTCGGCTCGTTGATGATGCGCTTGACGTCCAGACCGGCAATGCGACCGGCGTCCTTGGTGGCCTGGCGCTGGCTGTCGTTGAAGTAGGCCGGCACGGTGATGACCGCTTCGGTCACTGGCTCACCGAGGTAGTCTTCGGCGGTCTTCTTCATTTTCTTCAGGACTTCGGCGCTGATCTGCGGCGGAGCCATTTCCTTGCCGCTGGCTTCGACCCAGGCGTCACCGTTGTTGGCCTTGACGATCTTGTACGGAACCAGCTTGATGTCTTTCTGCACGACGTCTTCTTCGAAGCGACGGCCGATCAGGCGCTTCACTGCGAACAGGGTGTTGTGCGGGTTGGTGACTGCCTGACGCTTGGCCGACTGGCCAACCAGGATCTCGCCATCGTTGGCGTAGGCCACGATCGAAGGGGTGGTACGCGCGCCTTCGGCGTTCTCGATGACCTTGACGTTACCGTTTTCCAGAATGGAGACGCACGAGTTGGTGGTCCCCAGGTCGATACCGATGATTTTGCCCATGTTTACTCTCCCGAAACTTGAATTTGGTTGCAGCGGCTACATTGGCCAACTGCGGTAATACTTGAATGCTTGACACCTAGATGGGGATGCCCGGAAGGACTTCAAGCCTTTTCATCAATCGACGGCTGGGGGGCTGCCGGTGCCTTGCTGACCACCACCATGGCGGGACGCAGCAGACGGCCATTGAGCAGGTAGCCCTTCTGGAACACCTTGAGCACGCTGTTCGGCTCGACGTCGGCGCTTTCCTGCATGGCCATGGCCTGGTGGTGCTCGGCGTTGAACGGCTCGCCGTGCGGGTCGACAGCCTCGAGGTTGTAGCGCTTGAGAGTGTCGTGGAACATCTTCAGGGTCAGCTCGATGCCTTCGCGCATCGGCTTGATGGTCTCGTCGTCGGCACTGGACAGCTCCAGGCCACGCTCCAGGCTGTCGATCACCGGCAGCAGGTCGCCCGCGAACTTCTCCAGGGCAAACTTGTGGGCCTTCTCGACATCCTGCTCGGCGCGACGGCGGATGTTCTGCAGTTCGGCGGCAGCGCGCAGGGACTGATCCTTGGCGGCGGCCAACTGCTCCTCGAGCACCTGAACGCGGGTACCGAGATCCTCTGCACCAGCCTCTTCGGCGTTAAGGTTCTTCTCATCCAGCTGTTCGTCAGCCATTAGGTTTCTCCTCCGCAATTTCTGATATGCGAGCCCAGGCTCGTCTTGTCTTGCCGGCTATATGGGGCCGGAAAAACAAGGTTCAAGGGCCAACGCGGTTTTCCCATGAGGATATCGATCGCCCGACGGGCATTGTCAGCCTGATAAAAAGCACTGTATAAATAACCAGACATGACCCTTCGGGAGCCGCCCTCATGCTGGTGCACCTGTCCATTCACAACTACGCCATCGTCGAGCACCTCGACCTCGAACTTGCCCGCGGCATGAGCGTGATCACCGGCGAGACCGGCGCCGGCAAGTCGATCATGCTCGACGCCCTAGGCCTGGCCCTGGGTGATCGCGCTGACAGCGGCGTGGTACGCCCTGGCGCAGACAAAGCGGACATCCTTGCCACCTTCGACCTGGACGAGATTGCGGAGGCCCGTGCCTGGCTGGCCGAGCGCGACCTGGACAACACGGGCCCCTGCATCCTGCGCCGGGTCATCACCGCCGAAGGGCGCAGCCGCGGCTATATCAATGGCACCCCTTCCCCCTTGGGCGATCTCAAGGCCCTGGGCGAACTGCTGATCGATATCCATAGCCAGCACGAACACCAGTCCCTGTTGAAAACCGATACCCATCGCCGCCTTGTGGACGAGTACGCGGGCGCCACCGACCTGGCCCGCCAGGTACAACTGGCTGCCCAGCGCTGGCGCCAGACCCGTCAGGAGTTGGAGCGTCTGTCCAACTCCGGCGACGAGCAACGCGCCCGCCACCAGTTGCTCAGCTATCAGCTCGAAGAACTGGACAACCTTGGCCTGGGCGAAAACGAACTTGAGCAGCTGGAGCAGGAACATAAAAGCCTGACCAACGCCGAGGCCCTGTTCGGTATCTGCCGTCAAGTGATCGACCATTGCAGCGAAAGCGATTCCGGCAATGTGCTCAGTGCACTGACCACCAGCCTCAATCGCCTGACCGCCGTCGCCAATGCGCCCAAGGCCCTGGGCGAAGCCGCCAATCTGATCGCCAGCGCACAGATCCAGGTCGAGGAAGCCGTGGGCGAACTCAACCGCTTCCTCGATCATTTCGATGCCGACCCCATGCGCCTGCAAGCATTGGAGGAACGCCTCGACACCATCTATACCCTGGCGCGCAAGCATCGCGTGCACCCGACTGAACTGCCCCACTTGCAACAGCGCCTGATGGACGAACTGGAAGGGCTCAACGCCAGCGACGAATCGATCGAGCGTCTGGGCGAGGAACTGGCCGCCTATGCCCAGCATTACCAGACCAAAGCCCTCGAGCTCAGCGCCTTGCGCCAGCAGGCGGCCAAGCAGCTCGCCACGGCCGTCGAGCAGGAGATCCAGCGCCTGGGCATGCCAGGCGGGCGCTTCTGTATCGAACTCACACCCTATGAAGGCAACGAGCTGTCGCCCCATGGCCTGGAAGTGGTCGAGCTGCTGGTGAGCGCCAACCCGGGCCAGCCACTCAAGGGCTTGGCAAAAGTGGCGTCAGGTGGCGAGCTGTCGCGGATCAGCCTGGCGATCCAGGTGATCACTGCGCAAACCTCGCGCATTCCCACCCTGGTGTTCGATGAAGTGGACGTTGGCATCGGTGGCCCTACCGCAGAAATTGTCGGTCAGCTGCTACGTCGGCTGGGCGAGCGCGGCCAGGTACTGACCGTGACCCACCTGCCCCAGGTCGCAGCCCAGGGGCACCATCACCTGTTCGTGCACAAGGTACGCAACAGCGATACCACTCATACAGCAGTGGCCAACCTGGGCAAGCGCGAGCGGGTCGAGGAGGTGGCGCGTATGCTGGGCGGCATCGACCTCACCAAGGAATCGCTGGCCCATGCGCGCAAGATGGTTGTCACCGGCAAGGCCTGAGCACCTCTCGGATCGAAGTCCAGTCCCATGAGAACAGCCATCTTGCCCCGCGAATTGCGCCGACATTGATGCCCAGCCACCTGAAAACCAAAAGGCGACCCGAGGGTCGCCTTTTGGTTTGATAACGATATAAATCGTTACTTTTTCTTGCGCACATAGAGGACCAGGTTATGGTCCACCAGCTCGTAGCCGTGCTGGGCAACGATCTCTTTCTGGCGCTTTTCGATCTCTGTATCCACGAACTCGATGACTTCACCAGAGTCCACGTTGACCATATGGTCGTGGTGGCCGCCGTCAGCCAGCTCGAAGACCGCATGACCGCCGTCGAAGTTGTGGCGAACCACCAGACCCGCCGCTTCGAACTGGGTCAGTACGCGATACACGGTTGCCAGACCGACGTCTTCACCGGCTTCCATCAGTGCCTTGTAGACATCTTCGGCGCTCATGTGGCGCTGCTCCGTGGAGTCGAGCATCTGTAGAATCTTGACTCGAGGCAGGGTCACCTTGAGACCGGCTTTGCGCAATTCGCTATTTTCAACCATGGTCAGCTTTCTCGCCGATGCTGCTTCGCAGCTTCTCTTAATACGGGTATGATCGGGGTTTACGTTGTCCAGCCAAGATAGTGGAAGTCGCCCACCGATGCAAAACACCAAGCTCTTGCTAACCAGCCTCACCCTAGTGGGACTGCTCGCACTCGCCGGTTGCTCGTTTCCCGGGGTTTACAAAATCGACATCCAGCAGGGCAATGTCGTTACGCAGGACATGATAGACCAATTGCGCCCCGGAATGACCCGCCGCCAAGTAAGGTTTATCATGGGCAACCCACTGATCCAGGACACGTTCAATACCAATCGCTGGGATTACCTCTACAGCCTGCAGCCTGGCGGCGGCCAGCGTCAGCAGGAGCGCATGAGCATCTTCTTCAACGAAAGCGATCAACTGGTCAGCCTGTCCGGCGATTTCATGCCTGGCGTGAGCCGCGACCAGGAAATCCTAGGCGGCAGCGGCGACACCACCGTCAGCCCAGCCACTCAACCGGCCCAGCCAAGCCAACCGGAAGAAAAACCGGCCAAGCCAGGTTCGTTGGAAGAATCGATCCAGAAAGAAATCGACACCATCGAGACCACGCCGGTCCCGACACCAGCACCGCTGGAAACCTCCCCGCAATAAGCGCGGCGAGACAAAAAAGCCCGGGCAATACCCGGGCTTTTTTATTGCCTGCTCGACTTAAGGACCACTTGCGTGCCCAACAAGCATCAGGCCTATCCCTGCCGCGCAGCTCTTGCCTTGGCCGCACGCAGCTTGCGCACTTCCTTCGGATCCGCCAACAACGGCCGGTAGACCTCCAGGCGATCGCCCTGCTCGACCTGATGCGCAAACGGATCATTCACCACCTTGCCGAAGATCCCCACCGGGCAAGCCTCGACGTCCAAGCCCGGCACTTGCTCGGCGAGCCGAGAGTGGAGCAACGCCTGATGTACGGTTGTGCCTGCGGGCACCACGCACGTCAGCAGCCACTGACGCTCGGCAGTGGCGTATACGACCTCGATGCTCAGGCTTGCCTCAACCATTGAGTTGCTTGGCCCGCTGGCAGAATGCATCGACCAGCGTGTTGGCCGCCTGGTTGAACAGAGGGCCGAGGGTGGCGCGCACCAGAGGGCCGGCATAATCGAAGGACAGGTCCAGGCTGATCTTGCAGGCCTTATCGCCCAATGCCTTGAACACCCACAGGCCGTGCAACTGCGTGAACGGCCCTTCCTCGAGATTCATTTCGATCGACTGCCCAGGTACCAGCACATTACGTGTGACGAACTGCTGGCTCATGCCGCCCTTGGCCACCTCCAGCTTCGCCCGCATGTGCGTGTCGCTGGCTTCGATCACGGTCGAAGCCGAGCACCACGGCAGGAATTTCGGGTAGCTGGCCACGTCATTCACCAGATCGTAGAGCGCTTGGGCAGGGTACGGCAGCAGGGCAGAGCGTTGAATATGGGTAGTCATCCAGGCGTCACTTCCAAGACAGGGCGGCAGCGCTTTCTAAGCACATCGAAAACAGTTCCCTTCGAGGGAACAGGCCCTGCATTGTCCGGGATTCATCCTACAGGCTCAAGCACACCTAAACCCCGTAGCCGCCGACGCAGCGACTGCCTATAATGCGGCCCCTATGGCTAAGCAAAAGAAACATCCGACCGGGACCATCGCGCAAAACAAAAAAGCGCGACACGATTACTTCATCGAACACAAGTTCGAGGCCGGACTGGTCCTGTCCGGTTGGGAAGTAAAGAGCCTGCGGGCCGGCAAGGCGCACCTGACCGACAGCTACGTGCTGCTCAAGGATGGCGAAGCCTGGCTGTTCGGCAGCCACATCACCCCGCTGACCACAGCCAGCACCCACGTCATCGCTGACCCCACCCGCACCCGCAAGCTGCTGCTGAACAAGCGCGAGCTCGAACGCGTGGAGGCTGCCGTGGCACAGAAGGGCTACACCTGCGTAGCCCTCTCGCTGTACTGGAGCAAGCACCTGATCAAGTGCGAAATTGCACTGGGCAAGGGCAAGAAGGAGTACGACAAGCGCGACACCCTGCGCGAGCGCGACTCCAACCGCGAGATCCAGCGCACGATGCGCAACAAGGGCAAGGGCGAGTAAACCTTCCCTGCCTGTGCAGGCCTATTCGCGGGTAAACCCGCTTCTACAGGGACAGCGCGAGTTCTGAATACTGCGGCATTCCTGTGTAAGCGGGTCCACCCGCGAAGGGCCCAAGACAAAACAACCAATCTCAACGCCCGCTGCGTCGCTCTGCCCGCGCCACGCGCTGCGCCTCCTGCTGCGCTTCTTCGAGCACTTCCTGCACGTACAGAATGTGCCGACTCGATACCTCCCGCGCATCATCTGCCCTGCCCTCGATGATCGCCCGATACAACTCGCGATGCTGACTGATCAGCATGTCGCGGGTCTCGCTGCGCTGTTGGTACATACCGCCGATATTGGTCACCACGTTGCGCTTGAGCAGGTCGAACAAGCCGCGGATGGTATGGAGCAGCACTGCATTGTGACTGGCCTCGGCGATCGCCAGGTGAAAACGCGCATCGGCCGCCCCCTCCTCCGCCCGACTGACCTCGTCGACACGGGCATAGCAGTCCTGCAGCTCGTCGAAGGCAGCCTTGAGCCGCGCACGGTCAGGCTCCGTAGCCCGCTGGGCCGCATAGTAGGCACAGGAAGCCTCCAGCGTATGGCGAAACTCCAACAGGTCGCGCTGAGCCTCAGGGTTGCGCTCAAGCAACTGCAGCAACGGGTCGCTGAACGTCGACCCCAATGCCTCGGCCACATAATTGCCGCCGCCCTGGCGACTGACCAGCAATCCTTTGGCCACCAGCTTCTGGATCGCCTCGCGCAACGAAGGCCGGGATACGCCAAACTGCTCCGCCAACACACGCTCGGCCGGTAGGCGCTGCCCTGAAGTCAGCGTACCTTCGAGAATCATCCCTTCCAACCGATCGACGATGTCGTCGGACAGGCGCCGTTGGCGGACCTGATCAAAAACCATCACATGCTCTCCACAATCCCCGCGCACTCAGGGGGGCGTCCATTCTCGCCGATCCACAGCGTATCGACACCCATCAGTTGACGATTTCCCCTGCCCATCAGCCGGCCATTCATCGGCATCCGACCAAAGTTTTGCCCAGGACAAATTGACACAGCCTCGATAGCGCTTTTAACCTAGCGACCAGCCATTGTAAATTGGTATTACCAATTATCCAATGCCAGTGCCTGACCAACAACAATTAGGGGCCACCCCATATGCAAACCTGGCAACAACTCTATAGCCCGCTTGGTAGTCTTGGCCTGTCCGCGCTGGCGGCGGTCATCCCCATCGTGTTCTTCTTCCTGGCCTTGGCGGTGTTCCGCCTCAAAGGTCACGTCGCCGGCAGCATCACGCTGGCCCTGTCGATCCTGGTTGCGATCTTCGCCTTCCAGATGCCTGTCGACATGGCCCTGGCCGCTGCAGGCTACGGCTTCCTCTACGGCCTGTGGCCGATTGCCTGGATCATCGTTGCCGCGGTGTTCCTCTACAAACTCACGGTCAAGAGCGGCCAGTTCGAAGTGATCCGAAGCTCCGTGCTGTCGATCACCGATGACCAGCGCCTGCAGGTGCTGCTGATCGGCTTCTGCTTCGGCGCCTTCCTCGAAGGCGCGGCCGGCTTCGGTGCCCCGGTGGCCATCACTGCCGCGCTGCTGGTGGGCTTGGGCTTCAACCCGCTATACGCCGCCGGCCTGTGCCTGATCGCCAACACCGCCCCGGTGGCGTTCGGCGCCCTGGGCATTCCGATCATCGTCGCCGGCCAGGTCACGGGGATCGACGCCTTCCACATCGGCGCCATGACGGGCCGCCAGCTGCCACTGCTGTCGCTGTTCGTGCCGTTCTGGCTGGTGTTCATGATGGATGGCCTGCGCGGCGTGAAGGAAACCTGGCCAGCTGCCCTGGTGGCCGGCCTGAGCTTCGCCGTCACCCAGTACTTCACCTCGAACTTCATCGGCCCAGAGCTGCCGGATATCACCTCGGCACTGGCCAGCCTGATCGCCCTGACCCTGTTCCTGAAAGTCTGGCAGCCCAAGCGCGCCTTCGCCGAAGCCAAAGGCAGTGTCGGCGCAGCCGTGGTCAGCAGTGGCGGCAGCCATCCTTCGCCGTACAGCTTCGGCGAGATCTTCAAGGCCTGGTCGCCGTTCCTGATCCTGACCGTGCTGGTCACCATCTGGACCCTAAAACCGTTCAAGGCAGCCTTCGCTCCCGGCGGCGCGATGTACAACTTCGTGTTCAACTTCGCCATCCCGCACCTGGACCAGCTGGTGATCAAGACCGCCCCGATCGTCACCGCGCCGACCGCCATGCCGGCGATCTTCAAGCTCGACCCGATCTCCGCCACCGGCACAGCGATCTTCCTCTCGGCACTGATCTCGATGTGGGTTCTCAAGATCAACGTAAAAACTGGTCTGACCACTTTGAAGGAGACGTTCTGGGAGCTGCGCTGGCCGATCCTGTCGATTGGCATGGTCCTGGCCTTCGCCTTCGTCACCAACTACTCGGGCATGTCCTCGACCATGGCTCTGGTGCTGGCCGGTACGGGTGCCGCATTCCCGTTCTTCTCGCCGTTCCTGGGCTGGCTGGGTGTGTTCCTGACAGGCTCCGACACGTCGTCCAACGCCCTGTTCAGCTCGCTGCAAGCCACCACCGCGCACCAGATCGGGGTCAACGACACCCTGCTGGTGGCCGCCAACACCAGCGGCGGCGTGACCGGCAAGATGATCTCGCCGCAGTCCATCGCCGTGGCCTGCGCCGCCACCGGATTGGTGGGCAAGGAGTCCGACCTGTTCCGCTTTACCGTCAAGCACAGCCTGTTCTTCGCCACCATCGTCGGCCTGATCACCCTGGTCCAGGCCTACTGGCTCACCGGCATGCTGGTTCATCACTAAAGTGAAAGGTGCCGGGCGCCTTGGCGCGCCCGGCAACGATCCCCACCCACGCTGCGAGAATCCATGATCATTTCCGCCTCCACCGACTATCGCGCCGCGGCCCAACGCAAGCTGCCTCCATTCCTCTTCCACTACGCCGACGGCGGTGCCTACGCCGAATACACCTTGCGCCACAACGTCGAGGACCTGGCCAGCATCGCCCTGCGCCAGCGCGTATTGAAGAACATGTCCGAGTTGAGCCTGGAAACCCGGCTGTTCGACGAAACCCTGAGCATGCCCGTGGCCCTGGCACCGGTCGGTTTGACCGGTATGTACGCGCGCCGTGGCGAGGTCCAGGCCGCACGGGCGGCGGCGGCCAAGGGCATTCCCTTTACCATGTCGACGGTCTCGGTGTGCCCCATCGAAGAAGTCGCCCCGGCGATCGACCGGCCCATGTGGTTCCAGCTTTATGTCCTCAAGGATCGCGGCTTCATGCGCAACGCTCTGGAGCGGGCCAAGGCTGCCGGGGTCAAGACACTGGTGTTCACCGTCGACATGCCGGTGCCCGGCGCCCGCTACCGTGATGCCCACTCCGGCATGAGCGGCCCGAACGCCCCGCTGCGTCGCATCTGGCAAGCCATGACCCACCCGCAGTGGGCGCTGGATGTCGGCCTGCTCGGCCGCCCACACGACCTGGGCAACATCTCGAAATACCGTGGCAACCCCACGGGTCTGGCCGACTACATCGGCTGGCTGGGTGCCAACTTCGACCCGTCCATCTCCTGGAAGGATCTGGAGTGGATCCGCGAGTTCTGGGATGGCCCGATGATCATCAAGGGCATCCTTGACCCCGAGGATGCCAAGGACGCAGTGAAGTTCGGTGCCGACGGCATCGTCGTCTCCAACCACGGCGGTCGCCAGCTCGACGGCGTACTGTCCAGCGCCCGCGCCCTGCCGGCGATTGCCGACGCGGTCAAAGGCGACATCAAGATCCTCGCCGACTCCGGTATCCGCAATGGCCTGGACGTGGTGCGCATGATCGCCCTGGGCGCTGACACTGTGCTGATCGGTCGCGCCTTCCTCTACGCCCTGGCCACCCATGGCGAGGCCGGGGTGAAGAATTTGCTCGATCTGTTCGAGAAAGAAATGCGCGTGGCCATGGTGCTGACCGGTGCCAAATCCATCAGCGAAATCACCCGCGATTCGCTGGTCCGCGAACTGGGCGCCTGACGCCTGCACGAAATTGCCTGATTGACCGGGGCACGCAGCGCGACAGACGCTGTGGCCTCGAGAGGAGATTGCATGAGCTTGCCCGCCGCGTTCCTGCGAGATGCCCAGCGCCTGATTCCCGCCGAGCGCCGCTTCGATGACCCGACCTCGACCCTGGCGTTCGGCACCGACGCCAGCTTCTACCGGCTCATCCCAAAGCTGGTGGTGCGCGTCGAATCCGAGGACGAGGTGGTGGGCCTGCTGCACCTGGCCCAGCGCGATCGCGTGCCGGTCACCTTCCGGGCTGCAGGCACCAGCCTGTCCGGCCAGGCCATCAGCGATTCGGTGCTGATCGTTCTAGGCGATAACTGGAACGGTCGTCAGATCCGTGGCCAGGGCGAGCAGATCCGGCTACAACCCGGCGTCATCGGCGCCCAGGCCAACGCCTGGCTCGCGCCCTATGGGCGCAAGATCGGCCCGGATCCGGCGTCGATCAACGCCTGCAAGATCGGCGGCATCGTCGCCAACAACGCCAGCGGCATGTGCTGCGGCACCGCTCAGAACACCTACCACACCCTGGCCGGTATGCGCATGGTGCTGGCCGACGGCACTCGTTTGGACAGCGAAGATCCGGCCAGTGTCGCTGCCTTCAGCCAAAGCCACGCGCCCTTGCTGGACGAACTCGCCCGACTGGGCCGCGAGACCCGGGCCAATACGGCGCTGGCCGAGCGCATCCGGCACAAGTACCGGCTGAAAAACACTACTGGGCTGTCACTCAACGCTCTGGTGGACTACGACCAACCGCTGGATATCCTCCAGCACCTACTGGTCGGCTCCGAAGGCACCCTGGGCTTCATCAGCGCGGTCACCTACGACACCGTGCCCGATCACCCACACAAGGCCAGCGCGCTGCTGGTCTTCCCAACGGTGGAAAGCTGCTGCCGTGCGGTGACCCTGTTGAAACCGCAGCCGGTGTCCGCTGTGGAATTGCTCGATCGGCGCAGCCTGCGTTCGGTGCAGGACATGCCCGGCATGCCTGCTTGGGTGAAGGGGCTGTCGACCAATGCCTGCGCCTTGCTGATCGAGTCCCGCGCCGCCAGCCAGAGCCTGCTGCACGAGCAGCTCAGCCAGATCATGGCGGCTATTGCCGAGTTCCCCCTGGAACAACGCGTGGATTTCAGCGAAGACCCGGCGGTGTACAACCAGCTGTGGAAAATCCGCAAGGACACCTTCCCCGCCGTCGGCGCGGTGCGCCAGACCGGCACCACGGTCATCATCGAGGACGTGACGTTCCCGATCGAGCAACTGGCCGAGGGCGTCAATCGCCTGATCCAGCTGTTCGACAAGCACCGCTACGACGAGGCGATCATTTTCGGCCATGCCCTGGAGGGCAACCTGCACTTCGTCTTCACCCAGGGCTTCAACAGCCCCGAGGAAGTAGCGCGCTACCAGGCCTTCATGGATGAGGTAGCCCAACTGGTGGCCGTGGAGTTCGGCGGTTCGCTCAAGGCCGAACACGGCACCGGACGCAACATGGCACCCTTCGTGGAGCTCGAATGGGGCCAGGACGCCTATCAGTTGATGTGGCAGCTCAAACGCCTGCTCGACCCCAACGGCATTCTCAATCCCGACGTAGTGCTCAGCGAAGATCCCGATATCCATCTCAAGCACCTCAAACCTCTGCCTGCGGCCGACGAGATCGTCGACAAGTGCATCGAGTGCGGATTCTGCGAACCGGTGTGCCCGTCCAAGGGACTGACCCTGAGCCCGCGCCAGCGCATCGTCATGTGGCGTGATATCCAGGCTAGGACCCGTGCTGGCCTCGATACTCGGGAGCTGCTGAAAACCTACCAGTACCAGGGCATCGACACCTGCGCCGCCACCGGCCTGTGCGCCCAGCGCTGCCCGGTGGGCATCAATACCGGTGAACTGGTGAAGAAACTGCGTGGCCAGGCTGCCGCACACGGCCAGGCCGCCGACTGGCTCGCCGAGCATTTCACGACCGCCCTGCGCGGCGCTCGCCTCACCCTGACCGCCGCCAACGGTGCACGCAAGCTGCTCGGTGCCCCGCGCCTGAGCCGCTTGAGCGCCTCCCTACGCAAAGCCAGCAATGGCCGCCTGCCCCAGTGGACCCCAGCCATGCCCCAAGCGGTTCGGGCCGTCAATATCGTGCCAGCAAGCCATGACGCTCGCCCACGGGTGGTCTATCTCGCCGCCTGCGTCTCGCGGGTGATGGGGCCGTCAGCCGGGGATCGAGAGCAAAGCTCGCTGCTGGATAAAACCCGCGCTCTGCTGGAAAAAGCCGGCTACCAGGTGGTGTTCCCCGAGAACGCCGACAGCCTGTGCTGCGGCCAGCCCTTCGCCTCAAAAGGCTATGCCGAACAGGCCGAGCACAAGCGCCAGGAGCTGCTCAACGCGCTATTGCACGCCAGTCGCGGAGGCCTCGACCCGATCTACTGCGACACCAGCCCCTGCACCCTGCGCTTGGTCCAGGATTTGGCCGATACCCGCCTGGACCTGTATGACCCGGTACGTTTCATTCGCACCCACCTGGTCGAGCGCCTGGAGTTCACTCCGCAGGACGAGCCAGTCGCCGTGCATGTCACCTGCAGCACCCAACACCTGGGTGAGAGCCAGGCGCTGATCGACTTGGCGCGACGGTGCAGCAAGCAGGTGGTGATCCCGGAGGATATCCATTGCTGCGGCTTCGCCGGTGACAAAGGCTTCACCACACCGGAACTCAACGCCCACTCGCTGCGCAGCCTGAAGGGTGCCGTGCAGTATTGCAGCGAAGGGATCTCCACCAGCCGTACCTGCGAAATCGGCCTGTCGAGCCATAGCGGTATCGACTATCACGGGCTGGTCTACCTTGTGGATCGCGTCACCCGGCCACGCAGCCTTTAATGTCGCTGGGGGCGCCTAGTGGCCTCTTTCTCGAATGAACCCGCCTCCCCCTGCGGTAGCGGGTTTACCCGCGAAGAAGACACCACACATCAAGACAGTAGCGCCACCAAATGGAACCCTGGCAAAGCCTGCGCAGTCCACCGTTACAGGCCCACCTTCCAGAGGCCATCACGAGGAGACACCCCATGAAAGGTACTGCGCTTTCCGCCCTGTTCGCGGCCGCAACCCTGCTGGCCTCGCCGGTGTTCGCCGACGAAGACCTCTGCGCCATCAACCTGCAAAAAATCGATGACAACATGGCCACCCTCGGCACGACCTCCGAAGGCTTGGACAAAGCCATCACCGAGCGCGTCGACAAGGCCAAGGCCGCCCAGGCCTCCGGCAACACCAAGGAATGCATCGCCATCACCAGCCAGGTACTCGAACGCATGGAAAAAACCGAGAAAGGCAGTGGCTCCAGCAGCGGTAGCGGCTCCTGACGCGCCATCGGCGCAGCTGTCGACGCCGAGCGTGCAAAC
This sequence comes from Pseudomonas sp. PKS, assembly GCF_051913525.1. NCBI lineage: Bacteria > Pseudomonadati > Pseudomonadota > Gammaproteobacteria > Pseudomonadales > Pseudomonadaceae > Pseudomonas > Pseudomonas sp. PKS. The sequence goes on along the minus strand of NZ_JBEGDO010000013.1, from coordinate 70,858 downwards.
GCGTATACTCCACTCACGTGTCGAAAGGCACGTCAGCTAGAGCTGAGTGTGGGGCCGATTAGGATTCGACGCCGGTATCGAAACTCTAGGTGCATGCCGAGTTGGTAACAGAACTCGTAAATCCACTGTTGCAACTTTCTATAGTTGCCAATGACGAAAACTACGAGGGCTACGCTCTCGCTGCGTAAGCAGCTGAGCCCGCTCTCCTGGTAGCTTCGGCTCCAGCAATCACCAGGGGATGCCTGTAAACCCGAAGTGATTGTCATACAGAACAGGATCGCCGCGTAGTACGTTGTGGACGAAGCGGCTAAAACTTACACAACTCGTCCAAAGCACCCTGCCCGTCGGGCGGCTGCGGATTAACTCAATAGACACGGCTAAGCATGTAGTACCGACAGCGGAGGACTGGCGGACGGGGGTTCAAATCCCCCCGGCTCCACCAGACACACAAAAGGCACCTGGTCATCCAGGTGCCTTTTTTTATGCCTGCACGACGGCTACCGGTCAGCCTTCGGCCTGATTCTTCAGATCATCCAGCGCATCCACGATCGCTTCGTCGTTGTCGGACATCGCATCCTGCATGTCTTGCATCATGGCCTTCTGCACCTCGACCACTTTCAGCGCCAGCTCACGACCATCCTTGGAACCCAGGATAATCGCCATCGCTTGCTCCGGGTGCTGGTTGGCGCGGATCATCAGGTCCAGCTCATCGTCATCGAAATGATCGGCATAGACCTCGACCATCGCCTCTTTCAATGCGTCCTGCGGCAGATTCTGGCGTACCACATTGCGAATCTGATCACGCCCAAGCATCGGGTACTGGGTAGCGTAGCCGGACGATGCAATGTCCACGATCACGCCATATTGCTCAGTCAGCCCGGTGGTCTTGATGAGCTCCTCAGCCTTGTCCTTGCTCGAGCCGCAGCCCGTCAGCATGGCCGCACAGGCGGCAGCCATGACCAGTGTCCTTAAATCCATGAGTCCGATGCCCTTGTCTGGGTGAGAAAACAGCGCCTAGCGGCGGTTGAGGTGAAGGCCGACGATAACCACGAGCAGGACGATGACGCCCAGCACCGCGCCAACGGCCGGGAACATCGCCGCAGGCCAGATCACCCCGCGGCCGAGGTTGTAGGCGAAACTGAAGTGGGAGTATTGGCCGAACAGCCAGGAGTAGAGGGTGTAGATCAAACCGATGGCGAAATAGCCGGCGATGAGTTTTCCCTTGAGCGACATGAAGCTTCCTTATAGATGAGGGCGCCATTGAACTGTTTCAAAAATTATCACCACAGTGATAGCAATTCAATGTCATCCATAAGGCTACCGAGTCGGGAGCAGCGGCGGCGATGCCATCGAAGCTCCCGCTCGGGCTCTTGGATCAACCCATCGAGCGCACGCCCATTTCCCTGCGCGCCTGCCCACGGGTCGTGACGATCCCCAGGAAGGAAATCACCAATGCCAGGCTCAAGGTTGCCGTCACCTCCGCACGGTGCTCCTCGGTGAACATCATCACGCCCAGCGCACAGGCGATGAAGATGATCACTGCCCAGGTCAGGTAGGGGAACAGCCACATGCGGAACTTGAGCTCCGTGCTCTCGCGTTCCAGACGGCGGCGCATGCGCAGCTGGGAAATGGCGATGACCATGTACACCAGCAATGCGATGGCACCAGAGCTGGCGAGCAGGAACTCGAACACGCCCTTGGGCGCGAAGTAGTTGAGGATGGCAATGGCCGCGCCGATCAAGGTACTGCCGAACACTGCGGCACGAGGTACGCCGACACTGTTGGTCTTGTTCAGGATCGCCGGGGCGTCACCGCGCTTGGCCAGGGAGTACATCATCCGCGAGGCGATGTAGATCGAGGAGTTCATGCAGCTGGTCACAGCCACCAACACCACCAGATCGACCATGAAGGCCGCATTGGGGATGTTCATGATTTCCAGGGCACGCTGATAGGACCCCACCACTGCCAGTTGCGGATCGTTCCACGGCACGACGGAGATGATCACGAAGATCGACAGGATGTAGAAGGTACTGATCCGCCAGATCACCGAGCGGGTGGCCTTGGCGATGTTGCGCGACGGGTCGCTGGATTCGGCAGCGGCAATCGTCACCGCCTCGGTGCCGATGAAGCTGAACATCACGGTGATGAAGGCGCCAACCACGGCGGACCAGCCCTTGGGCGTGAAGCCACCGTGCTCAGCCATCAGCGTGCTCAAGCCGCTGACTTCGCGATTGGGCAGCCAGCCCAGCAGAGCGGCGAAGCCCAGGCCGATGAAACCGAGAATCGCCGTGACCTTGAGGATCGCGAACCAGAACTCGAACTCACCGTACTTGGCCACGCTGAACAGGTTGGTGCCGGCCAGCAGCACGACCGAAAGCAGGGCGAAGATCCAGCTGTCCACCTGGGGGAACCAGGCATTGAGCACGTGCCCGGCGGCCAGGGCCTCGATCGGGATCACCAAGACCCAGAACCACCAGTACAGCCAACCGATGGTGTAGCCGGCCCAGCGGCCGATGGCCTGCTCGGCGTAAGTGGAGAAGGAGCCGGTGTCAGGATGGGCGACCGCCATTTCACCGAGCATGCGCATGACCAGAACCACCAAGGTCCCGGCCACGAAATAAGAAAGAATGGTTGCCGGCCCGGCTGCCGCGATGGCATGCCCTGAGCCTACGAAAAGTCCGGCACCGATGATGCCTGCGATGGACAGCATCGTTACATGACGTGGCTTGAAACCTTGTGCAAGGTTGCCATCAGATCCCACGGTGTTCATTGATCTTGTTCTCTTTTTGCTGACACAAGGAAAGGACGGGCAGAGGTAGGCGAACAACTTCTCCTTTGAAAGAACGGTGACACGGCGCATCGCTTACGTGGTGTTGTTGAGGTTTTCACGTATCCAGGGCGATGCACCCACAAAACGCAGGGACCACTTTAAGCGGGGGTGGACGACGAAAAAATGCTCGAAAACGCCCCACAACTGCTCGATCACGACATGGTGTTTCCATCCATGCCATAGCCAGTAGATTGCCACCTATGTTTGCACAGAATCGCTCTGGAACGCTCGTTCCAGCGTGACAGGACGGCCCCATTGCAGGCTTTGAAAACGGCGCGGAAGCTGTGGGAGCGGATCTACCCGCGAAGGGCCGCACAGCGGCCCCCTTACCCGCCTCAATAGGTCAGGCAGATCTTGCCGAAATGCCGGTTGCTTTCCTGATAGCGGAAGGCCTCGACGATCTGCTCGAGCTCGAAGTGCTTGTCCACCACAGGGCGCAGGCCATTGGCGTCGATTGCCCGGATCATCGCCTGTTGCTGGGCGCGACTGCCCACCAGCACGCCCTGCAGGCGGATCTGGCGCACCAGCGCCTGGACCAACGGCAACTGACCGGCAACACCGGTGAGGATGCCGATCAACGAGACGTGTCCGCCGATACGTGCAGCGATCATCGACTGCTCGAGGGTGGCTGGCCCACCGACTTCGATCACATGATCGACACCGCGGTTATCCGTGAGCTCACGTACCTTCTCGCCCCATGCCGGGGTACTGCGGTAGTTGATCAAATGATCGGCACCCAGGGCTTTGAGGCGCTCGAGCTTGGCATCGCTGGAGGAGGTGGCGATCACCGTAGCACCGGCCAGCTTGGCGAACTGCAAAGCGAAGATCGACACACCACCGGTGCCCTGCACCAGCACAGTGTCGCCCGGCTTGAGGTGATCGTCACTCATCAGGGCTCGCCAGGCGGTAAGGCCGGCGGTGGTCAGGGTGGCCGCCTCGGCGTGGCTGTAGCCTTTGGGTGCCAGGGTGAAGGCAGTGGCGCGGGCCGTCACCTGTTCACGGGCGTAGCCATCGATACCATCACCGGGCACCGTGGCGAAGCCTTCCACGTTCGCCTGGCCATCGAGCCAGTCGGGGAAGAACGTGCTCACCACAGAGTCCCCCACCTGGAGCTCGCTGACACCCGGCCCGACCGCGACCACCTCGCCTGCGCCATCGGCCATTGGGATGCGTCGCTCGCTCGGCCCCCACATGCCACTGACCACGGCGAAATCATGGTAATTGAGGGAGCTGGCGTGCAGGCGCACGGTGATTTCGCCGGCCTGCGGCGCGCGTGCCTCGCTGGTCCCTACCTGGACCTTGTCGTAACCGCCACCGGGTTGCACATAGATGGCCTTGTTGCTCATCACGAAGTCTCCTTGAGGGATCGAAAAACCAACACAGCAGATTAGACCGGTCTGGGCAGGGTCAGCCGAGCAACGACCTCAGGGCGCGGCAATCGGCGGCATGCCAGTCCGCCAGTTCCGGCCAGGGGTTGTCCGGCAGATTGACCAGCACCGTGCGCGCCCCTGCGGCGCGGCCGCAATCCAGGTCGAAACGGTAGTCGCCAACCATTACCAGTGAAGCCGGAGAAACGTCCCAGGCCTGGGCGATCTTGAACAAACCGTCGGGGCTGGGCTTGGGCGCGGCTTCGTCGCGACCGAGGATGTGCTCGACAGCAAAGCAGTCGGCCAGGCCGATGGCCTCGAGGGTGACGTGCGCCAGCTCCCGTGCATTGCGGGTCAGGATGCCCAGCTGACAACCCCGTCCGGCCAGTTCGCGTACCAACTCCACCGCCCCTTCAGCCGGCTTGGACGCAATCGCCAGGTCACGCTCGTGTTCAAGCAGCCAGGCATGCTTGGCCGCAGCCTCCTCGGCCGGCAAGGCCGCCAGGTGAGTGAGGATGTCGTGCTCAGGCGGTATGCCCAGGGCCTCGCGAATCGCCGCGAAATCGTGCACCGCCACCGTGAGCGTGCCGTCCATGTCGAACACCCAGTGGCGAATGCTGCCCAGGCTCATGCCCAGTCCTCACGATGGCGGATCAAGCCTTCCTGGGCCGACGACGCCACCAACTGGCCGGCGCGGTTGAAGATGCTGCCGCGGTTGAAGCCACGGGCGTTGCCCGCCCAGGGGCTGTCAGTGGCGTACAGCAGCCACTCATCGGCGCGCAGGTTGCCGTGGAACCACAGCGAGTGATCGAGACTGGCAATCTGCATGTCCTTCTGCCACACCGACTTGCCATGGGGCAGCAGCGAGGTGGTCAGCAGGCCGAAGTCCGAGGCGTAGGCCAACAGGTATTTGTGCAAGGCCGGCATGTCCGGCAGCTTGCCGTCGGCACGGAACCAGGCGTACTTGATCGGATCGCCCGGCTTGGGGTTGAACGGATCGCGTTCGGTGACAGGGCGGATCTCGATGGGCTTGGCGCACAGCACCTTGTCGCGAATGCGCTCGGGCAGATGGTCGGCCATGGCGCTCGCCAACTCGACTTCGCTGGGCAGGTTTTCCGGCCCGACCACATCCGGCATCGGCGCTTGGTGCTCGAAACCACCCTCGTCGTACTGGAACGAAGCGCTGCACGTGAAGATCGGGTGCCCCTTCTGGATCGCCGTCACCCGCCGGGTGCTGAAGCTGCCGCCGTCGCGTACACGATCGACCGAATACACGACCGGCATGCTGGCGTCGCCCGGGCGCAGGAAGTAACCGTGCAATGAATGCACATGGCGCGCCTCTTCGACGGTCTGGCTGGCCGCCGACAGCGACTGGCCAAGCACCTGTCCGCCGTACAACTGACGGAAGCCCAGGTCCTGGCTGCGACCTCGGAACAGGTTTTCTTCGATGGACTCGAGGCTCAGCAGGTCGACCAGGTCGTCCAATACATGGCTCATGGGGAATTCTCCTAGCAAGGCATCACGGCTCTACGGCGCTCTCATGCGGGCAAATGATACAGGGTTTGTCATTCGCGCCCTGCATGGCGCGCCATTCAGCCACGCAAGGTCTGTTGCCACCGCGCGCGATCGATGCGGTAGAGCACATGAGGGCGCAGGGGGTGGCCGGCGGCCAGGCGAGGATGCTCGAAACTGCCGGCAAGGTCCTGGACCATGCCGATGGCCTGCATGACCTTCTGCGACGGCAGGTTGCCCTCAGTAGTGAACGACACCACTTCATCCAGGTGCAATTGGGCGAAAGCACAACGCAGGCAGGTCCACGCCGCCTCGCTGGCAAAGCCCAGGCCCCAATGACGCCGGGCCAGGCGCCAGCCGATCTCCACGGCAGGGCCGAAAGGGGCGTCGAAATTGACATTGAGCAGCCCCGTCATGCCGATGAAGGCGCCGCTGTCCTTGCGCTCCAAGGCCCATAGGCCAAAACCGTATTCATTGAAATGCCCACGAATCCGCCCGATCAGCGCCGCGGACTCAAGGCGCGTCATCGGTGCCGGAAAATAGCGCATCACCTGCGGGTCGGCGCACAGCGCGGCGAACTCGCGCAAATCGTCGTCCTGCCATTGGCGCAACACAAGCCGTGCGCTTTCCAGTTCGAGGATAGGGGTCATCAGGGGGCTCCGAATTCGCGGTCATGCACTGTACAGCGTAGGCGCCGGCGCGCCTTTGGCACTGTGAATGCAATTTTCACACGCACTTCACCGGCCTCCAACAGCCCGCTTTGCACAATGCCGCCAAACGCCGCGGCCCACGGCTGCGTCCTGTCATTGGAGTCAAGCATGCACCCGAGCAACACCTTGCAAAACCCCGCCGTACATACGCCCCCCAAACGACGCCGCTACTCGCGCAAGGCGATTGGCGCAGCAGCAGGCCTGCTGCTGGTGCTGGCCGGGCTGACCACCTGGCTTTCGACGAGGACGCACATCGTGGACCTTGGCAACGAGCAACAGCTGAGCGACAGCGGGTTGCTGCAAGATTGGGCACAGGGAGCGGTGATCGTGATGATTCGCCACGCCGAACGCTGCGACAGCGCCCCCGGCCCGTGCCTGGACGACCCGAGCGGGATCACCGTCGCCGGTAGCCAGGCGGCGACACGCGTCGGTCAAGGCCTGCAGCAACTGGGCTTGGGTACTGCCGATCAGTACAGCAGCCCCAAGCTGCGAACCCGCCAGACCGCACACTTCATTCTCGGCCAGGCCGTGCCCAGTGAAGGCTGGCTGGGAAACTGCGACAGTCAGTTTCCTGCCGAAGCCCTCGCCCGCAAGCGCCCTGGCCACAACCTGGTGCTGGTCACCCACAACGGCTGCATCGATCACTTCCAGCGTGAACTGCATGTACTCGGGGGAGAACGCGAAAGCGGCTATGCCAGCGCCCTGTTCGTCTCGGTGGACAGCAACGGCAAGGCACGGATCCTTGGGCGCATGAACGAGCCCGACTGGCAGCGGGTGCTGGCCAGCGCCGGCAAGTAGTGCGCGGCGACCCTACGATTGCCGGCGACTGGATACATCGCCTGGACACTGTGCCGGCGGTGTCTGGCTGCGCACCGTCTGCCCGCGATGGCATCCCACTGCGACTGCTGGCAACATCAGTCCTTGGCCCTCACCGCGATACCTTCCATGCCGTTGCCGCTGATCTACCACGACGACTACAGCCCGGACTTTCCACCCGAGCATCGCTTCCCCATGGACAAGTTCCGCCTGCTGCGCGATCACCTGGTCGACAGCGGCCTGGTCACGGACGAGCAATTGCTGCGCCCGGACATTTGCCCCAACGACATCCTCGCCCTGGCCCATGACCGCAGCTACATCGAGCGCTACATGCAGGGCGAGCTGTCGCGAGAGGACCAACGGCGCCTGGGCCTGCCCTGGAGCGAGGCGCTGGCCCGGCGTACGGTACGGGCAGTGGGCGGCTCGCTGCTGACCGCCGAAATGGCCCTGCGCCACGGTATCGCCTGCCACCTGGCGGGTGGCACCCACCATGCCCACTACGACCACCCGGCAGGGTTTTGCATCTTCAACGACCTGGCGGTGATCAGCCGCTACCTGCTCGAAGCCGGACGGGTGCATCGGGTACTGATCTTCGACTGCGACGTGCACCAGGGCGATGGCACCGCGCGCATCCTCCACGACACCCCTGAGGCGATCACCGTGTCGCTGCACTGCGAGCAGAACTTCCCGGCGCGCAAGGCCCAGAGCGACTGGGACATCCCCCTGCCCCGAGGGATGGGCGACACGGCGTACCTTAAGGTCGTGGACGACGCCCTGAACTACCTTCTGCCGCTGTACCAGCCCGACCTGGTGCTGTATGACGCCGGCGTGGATGTCCACAAGGACGATGCCCTGGGTTACCTGCAACTGACCGACGAAGGGCTGGCCGCCCGGGATGAACGCGTGATGCGTCATTGCCTGGGTCGGGACATCCCCGTGGTCGGCGTCATCGGCGGTGGCTACAGCAAAGACCGCGAAGCCCTGGCCAGGCGCCATGGCATTCTTCATCACAGCGCGGCGCGGGTGCTGGGTTGTGCACAATGACTGTGGAACCGCCTGTGGATAACCTGCGAGGAAGCCGCTGCAGGCCTTTAACTGCCTGCCCCACAAGGATCTGATCATTTTCTGATCAGTGCTTGGACAGGCCTCGCTGGGGTAGAATGCCGGCTCTTTTCCACAGCCTGCCGCCCACCATGTCCGATCAACATCCCGCCTCCCCTTCCCTCGTCGCCGTCATCGGTGGCGGCCCCGCCGGCCTGATGGCGGCCGAGGCACTGGCCAATGCCGGCCTGGCGGTGCAGGTGTTCGATGCCATGCCATCAGTGGGCCGCAAGTTCCTGCTGGCCGGTGTTGGCGGCATGAACATCACCCACTCCGAGCCTTACCCCGCATTCCTCTCCCGTTATGCCGAGCGCCAGGACGCAATCGATGCGCTGCTGCACGACTTCGATGCCGATGCCCTGCGCCAATGGATTCACGGCTTGGGCATCGAAACCTTTGTCGGCACCTCAGGTCGGGTGTTCCCCCGTGACATGAAAGCCGCACCGCTGCTGCGCGCCTGGCTCAAGCGCCTGCGTGAGCGCGGCGTGGTTATCCACACCCGTCACCGCTGGTTAGGCTGGAACAGCGACGGCACCTTGCGGATCGCTTATCCACAGGGCGAACTGCGGGTGCGCGCCGATGCCGTGGTGCTGGCCCTGGGTGGTGGCAGTTGGGCACGCCTGGGTTCCGACGGTACGTGGCAACCCTTGTTGGCTGAGCGGGGTGTGGATATCTCACCGTTGCAGCCGAGCAACTGTGGTTTCGAGGTTCAGGGCTGGAGCCAACTGCTCAAGGACAAGTTCGCCGGCGCACCGCTGAAGAATATTGCCCTAAGCGTACCCGGCAGCGCCCCGCGCAAGGGCGAGTTCATCCTCACCGCCCAAGGCGTCGAAGGCAGCCTGGTATATGCCTGGTCGGCAGCGGTGCGCGAGGCCATCAACCGAGATGGCCGGGGCAGGCTGCTGCTCGACCTGCTGCCGGACCGCCCTGTGGATAAAATCGCCCAGACGCTGGCCAAGCCCCGTGGATCTCGCTCGATGGCCAAGCACCTGCAAGGCCAACTGGGCATCGATGGGATCAAGGCAGCGTTGCTGCGGGAGCTGACCGATCAAGCGACCTTCGCTGATCCCCAAGCGCTAGCCCGGGCGATCAAGGCCTTGCCGATCGAACTGGTGCGGCCAAGGCCACTGGATGAGGCGATCAGCAGCGCCGGTGGTGTGCGCTTTGAAGCGCTGGACGGCGGATTGATGCTCAAGCAACTGCCCGGGGTTTTCTGCGCAGGGGAGATGCTCGATTGGGAGGCGCCAACCGGCGGGTATCTGCTGACGGCCTGTTTTGCCAGCGGATTGCGGGCAGGCAAGGCGGTGGTGGATTGGCTGGCTCGGTGTCGTTGAAACGTTAAGGGGCCGCTTTGCGGCCCCCCAGGCCTTACGGCTTGCGCTTGCGCGGCCCGCTGTTGAAGCTCGGCACCTTGCGCACCGGTTTGACCGAAGGTTCCGAGAAACTCGACTCGGCACTGTCCATCCAGCGCCCCAGGCCACGCTTGGCGCTGTTCTCCTTCGGTTTCTTGGGCTTTTTCGGCTTCTTCACGACCTGGCCACTGGCATCGGTCATCGGCACGCGGTGATCGGGGATGAAGTCCGGTTCTTCGTGACGCGGCAAGGTCTGGCGAATCAACGTCTCGATGGCCGCCAGCAATTGCACTTCATCGGCACACACCAACGAAATCGCCTCGCCCTTGTTTCCTGCACGTCCGGTGCGCCCGATGCGGTGCACATAGTCTTCGGCCACGATCGGCAGATCGAGGTTGACCACCAATGGCAAGTCGTCGATGTCCAGGCCACGGGCAGCGACATCGGTCGCCACCAGCACCTGGATCTCACGGGCCTTGAAAGTGTCCAGGGCACGCTGGCGGGTGGCCTGCGGGCGGTCACCATGGATACCGTCGGCATTGACACCCTCGGCAAGCAACCGCTCCACCAACTGGTCGACACCATTGCGGGTCTTGGCAAACACCAGCACCTGCTTCCAGCGCTGCTTGCGCAGCAGGTGGCAGAACAGGTCGGCCTTGCGCTTCTTGTCCACCGGCACCAGCCACTGCTTCACGGTGCTGGCCGTGGTATTGCGCGGACTGACTTCGATGCTCAGCGGATCATTCAACGCAAGCCCGGCCAGCATGCGGATCTGGTCTGAGAAGGTGGCGGAGAACAGCAACGTCTGGCGTTTGCGTGGCAAGGCGGTATAGACCGCCTGCAGCTCCTCGGCAAAGCCCAGGTCCAGCATGCGATCAGCCTCGTCGAGCACCAGGGTCTGCACCTGACCGAACTTGACGGCGTTCTGCCGGAACAGGTCGAGCAAACGCCCCGGAGTAGCCACCAGCAGGTCCACGCCACGACGCAGGCGCATCATCTGCGGATTAAGACTGACGCCGCCATACACCGCATAGGTGCTCACCGGCAGGTTCTCGGCGTATTCACGGATATTGGCATGGACCTGCTCGGCCAGCTCGCGCGTCGGCACCAGCACCAAGGCACGGATCGAGTTGCTGGCGACCTTGGCGCCTTCCAGGGCCAAGCGTTGCAGCACCGGCAAGGCAAAGCCGGCCGTCTTGCCGGTACCGGTCTGGGCCGCGGCCATCAGGTCGCGGCCGGCCAGCACGGCGGGGATGGCCTGGGCCTGGACTGGGGTTGGGGTGGTGTAGTCCAGGCGCTGCAAAGTGCGCAGCAAGGGTTCGATCAGGCCGAGTTTGGCGAAATTCATGGCAATACCGTCAGGGGGTTCAGCGAAGGCGGCAGTTTACCGCAACCGACGCTGCCCCTGTGGACGCTTTGCCGCGCTCACGATACCTCGAGGTTACTTGCACACCTGCTCTTTGAGCGGCGCTGGCAGCTCGGGCGCCTTGCGCCACTGCGGCAAGCCGATCAGCACCACCGCGCCGATGATCACCGCCATGGCCACACACTCCTCCGCGCCGATGCGCTCACCTGCAAAGATGATCCCCAGCAGCACCGCCACCGCCGGGTTGACGTAGGCATAGCTGGTGGCCGCCGCCGGGCGTACGTGCTTGAGCAGGTACATGTAGGAACTGAAGGCCAGGATCGAGCCAAAGAACACCAGGTACGCCAGCGCGCCCCAACCGGCTGCGGTCGGCATCTGGGTCAGGCGCTCGCCACTGAGCGCGCTGCCGATCAGCAAGGCGGCGCCGCCAACGAGCATCTCGGCGGCACTGGCCATGGCACCCTGGGGCAAGGGCAGGCTCTTGCTCCACACCGAGCCAAAGGCCCAGGCGGCGGCCGCGAACAGAATCAGCGCCGCACCCATAGGGCTGGCCTGGAGGTTAGAGCCCATGTTGAGCATGCCGATGCCCACCAGGCCCAGGCCGATTCCCGCCCATTCAAGCCGCGAGTTGCGATGACCGAACAACAGGCCAAACACCAGGGTGAACAGCGGCACAGTGGCCACCGCCAAGGCGGCAACGCCCGATGCAACACCGGCATGCTCGGCCAAGGTCACGCCACCATTGCCGCAACTGAGCAGCAAAAAACCGATCGCCCCGGCCGCCCGCCATTGTGGCCAGGTCGGCGCCGGCACACCCCGCCAACGCAAGAACCCGTACAGCAGGCTGCCCGCAATGACGAAACGCACTCCAGCCATGAGCATCGGCGGCCACGACTCCACGCCAATGCGGATGAACAGGTAGGTCGAGCCCCAGACCAAGTACAAGGCCAGGAAGGCACCAATGAGCAACAACGGGAAGCGACGGGAGGCAGGCATGGGAAAACACTCGAAATCCGTTTACGGGTGACTTAGTTTAAGAAGGCACCACCGCAAACTTAAGTTACAAAACAGCTTTAAATGACCGAAACACTTTGCAATGCATGGTTGTGCAGGGGCTTTACCATCGATTGCAAAGCACACTGGAACCATTCATGGACAAGTACGACCGCATGCTCCTTGCTGCCCTGCTGGAAAACGGCCGGGCCACCTACGCGCAACTGGCGCGCCAAGTGAACCTTTCCGCACCCGCGGTAGCCGAGCGAGTCGCCAAGCTGGAAGCCAGTGGGGTGATCACCGGCTATGCCGCCAAGGTGGACCTGGAGAAAATCGGCTTGCCGATCCAGTGCGTGATCGAACTGCGGCTGGCCAGCCACGGCACCCAACAGGCATACGATGCGCTGACCCGCATCCCGCAGCTCACCGAATGCCATCGCGTCACCGGTGACCCCTGCGTGATCATGCAAGCGGCGGTAGCGTCGATGAACGAGCTGGAGGCGCTGATCAATCAGGTATCCCAACTGGGGTTCACCAAGACGTCGATCATCCTGTCCAGTGCGGTCGAGCGGCGAGTGCCGCTCGACCATCTGGAGGGCAATGGCAGAAAGCCTTGAGGCGCTCCTGCCTATCGACCAGGGGTACCAGCCTCAATGGCGCAACAGCAGCCGCCCTTCGATCGGCACATATCGGCCAGCCGCCCGGATCAGCGACAACGCGGTAAGCCCAGGCACCCCATAGACCACCGTCTCGACACCGTGACGTTGGCTGGCCCGCTCCATCAGCAGATCGAAGTCGCCATCGCCGGAGGCCAGCACCACTTGGTCGACACGGCTGGCGGCATCGATTACATCGAGGGTGATGCCCACGTCCCAGTCGCCCTTTGCCGAACCGTCGCTGCGCTGGATGAAGGGCTTGAGGCGTACCTCGAAGCCGAGGTTGCGCAGGATCTGCTGGAACTGTTGCTGCTTGCTGTCGCCGCGGTCGATGGCATAGGCCACCGCCTCGACGATCTGCCCCTGGCTGCTGACATCAGCCCACAGCGCGGCGTAGTTGAAATGACAGCCATGCACCTGGCGCACGGTGTAGTAGAGGTTCTGCACATCGGCGAACAGCGCGATCTTCTTCACCATGACCTCTCTGGCAATTGCGCGGGTAACGAAGACTGCCCGCGGGATCGGCCCTCGTATCGCGAAAGGGGCGCCGTGTGCGCCCCCAAGTGCAGCCAGTATGCCAGAGGCCTCAGATGAAGGTGTCGTCGTCGGAGAAGAAGCCACCGCCATCGTTGCCGTAATCGCTGTCCATGAAGCCGCCCTGGTCGTAGCCGTTGTCGGCTACCTGATGCTGGCTATCCTGGTCACTCCAGCCGCTGCTGTCACTGGCCGGAGCGGGCTCTTCCTTGATCACCTCGACCACCTCCTCTGGCTGGGAATGGTGGTTGAACAGGCTGCTGATGCCTTGCGCCAGCAACACGCCACCAGCCACGCCCGCGGCGGTCTGCATGGCGCCGCCGAGGAAACTGCTGGCCCCACTGCGAGCGGGTGCAGCATTGAAACCCGGCTGCGCTTGTGGCTGGGCGAAACCCTGGGCCGAGGGTTCACGCCAACCGCCGGCAGGGGCCACCGGCGCGGCCTGACGCTGTGGCTGCGGCGCGGGTACAGGTTCACGGGAGCTTGAGCCAAACAAGCTCGACAGGAACCCGCCACCCGCAGCGCCGCTTCGGCTCGCCTCGGCTTGTGCCTTGGCTTGCTTGAGTTCGGCCTCGAGCTGTTTGTTCTGCTCATCCAGGCGCTTGATCGCCGCCTCCTGGACCAGGATCGCCTGGGCCATGTAGTACGCCGCTGCCGGCTGCTGGCGCAGGTGCTCCTCGATGCGCGCCTGGGCCTGGGGATCACGGGCCTGGCCTGCGTCCTCGGCTTGCTTGATGCGGCTGAACAGGCCGTCGATCAGGGTTTGTTCTTCAGTGTTCATGGAGCTACCTCGTGCGCTGGGCAATACATCGGATAGCGTCAAAGATGGGGCTCGCCGGCCGGGGATTCAATCAGCAAAACCGTGAAACTTTTTTCAGCCAGGGGTGGACTGGGCTAAAGTTACGCCCTGCTTTTTCTGCCATGCGATGTTGACCCGATGAATCCGCTGAGCGTTCTGCGCGACTCCTTGTATTTCTTCCGCCGCCACTTGGTGAGCATCCTCCAACTCTGCCTGCCGCTGGTGATCCTCGAGGCCCTGTGCACTCAACTGCTGTATCGCCAGTTGGGCGACCAGGCTTCGGCGGGCTACGGCATGCTGGTCAGCCTGCTGTTCTACCCGCTGTACAGCGCCGCGTTGATCCTCTACATGGATACCCGCAGCAATGGCCAGGACATCGCCAAGCGCAACCTGTTCGCCCGTGCCGTGCAGCTGTGGCCATCGCTGGCACTGCTGATCCTGATCAGTTCGCTGCTGATCATGGCGGGCCTTGCGCTGTTCATCTTCCCGGGCGTGTGGATCATGATCAACCTGGTGTTCGCCGAGTACCTGCTGGTCTTGCGCGGCCTGCCCGTGGTACAGGCCATGCGCGAAAGCGCCAGGATGACCACCGGGCATTTCATGCGCATCCTGGTCTGTGTCGTTGCGGTACTGGCACCGCTGTGGCTGCTCGACGGCCTGCTGCTGATGGCCTTCCCCGAGCCGCAGCCGGGCGTGCAACTGGCACTGGATAGCCTCAGCGGTTTCCTGCAGCTGTTCAGCAGCGTGGTGCTGTACCGCCTGTTCATGCTGCTGGAGAACGACGCGCTCGCCTGACATCTGAACGAGCGCCCTTCTCAGGGAACCGCTTCAATCTGCCGTGCAGGCAGAGGACCTCTAGAGTGGTCAAGCCCTTTGTCGATGGACAGGGCTGGCACTTCACATTAGAGGATCAATCCTATGAGCGATATCGTTTCTACAGCGGGCTGGGCGGACAAACGCTCCTTCTCGGCCCACCTCTTCGCACTCGACGGCACCCGCAAGATCGCTGTCAGCCATCTCTCCCGGTTCTATGCTCCGATAGGCAGCACTGGCAGCCCTGAACAGGGGACGAAAGACGATGGCTGGCTGAGGTTGAGCGCCACGCAGACCGCCATGACGCTGCATTTCCACTATCACTCCCAGACCACGAACCGGTTGAACTTCATGCTCTCGCTGGAGAGCGACCGAGACCGAAAGCTGGGTATCAGCAACAACAACTACGTGGGGCTCTACAAGTATTCGAGCGTCGAGGACTTCTGGAAAATCGAACCTTTGGCCTGGGGCGCGGATACCCTGCGTTGCCGGATTCGTGATCATCGAGGCCAGCAGGTGAAGGCACAGGCGAACGCCCCTTTTTACCTGACGGTTGGCGCAGGAAACGCCCTTGAGTTCCTGATCGTCCGAACGCACTAAGCTGGCCGACCGACGAACGGCTCAGTTATGCTGACGCTACCTGCACCGACAAACCGAGCCGATGATCCGACTACTGCGCAACGTCTTGCTCTGCCTGCTCTTGCTGTTGCCCCTGCTCTGGCTGTTCGCCGACTACCTGGGCTGGCAGCCTTCCCCCCGAGAACCGCTGCCAGTCGCCTGCCAAGGCAACCCCCAATCGCTACAACCTGGCCAGGCCCTCAAGGTCATGACCTGGAACGTGCAATACCTGGCGGGCAAGCGCTACGTGTTCTGGTACGACCAAGGACAAGGCAGCGACACCCGCCCCAGCGCAGACGACCTGGCCTTCAACCTCGACGAAGTCACCCGCGTGATCCGTGCAGAAACGCCGGATGTCGTCCTGTTGCAGGAGCTGGACAACAACGCCAAGGCCAGCGACTACCAGGACCAGTTGGCACTGCTGCGTGAACGTTTGGCCGACCTCTTCCCCTGCACCGTCCAGACCTACGAGTGGAAAGCCGATTTCGTGCCTGATCGGCATATCTTCGGCAGTGTTGGCCGCACCCTGGCCACCCTCAGCCGCTACCCGATCGAAAAGGCCGAGCGCCTGCAACTGCCCAACGCCGCGGACAACGCCCTGACCCGCCTGCAACGCCCCCAGCCGGCACTGCTGGTCAGCTACCTGCCGCTGGCTGACGGCGGACGCCTGGCGGTGCTCAACACCCGGCTCTCACCCTATCAGCCCGGCAGCGACCTGCAACGCCGGCAGGTGGAGCATGTGGCCAAGGTGCTTGATCGCCTGGAAAGCCAAGGCACGCCCTGGTTGATCGGCGGCGACTTCAACCTCCTGCCCCTGGGACAATTCCGTCGCCTGCCGCCGGCACTGCGCGGCAACTACCCTGCCGACAGTGACCTGCACCTGTTGTGGGACAAATACCCGATGATTCCCAGCAACGCCGAAGCCAGTGGTGCCGAACGCGCTGCCTGGCTCACCCACTCCCCCAACGACCCCGAGGCCAGCGGCCCGGATCGCACCCTCGACTATCTGCTGCACAGCCCGCGCCTGCAGCGTATTCAGGCCCAGGTACTGCAACAGGACACCTTGCAGATTTCCGACCACCTGCCCTTGAGCGCGGTCCTGAAACTACCGGCCCCACGGCGCTGAGCAGGCGCTCAGGTCCCCCTCGGTTTGGCTCGCGCTGTCGCTTCGGCCACCAGCGGGTCATCGGGCCAGTAGTGCTTTGGGTAACGCCCTTTAAGGTCTTTTTTCACCTCGGCGTAGGTGGTACGCCAGAAGTTGGCGAGATCCTGGGTCACCTGCACCGGGCGGCGCGCCGGTGACAGCAGGTGGAGCTTGACCTGCTGGCGGCCCTGGGCGATGCGCGGCGTGTCGGCCAGCCCGAACAACTCCTGCAAACGCACAGCGAGGATCGGCGGATGCTCGCTGTAGTCCAGGCGAATATTCGAGCCGGAAGGAACCGTCAGGTGCGCAGGGGCCAGTTCCTCCAGACGCTGGGGCAGCGGCCAGGGCAACAGGTTGCGCAGGATCGACGGCAGGTCCAGCTGGGCAAAGTGGCTAAGGCGAGACACTTTGCCCAAATACGGCTGCAGCCAGCTTTCCAGGCTAGCGAGCAGGGCCTCATCACGCAGATCGGGCCACTCGCTGTGGCCATCCTTGTCCAAATCCAGCTGACGCAACAGCGCTACCCGCGCCTGCCATTGGCGCAGTTCAGGCGTCCAGCTCAGCAGGTTCAGGCCCTTGCGTCGCACCAGGCCCAGCAGCGCCTTGGCACGGGCTTCGTCATCCAGCCCCGGCAAGGGTTCGCGACTGAGCACCAGCTCGCCGACCTTGCGCTGGCGCTCGGCGCGCAGCACCTGCTCGCGTTCGTCCCAGTCCAGGACATCGAGTGTTTCCACCTGCTCGGCCAGCACCCCCTCGAACAGGCCCGGATCGAACTCGGCTGCCAGGTAGATGCGCTCCTCGCGCTGCCCCTGACGGCTGCCCAGGTCCGCGATTACCAGCCAGGGACACTTCATCAGCGCATCCACCTCGGCGAACAGCGCCGCGCGTCCATTGGCCAATCGGTACTCGGCGCCACCCTCGCGCCGCTGCTGGGCCACCCGGTCGGGATAGGCCAGCGCCAGCAATGCCCCCAACCAGCGGGGGTGATCGACATCGGCGACAGCAGCGCCACGCATGCCGCGCAGCAGGCCCCGGTACTGGCGCGCCAATTGCCGGGCGCGCTGCACGCCCCCCTGACCACCACGGGTCGCTTTAGTCTCGCCGCTGAGCAAGGCCAACCGGCTGTGCAGGTCGGCGCCTGCCCCGCGCAGGATGTCGCGCTCACCGAGCAGCGCGGCCACATCGCAGGCCATGTCGGCCAGGCCCAGTGCCTGGCCACGCAATAGCAGATGGGCGATGCGCGGGTGCGCAGGCAGTTCGGCCATGGCTTGGCCGTGTTCGCTCAGGCTCTCGCGACTGCCCGGCTTGAACGCCCCCAACCGGGCGAGCAGGTCGCAGGCCTGGGCGTGGGCAGCGCTCGGGGGTGGATCCAGCCAACGCAACTGATCGGGCCAGACACCCCAGCGCGCCAGTTGCAGGGCCAGACCGGCCAGATCGGCCTGCAGGATCTCGGCGCTGCCATGGGCCGGCAACTGATCGTGCTGAGCCTCGGACCACAGCCGGTAGCACACCCCAGGCTCCAGACGCCCTGCTCGACCGGCGCGCTGGGTGGCACTGGCGCGAGAAATGCGCTGGGTCTCCAGACGCGTCATGCCGCTGCCGGGATCGAACCGAGGAACACGCGCCAGCCCGGCGTCGATCACCACGCGTACGCCGTCGATGGTGAGACTGGTCTCGGCGATGTTGGTGGCCAGCACCACCTTGCGCAGGCCCTTGGGCGCAGGCTCGATGGCGGCGCGCTGAGCATTGAGGTCGAGTTCGCCATGCAATGGGCACAGCAGCACATCCGTGCGCTCGCCCAACGCCGCTTGCAGCGACTGGTGGACCCGCCGAATCTCGGCCTGCCCCGGCAGGAACACCAGCAGGCTGCCGGGCTGTTCGGCCACCGCCTGGAGCACGCAATCGACCACCCGCGGCTCGACGAACTCGCCTGGCTGATACGGTCTGCTCCAACGAATATCCACAGGGTGCATGCGCCCCTCGCTGCTCACCACCGGAGCATCGTCGAGCAGGCGCGACAGCCGCTCGCCTTCCAGCGTGGCGGACATCAGCAGGATCTTCAGCGGCGGCTCGTCGCGCAGCAGTTCCCGACCATTGAGGCTCAGGGCCAAGGCCAGGTCTGCGTCCAGGCTGCGCTCGTGGAACTCGTCGAAGATCAGCAGCCCCACCCCCTCCAGCGCAGGGTCGGCCTGCAAGCGACGGGTGAGAATGCCTTCAGTGACGACCTCGATGCGAGTATTGGGACCGACCTTGCTGTCCAGGCGGATGCGGTAGCCGACAGTCTCCCCGACCTTTTCGCCCAGCTCGCTGGCCAGGCGCTCGGCCGCCGCCCGTGCCGCCAGGCGGCGGGGTTCAAGCATCAGGATGGTCTGCCCGGCCAGCCAGGGCTCATCGAGCAGGGCCAAGGGTACGCGGGTGGTCTTGCCGGCGCCGGGCGGGGCTTCGAGCACAGCCTCATCGCGCGCGCTCAAGGCTTTACGCAGAGCGGGCAGTACGGCATCGATTGGTAATGAAATCATGGTGGTCCTCGAACAATCGTCCGAGTATAACGGCGAACCGAGCCTGCCTTATCATGGTCTTAAACATCAGGACCAGGCGACCGGCCTGGTCCTCGTTGGTCACTTTGCGGAGATCCCAATGCGCATCCCTACCCGCGTCATCGGTGGCGCGCTCATCGTCACCCTGCTCACTCAACTGACTGCCTGCGGCACGCTGTTCTACCCCGACCGGCGCGGCCAGATCGAAGGCAAGATCGACCCCGTCATCGCCGCCCTCGACGCCGTGGGTCTTCTGTTCTATGTGATCCCCGGCCTGATCGCCTTCGGCATCGACTTCGCCAGCGGGGCCATCTACTATCCGCCCGGCGTCACCGCCCACATCGACCCGGCCAAGCTCAAGCCGGCCATCAATGCCGATGGCCAGGTCGACAAGGCCAAGCTGCAAGCTATTCTCGAAAGCGAACTGGGCCAACGCCTGCCGCTGAACGATCCTCGGCTGATCCAGCACCGGGGCAGCGTCGAGCAGTTGGCCGCCTATGGCCTGGTACCGGCCGCCTGATCCAGGGAACGCACCTGCGGCATGACTTCGAGCGCCGAACACCAACGCCTGCTGCGCCTGGCCACGCGCGCGTCCCTGGCCGTGGCCACGATCCTTGTCGTGAGCAAGGCGGTCGCCTGGTGGCTGAGTGATTCGGTCAGTCTGCTGGCCGGCCTGACCGATTCGGCCCTCGACGCCGTCGCCTCTTTCCTCAACTTGCTGGCCGTGCACTACGCCCTGCGCCCGGCTGACGACGACCACCGCTTCGGCCATGGCAAGGCCGAGGCGCTGGCCGGCATGGCCCAGGCGCTGTTCATTGGCGTCAGTGCGGTGCTGATTGGCGTGCAGGCGGTCGATCGCCTGCAATCGCCGCAACCGCTGGGCGATACCGCTGCCGGCATCGCAGTGATGCTGCTGTCGCTTGTCCTGACCCTGGCCTTGCTCACGTTCCAGCGCAAGGTCATCCGCGCCACCGGCTCCACTGCGGTGCGCGCCGACTCGCTGCACTACCGCTCCGACCTGCTGCTCAATGGCAGCATCCTGCTCGCCCTGATGCTGGCGCGCTTTGGCTGGCCGCAGTTAGATGCGTTGTTCGGCCTGGGAATCGCCCTGTATATCCTCTGGAGCGCCGTGCAGATAGCTCGCGAGAGCACGGCGATCCTGATGGACCAGGAACTGCCGGCCGATATCGGCGAGCGCATGCTCGAACTGGTGTGCGCCATCCCCGGGGTCAAAGGCGCCCACGACCTGCGCACCCGAGTATCGGGCAACCGATGGTTCGTCCAACTTCACCTGGAGCTTTCCGGCGAACTCAAACTGCATGACGCCCATGAGTTGTGCGTGCAGGCATCAGCCGCCATCCGCCAGCGTTACCCGCGAGCGGATGTGATGGTGCATGCCGATCCGGTGTAACCCGCCACAGCCTTCAATTCACGCTGTAGCCCCGGGCACTCAGGCAATCCGCCAGTACCCGATGGTAGGCATCGGCCACATGGGCCGGCGGTGCGAAAGCCGCCGCAGCCGGATCGAAACCGGACTGCTGCACGGCTTGGCGATGACATTCATAGCGGTCCTGGTTCTGCTGCCGAGGCGTTTGCCCGGACAATGGATGGGCGATCACATCGTATCCGGTACCCAACTGCGGGCCCGGCGCGGGCAGTATGTTGGGGGGATTGACCACCACATACTCCTGGCTGTCGCTCAGGTATTGGTAATAGGTGTTCGAGACCTGGAAGAACAACGTGCCATCGAACCAGACCTCCTGGGCGTAGACCGGCAGGTAGCCGACCCGCACGCCATAGGGCGGCCTGACCAGCACATACGCGCCGCCTTGCGGGCGATACCAGTAGCCGCTGGAATAGTAGTAGTCCTGCCCCTGATGGGGCACCTTCCAATAACGATCCGGAAAGTGGTCGATCCTGTGTCCGGGATGGTACTGCGGGCCAGGCCCCCAGCCATCGCCATGGCCGTCGGGACGCCCAGGCCAGTCTCCACCTGGACGCTGGCCAGGCCCACCCGCTTCCCAGTGATAGCCGCCATTGCGTCGGGGAATGTCCTGGTAATAGCCTTGGCGCGGCGGCTGGGTCTGGCGCACCTCGTCACGCGAGTTGAGCGGCGAGCGGCCCATGGTCGCGCCGTTGGGGTCCTGCGCGCCCAGGCCCTCTCCTGCCCCTTGGGCCCATGCGCCCAGGCTGATACCCAAGCCCAGCAAACCAACACCTGTCCATTGCCGGATGCGCGACCTCATGTTGCCCTCTCGATGGTAAGAACTGCATTGGAACTGCATGCAGTCTATCGCGGCGAGGGCCGATACAGATGAAATTCCGGGCATGAAAAAAGGGAGGCCATAAGGCCTCCCTTTGGGAATTGTCGTCCGTGCTCGGCGCTTGTGGCGCCGGCTCACCTCACATCGTCTTCTGGACGGTGCGTAGCCCGGGGGCCTGGCGGATCCTGTTGGATGGCTGGCCGCGACGGCCTTCCTGAGGCCGGTCGCCGTGGACTGTTGTCCGGGCAGTGATTCTGTTGGTAACGATACGGGAGGCGGTGGAGCAGAGGATTGCGAATATTGCTCAGATAAATAGCACTTGCGCAATTTTTAACCCTGGATCGATAATTCGAAGCAATCCGAACAGAAAAGGCCTTTTCCATGAGCAAGCTCGACCGCTATGACCTGAGCATCCTTGCCGAATTGCAGCGCGACGCCCGCATCTCCAATCAGGAGTTGGCCGAACGCATCGGCTTATCCCCCTCCCCTTGCTCACGGCGGGTCAAGCAACTGGAAGACGACGGCTATATCTCCCGCCAGGTTGCGCTGCTGGACCGCAAGAAGCTCGGCCTGAGCCTGACCGCCTATGTGCTGATCGGCATGGACCGCCACACCCCCGAGCGCTTCGAGACCTTCGAGGCCGCCATTCGCAACTTGCCCCAGGTGCTCGAATGCAGCCTGGTCACCGGGATGGATGCCGACTATCAGCTGAAAGTCGTGGTCCCGGACATGGACCACTACCAGAAACTGCTGCTCGGCAGCCTGACTCGTATCGAGGGCGTCACCAGCGTGCGCTCAAGCTTCGTGCTCAACCAGGTGCTGGCCAGCACCGAACTGCCGTTGACGCATCTGCGCTGACCGTCCCCTGTCGTCCCACTTATAATCGGCGCTCAGCCTGCCTGGAGAACACTGATGGATCCCGCTGTATTCGAAGAGTGGATGATGATCGTCCTGGTGACCGTGCTGATCGGTTTCATGGGGTTCATCGTCTGGGACCTGGCAAAGAAGTCCAAGGCAGGCCGCTTCGGCACCTTGATTCTGTTCTTCGTCCTGGGCCTGGGCGTGCTGGCCTTCATCATCAAGAGCGTGGTGGTCGGCTTCCTCGAAGGGGTCTAGCGCCACCGGGACGGGGCACTACGCGCCCATCGCTGGCTGTTGCCAGCGCCCCCACCGGCGTACGCAGGAGCCGAGCGCCGTGTCTGTGGGCGCTGGCAACAGCCAGCGATGGCCTCCTAACGAAGTAGCTTCGGCGCAACCTCCCGCCAGCATCCCTGCTCCAGCCCGTCCAGCGCCCAATCCCCGATCCTCACCCGCACCAGCCGCAATGTCGGCAGCCCCACTGCCGCCGTCATGCGTCGCACCTGACGGTTGCGCCCTTCCCGAATCACCAGCTCAAGCCAATGGGTCGGTACGCTCTTGCGAAACCGCACCGGCGGATTGCGCGGCCAAAGCGCTGGCTCCTCGAGCAACCGGGCCTCGGCCGGCAGCGTCGGCCCATCGTTGAGCTCGACCCCCTCGCGCAACTGCTGCAGTTGCGCTTCGCTCGGCTCTCCTTCCACCTGCACCCAATAGGTCTTGGGCAACTTGTGCTTGGGATCGGCGATGCGCGCCTGCAGCCGACCGTCGTTGGTCAACAACAGCAGGCCTTCGCTGTCACGGTCCAGGCGCCCGGCCGGATAGATGCCAGGAATGTCGATGTAGTCCTTGAGCGTCGCGCGCCCCTCGCCATCGCTGAACTGGGTCAGCACGTCGAAGGGTTTGTTGAACAGGATAAGGCGGGGTTCGGCCGGCGGCGCCTTGGGCTGGCGACGCGGGCCTGTAGGCCGCGCCTGGGGACGGCGCGGCTTGGAACGGGGTGGCAGGGACATGGATCCTCAGCGGAACGGCGGCTCATCGAAGCTGCGCAGTTTACGCGAGTGCAGCGAATTGAGCTCGGTACGCAGCAAGTCCAGGGCCGCGATGCCGATTTTAAGGTGTTGACTGACCGCACGGTTGTAGAAGGCATTGGCTGAACCAGGCAGCTTGATCTCGCTGTGCAGCGGTTTGTCCGAAACGCACAACAAGGTGCCGTAAGGCACCCGCAGGCGATACCCCTGGGCAGCGATGGTGCCGCTCTCCATGTCCACCGCCACAGCACGGGACAGGTTGATCAGCGGTCGCTCCTGGGCCCAGCGCAGCTCCCAGTTGCGGTCGTCGTAGGTCAGCACGGTGCCGGTGCGCAGGCGCTTTTTCAATTGCTCGCCACGCTCGCCGGTCACCTGCGCCGCGGCCTCCTGCAGTGCCAACTGCACTTCGGCCAGGGCCGGGATTGGGATGTTCGGCGGCACCACCCGATCAAGGATGCCATCGCGACGCATGTAGGCGTGGGCGAGCACATAGTCGCCGATGGTCTGCGATTGGCGCAGGCCTCCGCAGTGGCCGATCATCAGCCAGCAATGCGGGCGTAGCACGGCCAGGTGATCGGTGATGTTCTTGGCATTGGATGGGCCGACGCCGATATTGACCAAGGTGATGCCATCGCCATCGGCGGCGATCAGGTGGTAGGCCGGCATCTGGTAACGGTGCCAGACCACACTGGCCACCAAGGCCTGGGTCTCGTCGTCGTCCATGCCCTTTTCGATGATGACATTGCCCGGCAGGACCATACGCACGAAGCGCGAATCCTGACGCAGTTGCTCCAGGCCATGACCGATGAATTGGTCGACGTAGCGGTGGTAGTTGGTCAGCAGGATCCACGGCTGCACATGCCGCCAGTCGCTGCCGGTGTAATGCACCAGGCGTCGCAGGGAGAAGTCCACGCGGGCGGCATCGAACAGTGCCAGTGGCAAGGTTTCGGCGCTGCCCCAGTCACACAACCCGTCGGCGATGTTGTCGGTGGCCGCCGACAGGTCGGTGCTGGGGAAAACCCGTGCAAGCTCGGCGGCAGTGATGCCGCTGCCCGCCAGTTCATCGCCCTGGTCGACGACATAGGGGTAAGGAATGTTCTGTTCACTGACGCCCACTTCCAGGGTCACGGTGTAGTCATGCATCAGCGGTCGCAGTTGCTCGAGCAGGTAACCGCGAAACGCCGCCGGCTGGGTGATGGTGACACTGTAGGTGCCCGCCACCTGTACCTTGGCATAGGCCCGGGTGGTGGCGGCGACTTCGCCATGACTGTAGTAGGTCAGGCGCAGGGCCGGATAACGAAACAGCGCCCGCTGGTCGTCGTCCGGCTCGGTGCGGTCCTTGAGGTAGCGCTTGAGGGCCTGGCTGAGGGCACCGGTGGCCTGTTCATGCAGGGCCGCCAGACGATCGACGGCCTGTTCAGGTGTATCAACGACTACAAACGCTTGGCTCACGCTGGGCTTCCTGTCTTCTGACATGCATGGCTTCCATCTTGCCTGCCTTCTGTTGCAATTACATCCTTGACAATCGCATTCGACCTCTTCGCGGACAAACCCGCTCCTACTTGCTCCACGCGGGTCACTGTGAGAGCGGGCCTACCGGCGAACGGGGCGCCTCAGGCCGACCAGAGCGGCGTCGCACGCGCCACCAACGCCTGCACATCGACACCCCTGGGCAATGCCCCATAGACCCGCCCACCCGTGCCCAACCGACTGGCGATGAAGGCATCGCTGACGGTCGCATTGCCCGCTTCGAGCAACAACTTGGCCTGCAAGGCCACGGCGATGTCTTCAGTCAGTTGCCGGGCGCGGTACTGGACATCACCGGTATCGGCAAATGCGCCTTTCAGGTTGCCGATATGCGCCGCCAGGCGCGGGTCGCCGTGGCCGTCGCCAAGCTCGGCGAACAATGCGTCGAGCACACCCGGCTCCTTGGACAACGCGCGCAGCACATCCAGGCACTGCACGTTGCCCGAGCCCTCCCAGGTGGAGTTGACCGGTGCCTCGCGGTAAAGGCGCGGCAGGATGCTGTCCTCCACATAGCCTGCACCGCCCAGGCACTCGGCAGCTTCGTTGATCATTCCCGGAGCACGTTTGCAGATCCAGTACTTGCCCACGGCGGTCACCAGGCGGGCAAAATGCGCCTGCTGTGGATCGTTCAGTTGGTCCAGCGCCTGCCCCATGCGCAGGCTCAAGGCCAGTGCCGCCTCGCTTTCCAGTGCCAGGTCGGCCAGTACGTTCTGCATCAATGGCTGCTCGCTCAATACCCGCCCGCCGACCTTGCGATGGGCGCAATGGTGCGCGGCCTGGGTCAGCGCCTGTCGCATCAAGGCACTGGAGCCGACCATGCAATCAAAACGAGTCATGGCCACCATTTCGATGATGGTCGGCACTCCACGCCCCTCTTCACCGATCATCCATGCCAGGGCACCGCGAAACTCCACTTCGCTGGAGGCATTGGAGCAATTGCCGAGCTTGTTCTTCAGGCGCTGGATATAGAACTGATTGTGCGTGTCGTCGGGGCGGTGACGTGGCAGCAGGAAGCAGCTCAAGCCCTTGTCGGTCTGGGCGAGCGTCAGGAAGGCATCGCACATCGGTGCCGAGCAGAACCACTTGTGGCCGACCAGCTCGTACGCCTGGCCAGGGCCCGGGGCGCCGACCGGATAGGCACGGGTGGTGTTGGCCCGCACATCGGTGCCGCCCTGCTTCTCGGTCATGGCCATGCCGAGCGTCACCCCAGCCTTGTGCCGGTCGCCCACGTTACGCGGGTCGTACTCGCGCGCCAGCACTTTGGGTAACCAGTATTCGGCCAGTTCCGGCTGCAGCCTCAAGGCCGGCACCGCAGCGAAGGTCATGGTCAGGGGGCAGCCAGTGCCTGCTTCTGCCTGGCTGTGCAGGTAGGTCATCGAAGCGCGCGCGACATGGGCGCCGGGACGAGGTTCGGCCCAGGGCAAAGAAGGCAATCCATGCTCGACCGCCGTGCGCATCAGCTCGTGATAGGCCGGATGGAACGTCACCAGGTCGATGCGGTGGCCATAACGGTCATGGCTGCTGAATTCCGGCTTGTGGGCATTGGCCAGGAACCCCGCAGCCATCAGCGGGCCGCCGGCCAAGGCACCGTAGGCGTCGATCCGCGACTCGGCCCAGCCGGCACCAAAGCGCCGGGACCACTCCTGCAATGGCTGGTCGAGGCGGTACAGGTTGGCGCCGTCGAGCGACGGCGGCTGGTTGGTGACTTCGTGGGTTTCAGCGAACTGGTGCAGGTTCATCGGGGGCTCCCTGGATCCGGTCATGCCTGAAAGCCCCAGTGAAGCACTCCTTGGAGGTCAGTCAAAGTGTCAAAAACGACTAACTCGGCCGTCCTTAACCGCCCATTGCGCCCGAGGCCAACCGGCCGGACGGCCACTGCGCCTGGGCTACGGACAGGTTCAAGGACAGCTCGAAGCGGCTGCCCAGCCCACGGGTCGACTCATGGGCCAGGCGGGCGCCGATCAGCTCGCCCAACTGACGGCAGATCGACAACCCGATGCCCAGCCCCCCGTAACGACGGGTTATCGAGCCATCGACCTGGAAGAAGCGCTGGTAGAGGATGGACTGGTCCAGGTCGTCGAAGCCAATGCCGCTGTCACTGACGGTGAAGGTCAGCGCCAGATTGTCCGGCCCGAGCCTGCGCCCCCGCACTTGGATCATCACACCCCCCTGGTGGGTGAACTTCAGGCTGTTATCCACCAGGCAGGCCAGGCAGCGCAGCAGTTTCTGCGCATCGCCAAGCAGCTCGTCGGGCAGCTCCGCGGGGATATCCAGGCTCAGGTACAGGCCTTTGCCCAGGGCACGCCCGGCGAAGCCTGCGCGCAGCTCCTGCAACTGCCGGCGCAGGCTGAAGGGCGCGGCATGGGCACGCAGACGACCCGCCTGCAGCTCGGTGAGCACGAGGATGTCGTCGACCATGGCCATCATGTCCTGGGCGGAACCTGTGGCGGTGCGGTGATACTGGGCGTGCTCGGCAGTCATCGGCAGGGTATGCATCAGCTCCAGCGAGCCGATCACCCCGTTCATCGGTGTGCGCAGTTCATGGGTGACCGTGGCCAAGAACTCATCCTTCAGACGGTTGCTTCGGGCCAACTGCTGGTTGAGCTGCTCCAGGGTGCGGCCAGTGTCGCGCAACGCCTGGGCCTGCTGTTCACGCAGGCTGTTGATGCGGTCGGCCAGGGCCAGGGACAGCAACGCCACTTCCAAGGCCGAGCCCAGTTGGCTGGCATACATCGTCAGGAACACATTCGGCAGGTAACCGAGCACCATCAGGGTATTGACCAGCCCGCCCAGGAGGAACGCGGTCCAGGCAATGATGAACCAGCGCGCCACCCGCACCCCGTGCCACCAGGCATAAAGCCCTGCGGTGAAGATGCTTACGGTGAACAGCAGCGCCAGCAGTGTTGCCATGCGCAAGGCCAGGCCGTAGGGCATGGTCACTGCCAACACCATGACTAGCCCCCCACCGGCCATCAATCCCAGCAGCAGCCGGTCGAAGCCACGGCTTAGAACTCCCAATTGCAGGAAATGCCGGGCGAACTGGCAGCCGAACAGCCCCGCTGCGCCAATGAACAGCGGCGTGGCGGCATTGGCCCACCAGGGGCTGTCCGGCCAGAAATAAGCGACACCCGCGCCGTTGACGGAGATCTGGTAGAGCCCGAATGAAGCGATATAGAGGATGTAATACAGGTAGCTGACGTCGCGTACGCTGAGGTAGATGAAGAGGTTGTAGACCAGCATCACCAGCAATACGCCGTAGATCATGCCCAGCACATAGAGGCGAGTGGGCTGCTCTTCCATGTAAGCCTCGGTTGACCACAACGCCACCGGTGCCTGGATCGATCCCTGGCTTTGCAAACGCAGGTAGGCCGTGGTCGCCTGACCCGGGTTCAAAGGCAGCTCGAATAGATAGTTGTTCTGGCGGATCTGCCGGCTGGCATAGGGCAAGGCATCGCCAGTGCGCTGAACCAGGCGGTAACTGCCGTGGCCATCGGGCAGGTAGAGATCCAAGTGGTCCAGCGGTGGATAGGCCAACTCCAGCAGCCACTGACGGGAGGGCGCGGTGGGTGGGCTGATGTTACGCAGGTCGATCTTCAGCCAAAACACCGAGGTGGAATAGCCCGCGTTGAGGACATCTTCATGGTGCTGTCGGAAACGGCTGGCGAATGCCGGCGAACTGACTTGGGTGATGCTGGCGCTGCCATCGCGGTCTTCGAAGACCTGCATGACTTGGCCCAATGGAAGGTACCGGGTGGCGCTGTCGAAATCGACCGCTCCGGCGAACAGGGGCACACAGCCCAGAAGCATCATCAGCAAGTAGCGCATACAGCCCCAGCATGGCCTGTCCAGTCGCGTCGTGGTGGCCTCCCTTCCCTTTGAGACGACGAATTCCGGCAGCGCCTATTTGTCGAGTTATCCGAGCACTCTAGCATAGCCTTCGGACAGGGCAATCAGCCACTTCAAATTTAAAAGAAAAGGCTCTATCTCAATGCTTACAGAAAGACAGAACGCATAAATCTGACCATTTGATCAATAAAAGCCATCTGCAGGGCGATTCGCCCCCACAGGTTTGGTGGTAAGCTCGCCGACCATGAACATGACCTACAGCTCCCGCCCCGTTGTCCTCTGTCTTTCCGGCCACGACCCCAGTGGCGGCGCCGGCCTGCAGGCAGATATCGAAGCCCTGATCGCCCAAGGCTGTCACGCCGCACCTGCCGTGACCGCCCTGACCGTCCAGGATACCGTCAACGTCTCCGACTTCCGCGTGCTGGACCGCGAGTGGGTTCTGGCACAGGCCAACGCCGTGCTGGCCGACTCCACCGTCGCAGCGGTCAAGCTCGGCATGCTCGGTTCGATCGAAATGGTCGATACCGTCGCCGAACTGCTGGCCGCCCATCCGCACCTGCCACTGGTCTGCGACCCAGTTCTGCGCGCCGGTGGCGGTGGCCGCCTGGGCAAGGACGAAGTCGGCTATGCGCTGCGCGAACGCCTGCTGCCGCTGGCCACCATCGCCACGCCGAACCTGCCTGAAGCCCGGATCCTGGCCGAACTGCCCGAAGGCACCGCGGACGAATGCGCCGAGAAACTTTTGCCGTTCTGTAGACATCTTCTGATTACCGGCGGTCACGGTGACGAGGCACAAATCCATAACCGCCTTTATAGCCGCGACGGTCAACAGCACACCTGGACCTGCGAACGCCTGCCGGGCAGCTACCATGGCTCCGGTTGCACCCTGGCCAGCGCCCTGGCCGGCCGCCTGGCCCTGGGCGAGCAATTGCAAAGCGCAGTGCGCAGCGCCCTGGACTACACCTGGCGCACCCTGCGCGACGCCGAGCAGCTGGGCAAGGGGCAGTTCGTCCCGCGTCGGCTGCCCCTGGACTTCTGCTCCTGATCCATGAGGCCTGACAGATGAAGTTACGCGGTCTGTACGCGATCACCGACAGCCAACTGCTCGCCGGTCGCTTGCTCTCCCACGTCGAGGCAGCCCTCGAAGGCGGCGTTTGCCTGCTGCAGTATCGTGACAAGAGCGACGACGCAGCACGCCGTCTGCACGAAGCCGAAGGCTTGCTCGAGCTCTGCGAGCGCTACGGCACGCAACTGATCATCAACGACGACGCCGCACTGGCCGCGCACTTGGGCGTCGGCGTGCACCTGGGCCAGACCGATGGCCCCCTGACCCCGGCCCGTACCCTGCTCGGCCGCGATGCGATCATCGGCTCCACCTGCCATGCCCAGCTCGAGCTGGCCGAGCAGGCCGCCACCGAAGGCGCCAGCTACGTGGCCTTCGGTCGCTTCTTCAATTCGGTCACAAAGCCCGGCGCGCCAGCGGCCGATATCGCCCTGCTCGCCCAGGCCCGTGCCCGCGTGCAACTGCCGATCGCCGTGATCGGCGGCATCACCCTCGACAACGCCGCCCCCCTGGTCGCCCATGGCGCCGACCTGTTGGCGGTGATCCATGGCTTGTTCGGTGTCGACAGCGCGCAGGAAGTCACCCGTCGCGCCCGCGCCTTCAATGCCCTGTTCGCTTCCTGATTCGAGAGAAATCCCATGTCCCGTTCCGAATCCCTGTTCGCCCAAGCCCAGAAGCACATCCCTGGTGGTGTGAACTCGCCGGTCCGCGCCTTCCGCAGCGTCGGCGGCACCCCGCTGTTCTTCAAGCATGCCGAAGGCGCCTATGTCGTCGACGAAGACGACAAGCGCTACGTTGATTACGTAGGCTCCTGGGGCCCGATGATCCTGGGTCACGGCCATCCGGACGTCCTGGCCTCGGTACGCAAGCAACTCGAACACGGCCTGTCCTACGGCGCCCCGACCGCCATGGAAACCGAGATGGCCGACCTGGTCTGCTCGATCGTGCCATCCATGGAGATGGTGCGCATGGTCAGCTCCGGTACCGAGGCGACCATGAGCGCCATCCGCCTGGCCCGTGGCTACACCGGCCGCGATGCGATCATCAAGTTCGAAGGCTGCTACCACGGCCACTCCGACAGCCTGCTGGTCAAGGCCGGCTCCGGCCTGCTGACCCAGGGTGTACCGAGCTCGGCCGGTGTGCCGGCGGACTTCGCCAAGCACACCCTGACCCTGCCGTTCAACGACATCGCCGCCGTCGAGAAGACCCTGAGCGAAGTCGGCCAGACCGTCGCCTGCATCATCGTCGAACCCGTCGCCGGCAACATGAACTGCGTACCGCCAGCACCGGGTTTCCTCGAAGGCCTGCGCGAGCAGTGCGATAAACACGGCGTGGTGCTCATCTTCGACGAAGTGATGACCGGTTTCCGTGTCTCCCTCGGCGGCGCCCAAGGCTACTACGGCATCAAGCCGGACCTGTCGACCTTCGGCAAGATCGTCGGCGGCGGCATGCCGGTTGGCTGCTTCGGCGGCAAGCGCGAGATCATGGAATGCATCGCCCCGCTCGGCCCGGTTTACCAGGCCGGCACCCTGTCGGGTAACCCGCTGGCCATGGCGGCGGGCCTGACCACGCTCAAGCTGATCAGCCGTCCAGGCTTCCATGACGAACTGACCGCCTTCACCTCCCGCATGCTCGACGGCTTGCAACAGCGCGCCGATGCTGCTGGCGTACCGTTCGTCACCACCCAGGCCGGTGCCATGTTCGGCCTGTACTTCAGCGGCGCCGACGACATCGTCACCTTCGATGACGTGATGGGCAGCGACGTGGAACGCTTCAAGCGCTTCTTCCACCTGATGCTTGAGGGCGGCGTGTACCTGGCGCCAAGCGCCTTCGAGGCAGGCTTCACCTCCATTGCCCACGGCGACAAGGAGTTGCAGATCACCCTGGACGCCGCCGAAAAAGCCTTCGCCGCACTGAAGTAATTACCAGCCTGCCTCGACTTCTGCACGGGTGTGCCGCTCCCACAAGTTCAACGCATAACTTGTCGGAGCGGGCACACCCGTGCAGAAGCCGAGGCAGGCAATAAATGTGCTGTGCAATCGACAAAGGCTTCTCAATAGAGAATTTCGAGTAAAACTTTGTAAGGTAGGCGCTGCTTATCCCATAATGTGCCACCAGAGACATTGGCCGCAGCTTTGCAGAGGTAAGTCGATCCCCATGAACCGCACCGGCCGCGCCCTTACCCTGGGCTGCCTGCTGCTTCTTCAGCCCCTGCTGGCCTTGGCAGAGGGCGGCAACTCGTTGCTGATTCCAGCGACGGGACGCTGCACCCTCGATACACAGCCCGAGGACCTGCAGAACGCCCTGAAGGCTTGCGAACGGACGGCGGAGTCGGGCAATGCCCAGGCGCAATACGAACTGGGTGAGTTCTACTACAGTGGCAACCAGGCGCCCAAAGACCTGAAAAAAGCCGTCAACTGGTTCGAGAAAGCCTCATTGCAAGGCCAGGCCCAGGCGCAATACCGCCTCGGCTCGATGTTCTTCCATGGTGAAGGCGTTCCGGCCAACAACGTTCAGGCCTACATTCTGCTGAAGATGGCAGCGGTCAACGGCGACGAAGACGCCCTGGACCTGGCCGACGAAGTCACCGAGCAGATGCCCCGCGACGAACTCGAACATGCCACCCAGGTGCTCGGCCAGATCTTCCGCAAATACCTGCTGGAACTGCAAAACGCCGAAGGGCGCACGCCCTTCTCCCCCCTGCCCTGATGGGCCGACCTACTTCTCCGGCATCGGCATCGGGAACGGCATCACGTTGCCGCCACCCTTGGCCTCGCTGATCTTCGCCGTCCCCAGTCGCTCCACCTCGTCGATACGCACGATCGAATGCATCGGCACGAAACTGCGCACCACACCTTCGAACTGCGCCTTGAGCTTCTCTTCGCTGGGGTCGACCACGACCTGGGTGCGCTCGCCGAAGACGAACTCCTCGATTTCAAGAAAGCCCCACAGATCACTCTGGTAGATCTGCTTGGCATACATCTCGAAGACCTGGCCCTGGTTGAGGAAGATCACTTTGTAGATGGCGGGTTCGCGTTTGCTCATGATCGAAGAAGACGACACCGTGATAGGAAAATGGCCGGCATCATAGCAGACCGCTTGCCCTGTTAAGCACCCGGTGCCACCTCTATACTGTGCGGCCTTTCAGCACCCGCAGCAGATGATTTGCCATGGCCAAGAAGCTCTATATTGAAACCCACGGTTGCCAGATGAACGAGTACGACAGCTCGCGCATGATCGACCTGCTGGGCGAACACCAGGCCCTGGAAGTCACCGAGCGCCCCGACGACGCCGATGTCATCCTGCTCAACACCTGTTCGATCCGCGAGAAAGCGCAGGATCAGGTGTACTCCAAGCTCGGCCGCTGGCGCGCCCTGAAGGACCGCAACCCAGAAATGGTCATCGCCGTCGGCGGTTGCGTGGCCAGCCAGGAAGGCGAAGCCCTGCGCAAGCGCGCGCCTTACGTCGATGTGGTATTCGGTCCACAGACCCTGCACCGCCTGCCGGAAATGATCGACGCCGCACGCACCACCCGGGTACCGCAAGTCGATGTGTCGTTCCCGGAAATCGAAAAGTTCGATCACCTGCCCGAGCCCCGCATCGACGGCCCGACCGCATTCGTCTCGGTCATGGAGGGCTGCAGCAAGTACTGCACCTTCTGCGTCGTGCCCTATACCCGTGGCACCGAGGTCAGTCGCCCGTTCGACGACGTGCTGGCCGAGGTCATCCACCTGGCCGAGAACGGCGTACGCGAAATCACCCTGCTGGGCCAGAACGTCAACGGCTATCGCGGCCTGACCCACGATGGCCGTCTGGCGGACCTCGCCGAGCTGATCCGCGTGGTGGCGGCGGTCGACGGGATCGAACGGATCCGCTACACCACCTCGCACCCACTGGAGTTTTCCGACAGCCTGATCCAGGCCCACGCCGAGGTGCCGCAACTGGTCAAGCACCTGCACCTGCCGGTACAGGCTGGCTCCGACCGCGTTCTGGCGGCCATGAAGCGCAACCACACGATCCTCGAGTACAAGTCCAAGCTGCGCAAGCTCAAGGCTGCGGTGCCGGACATCTGCATCAGCTCGGACTTCATCGTCGGCTTCCCCGGCGAGACCGAGAAGGACTTCGAGCAAACCATGAAGCTGGTGGCCGAGATCGGTTTCGACTTTTCCTTCTCGTTCGTCTACAGCGCACGCCCTGGCACCCCGGCCGCGGAGCTTGTGGACGATACGCCCGAGGAGGTCAAGAAACAGCGCCTGCAGCTGCTGCAACACCGCATCGACCAGCAGGGCTTTGAAATCAGCCGACGCATGGTCGGCAGCGTCCAGCGCATCCTGGTCACCGACTTCTCCAAGCGCGACCCGGGCAAGCTGCAAGGCCGTACGGAGAATAATCGAATCGTCAACTTCCACTGCGACAATCCTGGGCTGATCGGCCACCTGGTGGATGTGCGCATCGAAGAGGCCAAGCCGCATTCGCTGGTCGGCTCGTTGATTGAATGATGATCGGTGGTGGCCTTTTCACAGGAGACCCTGCTCCCACCGAATGGCGGTGAACCTCGTGGGAGCGGGTTTACCCGCGCCTACGCCACCACAGATACCTGTCCCTTGATCGTTTCAGTGCTTTCGCCACTGCCCTTCAAGGGTTATTCTTGAGTTCACATCCATTGCCGTCGAGCGGCTAAAAACGACCTTGAACGCACCCATACAACCTCATCGTTTCATCCTCGAACCCTTCGAGGCCCACCGCTTCGCCAACTTGTGCGGCCAGTTCGACGAGCACCTGCGCCTGATCGAACAACGCCTGGCCATCGAGATCCGCAACCGCGGCAACCAGTTCGAACTGATTGGCGAACCCAAGACCACTTCTGCCGCCGAGCAATTGCTGCGTCGCCTCTATCGCGAAGCCAAAGCTTCCGAACTGTCGCCGGAAACCGTCCACCTGTACCTGCAGGAATCGACCGTCGAGAACCTCGACAACCCAGCGGTCAACGAGGTCAGCGTCTCGCTGCGCACGCGCAAGGGCAACATTCGCCCGCGCGGGGTCAACCAGCAGCGCTACGTCAAGGAAATCCTGGCCAACGACATCAACTTCGGCATCGGTCCGGCCGGTACCGGCAAGACCTACTTGGCCGTAGCCTGCGCTGTGGATGCCTTGGAGCGCGAACAGGTGCGCCGCATCCTGCTGGTGCGCCCGGCAGTGGAAGCCGGCGAGAAACTCGGCTTCCTGCCTGGCGACCTGGCCCAGAAGATCGACCCGTACCTGCGCCCGCTCTATGACGCGCTCTACGAGATGCTCGGTTTCGAACACGTGGCCAAGTTGATCGAGCGCCAAGTCATCGAAATCGCCCCGCTGGCCTACATGCGCGGCCGCACCTTGAACAACAGCTTCATCATCCTCGACGAAAGCCAGAACACCACCCTGGAGCAGATGAAGATGTTCCTCACCCGCATCGGCTTCGGCTCGACAGCGGTGATCACCGGCGATATCACCCAGGTCGACCTGCCGCGCGGCACCAAGTCGGGCCTGGCCCATGTAATCGAGGTGCTCAAGGACGTGCCGGGCATCAGCTTTACCCACTTCCAGCCCAAGGATGTGGTCCGCCACCCGTTGGTGCAACGTATCGTCGAAGCCTACGACCGCTTCGACGCGCGCCAGGCAAAGCCCGAGGTCCCCGGCAAAGATGCTTGAACTCGACCTGCAACGGGCCACGGATGCTGCTGCCCCCGATGACGCTGCCTTCCGCCGCTGGTGCGAGCTGGCGCTGCGCCAGCGCACCGCCGACTCGGAAATGACCATTCGCCTGGTCGATGAACCCGAAGGCCGTGAGCTGAATCGCACCTACCGGCACAAGGACTACGCCACCAACGTGCTGTCCTTCCCCGCCGACGTTCCCGATGACCTGCTCGATATCCCCCTGCTGGGCGACTTGGTCATCTGCGTGCCAGTGGTCGAGCGCGAAGCCACCGAGCAAGGCAAGTCGCTCGAAGCCCACTGGGCGCACCTGGTCATCCATGGCTGCCTGCACCTGCTTGGCTACGATCATATCGAAGACGACGAAGCCGAGGAGATGGAAGCCCTGGAACGAACCTTGCTGGCTGAACTGGGTCACCCGGACCCGTACGCCGACGACGAAATCACACAACCTGACAACTGAAAAGGATCACGAGTAACCGCCATGAGCGAAGACCGATCGAGCAATGGGCAGAAGTCCTGGCTGGGTAAACTGACCCAGGCTTTTGCCCATGAGCCGAAAAACCGCCAGGAGCTTCTCGAGCTGCTGCGCGAAGCCCATCAGAACAAGCTGCTCGACAGCGAAGCGCTGACCATCGTCGAAGGCGCCATCCAGGTCGCCGACCTGCAGGTGCGTGACATCATGGTGCCGCGCTCGCAGATGATCAGCATCAAGGCCAGCCAGTCCCCACGCGAGTTCCTGCCAGCGGTGATCGATGCCGCGCACTCGCGCTACCCGGTGATCGGCGAAGGCCATGACGATGTGCTCGGGATCCTCCTGGCCAAGGACCTGCTGCCGCTGATCCTCAAGGAGAACGGCGACAGCTTCAACATCAAGGACCTGCTGCGCCCGGCCACCTTCGTGCCGGAGTCCAAGCGCCTGAACGTGCTGCTGCGCGAATTCCGCGCCAACCACAACCACATGGCCATCGTCATCGACGAATATGGTGGCGTGGCGGGCCTGGTGACCATCGAGGACGTGCTCGAGCAGATCGTCGGCGACATCGAGGACGAGCACGACGTCGAGGAAGACAGCTACATCAAGCCACTGCCCAGTGGCGACTTCCTGATCAAGGCCCTGACCCCGATCGAGAACTTCAACGAGTTCTTCGACTCCGAGTTCTCCGACGATGAGTTCGATACTGTGGGCGGCCTGGTAATGAGCGCCTTCGGCCACCTGCCCAAGCGCAACGAGACCACCGAGATCGGGGCCTACAAGTTCCGTATTCTCAACGCCGACAGCCGGCGGATACACTTGCTGCGCCTGACCCCGATCACCCGTTAAGGACAAACATGCGTTGGATCACCCGCCCCGGCTGGCCCGGTAACCTGCTGGCCCTGGCGGCCGGCGCATCGACCCTCCTGGCCCTGGCGCCGTTCGACATCTGGCCACTGGCGCTGCTGTCCATCGCCCTGCTCTACCTCGGCCTGCGCGAGCTCAGCCCGCGCCAGGCCATGTGGCGTGGCTGGTGGTTCGGTTTCGGCCTGTACGGTGCCGGCACCTGGTGGATCTACGTCAGCATGAACACCTACGGCGGCGCCTCCCCGGCGCTGGCGATCGCGCTGCTGGTGGCCTTCTTCGCCGCCCTGGCCTGGTTCTTCGCCCTGCCCACCTGGCTATGGGCGCGCTGGCTGCGCCGAAATGAGGCGCCCCTGGCCGATGCCCTGTGCTTCGCCGCCCTATGGCTGCTGCAGGAAGCCTTCCGCGGCTGGTTCCTGACCGGTTTCCCGTGGTTGTACGCAGGCTACAGTCAGCTCGACGGCCCCCTGGCCGGCCTGGCACCGCTGGGCGGCGTGTGGCTGATCTCCTTTGTCCTGGCACTGAGCGCCGCGCTGCTGTGCAACCTGCACCGCCTGCGTGGGCGCCCCTCGTTCCTGGTGGTGGGAGTGATAGTGCTGCTGGCGCCCTGGGTGATCGGCATGGCGCTCAAGGGGCACGCCTGGACCCAGCCCTCCGGTGATCCACTGAAGGTTGCCGCGCTGCAGGGCAATGTCGAGCAGGACCTGAAATGGGACCCGGCGCACATCGATGCGCAACTGGCGCTTTACCGCGACATGAGCTTCAGCTCCAAGCCAGTGGACTTGCTGGTCTGGCCGGAAACCGCCGTACCAGTGCTCAAGGACCAAGCCCAGGGCTACATCGACGTGATGGGGCGTTTTGCCGCCGATCGGCATTCGGCACTGATCACCGGGGTGCCAGTGCGTGAAGTGGTGCACCATCAGCGCCGCTACTACAACGGCATCACCGTGACCGGCGAGGGCGACGGCACCTATCTCAAGCAGAAGCTTGTGCCCTTTGGCGAATACGTACCGCTACAGGACATGCTCCGTGGGCTGATCGAGTTCTTCAACCTGCCGATGTCGGACTTCGCCCGCGGCCCGGCGGACCAGCCCTTGCTGCAGGCCAAGGGCTATCAGGTTGCGCCGTTCATCTGTTACGAGGTGGTCTATCCCGAGTTCGCAGCCGGCCTGGCCGCACGCAGCGACTTGCTGCTGACCATCAGCAACGACACCTGGTTCGGCACCTCCATCGGCCCCCTGCAACACCTGCAAATGGCCCAGATGCGTGCCCTCGAGGCCGGACGCTGGATGATTCGCGCCACCAACAATGGCGTCACCGCGTTGATCGACCCCTTCGGCAAGATCACTGCGCAGATCCCGCAGTTCCAGCAAGCCGTCCTCTACGGGGATGTGGTGCCAATGCAACAACTGACGCCGTACCTGCAATGGCGCTCCTGGCCGCTGGCAATTCTCTGCGCGCTGCTGCTGGGCTGGGCGCTCCTGGCGAGCCGGATCGCCAAGACTGTGTGAACCTCCAGGGGCCGCATTGCGGCCCCCATGCGATCAGTAGAACAACCGATACCCCACCAACCCCATCGCCTCGTTGAGCAACTGCCCGCTGCGCCACACCGCCCGGCCATCGGGTAGCAAGCCGGCGAACGGCTGCGCATGATCCTTGCCCAGGAACCCGACCGGCGCCGGCACCACCTCGAACCCCGCCTGCTCGAAACTCCAGCGCGAGCGCTGCATGTGCCAGGCCTGGGTTACCAGCACCACGCGACGCACGCCTTGGGGTTGCACCAGTCGTGCGCTGAACTGGGCGTTCTCCCAGGTAGTGCGGCTGGCCTCTTCCTTCCAGCGCACGTCAACGCCAAAGTCCGCCTTCATGCGATCAGCCATCAACTGCGCCTCGCTCGGCGGCGTGCCGTAGTGAAGTCCACCAGTGGTCAACACCGGCAGCCCCGAGGCCTTGGCCAGCTGCGCGGCATACCGCATGCGCTCAAGCGCGGTACCGGTCGGCTGGTCCTCTTCTCCCCAGGCCGGGTCGCCACGCTCACGCCCGGCGCCCAGCACCACGATCGCGTCGGCTCGCCCTGCCAGTGCCGCCCATTGCGCCATCGGCAATGGCGCCTCGGTCTCCAGCTGCCGGGCCGCCTGCTGCACCACCAGCGGCAGACTCATCAGCCACAAACCACCCAGGCCAAGAGCAAAGCACAGGGCCGCCAGACGCGGGCGTCGCGTGCGCAGCCACCAGGCTGCCAGCAGGAGCAGAAACAGCACACCGGGGGGCAGCAACCATTGCTTGATGAAATAGCGAAGCGGCATGCACGGTCCTCCTGGAAAGGTGTGCAGCCTAAGAGGATCGGCGCCGGGCAACAAGTGCGCGTCCGGCGCCGATCATTGAGCAGTTTAAGTTGAGTACCGGCGCACGACGGTCTGCGCCTGGAATCCAGAACGGCTAGCGGGACAGCGTCCGGGATCTCGCCGTGGTGGCGGGGCGTTTCTGGTCCTTGAGCCAGACGATCTTCGCCGACGTCGGCTCCGGTTGCTGGTAAGCACCGGCGCTGGCGAAACGACCTTCCGGGAGGGTTTCCAGGTAGGCCTTGATCACTTCGAACTCGGCGTGGCTCAGCCCACGCAGTTCCAGTTCAGCTGGCATCTCGTCGCGTAATCGTACGGAGGTTTTGGCCACTTCGAGTGCCAAGCCCAGGCGGTCGATCAAGCGTTCGTATAGCTCCGGTTTGATTGCGGGTAGCTGCGACTCTCCCATCCGTTCACCTCATTGAAGATAAGAATATCTCCCCCAAAGATGAGCTTAGCGTCACTCTGAAAAGCAGCCCGGTGCCGCGACCAACGGCCCCGGGGCCGCATTCAAGGTTTCCCACGATGCGCGGCGCTCATGTATGCTACGGCGTTCACTCAACGACACCGCAGTGCCGGACGCAGCGAGGTTCCGCTGCCTGGAAACAGGGTCCTTATCTCTCTCAGCACAAAGTAGCCATGCACGAACAATACACGCCCCGTGATATAGAAGCCGCCGCCCAGACCTTCTGGGACGAGCAACAATCGTTCGCTGTCACCGAACAGCCAGGCAAGGACACCTACTATTGCCTGTCGATGTTCCCGTACCCGAGCGGCAAGCTACACATGGGCCACGTGCGCAACTA
This sequence comes from Pseudomonas sp. PKS, assembly GCF_051913525.1. NCBI lineage: Bacteria > Pseudomonadati > Pseudomonadota > Gammaproteobacteria > Pseudomonadales > Pseudomonadaceae > Pseudomonas > Pseudomonas sp. PKS. Next base: position 30,946 of record NZ_JBEGDO010000013.1, on the reverse strand, counting down.
CACCATCGGTGACGTGATCGCCCGCTACCAGCGCATGCAGGGCAAGAACGTCCTGCAACCAATGGGTTGGGATGCCTTCGGCATGCCGGCCGAAAACGCCGCGATGAAGAACAACGTCGCCCCGGCCAAGTGGACGTACGAAAACATCGACTACATGAAGTCCCAGCTCAAGAGCCTGGGCCTGGCGATCGACTGGTCGCGTGAAGTCACTACCTGCAAGCCGGACTACTACCGCTGGGAACAGTGGCTGTTCACCCGCCTGTTCGAAAAAGGCGTCATCTACCGCAAGAACGGCACCGTCAACTGGGACCCGGTCGACCAGACCGTACTGGCCAACGAGCAAGTCATCGACGGCCGCGGCTGGCGTTCGGGCGCGCTGATCGAGAAGCGCGAAATCCCGATGTACTACTTCCGCATCACCGACTACGCCGACGAGTTGCTGGAAAGCCTCGACGAATTGCCGGGCTGGCCTGAGCAGGTCAAGACCATGCAGCGCAACTGGATCGGCAAGTCCCGCGGCATGGAAGTGCAGTTCCCCTACGACCAGGCGAGCGTCGGCCACGAAGGCACCCTCAAGGTCTTCACCACTCGTCCGGACACCCTGATGGGCGCGACCTACGTCGCGGTCGCCGCCGAGCACCCGCTGGCCACCCAGGCCGCCCAGGGCAACCCGGCACTGCAGGCGTTCATCGATGAATGCAAGAGCGGCAGCGTCGCCGAGGCCGACATGGCCACCCAGGAGAAGAAGGGCATGCCTACTTCCCTGTTCGTCCAGCACCCGCTGACTGGCGAAAAGCTGCCGGTCTGGGTCGCCAACTACGTGCTGATGCACTATGGCGATGGCGCCGTGATGGCTGTTCCGGCCCACGATGAGCGCGACTTCGAGTTCGCCCACAAGTACAACCTGCCGCTCAAGGCCGTGGTTCGCACCAGCGCCGGCGACGACGTCGGCAGCGAGTGGCTGGCCGCCTACGGCGAGCACGGCCAACTGATCAACTCCGGCGAATTCGACGGCCTGGACTTCGAAGGCGCCTTCGACGCCATCGAAGCCGCGCTGATCCGCAAGCAACTGGGCAAATCGCGTACCCAGTTCCGCCTGCGCGACTGGGGCATCAGCCGCCAGCGCTATTGGGGCTGCCCGATCCCGATCATCCACTGCCCATCCTGCGGCGATGTGCCAGTACCGGAAGACCAATTGCCGGTCACCCTGCCCGAGAACGTGGTGCCGGACGGTGCCGGCTCGCCTCTGGCGCGCATGCCTGAATTCTACGAATGCAGCTGCCCGAAATGCGGCGCCGCGGCCAAGCGCGAAACCGACACCATGGACACCTTCGTCGAGTCGTCCTGGTACTTCGCCCGCTATGCCTCGCCAAACTACGAAGGCGGCATGGTCGACCCCAAAGCGGCCAACCACTGGCTGCCGGTCGATCAGTATATCGGCGGTATCGAGCACGCCATCCTGCACCTGCTCTACGCGCGCTTCTTCCACAAGCTGATGCGCGACGAAGGCCTGGTCACTTCCAACGAGCCGTTCAAGAACCTGCTGACCCAGGGCATGGTCGTCGCCGAGACCTACTACCGCACCGCCAGCAACGGCGGCAAGGACTGGTTTAACCCGGCCGACGTCGAGGTCGAGCGTGACGCCAAGGCCAAGATCATCGGCGCCCGCCTGAAGACCGACGGTCTGCCGGTGGAAATCGGCGGCACCGAGAAGATGTCCAAGTCCAAGAACAATGGCGTGGACCCACAGGCCATGATCGACGCCTACGGCGCTGACACCTGCCGTCTGTTCATGATGTTCGCCTCGCCGCCCGACATGAGCCTGGAGTGGTCCGACTCCGGTGTCGAAGGTGCCAGCCGCTTCCTGCGCCGCGTATGGCGCCTGGCCCAGGCCCACGTGAGCCAGGGTCTGCCTGGCAAGCTGGACGTCACCGCACTGGACGATGCACAGAAAGCTATCCGCCGCGCTATCCACGCCGCCATCAAGCAGGCCACCACCGACGTGGGCCAGTACCACAAGTTCAATACCGCCATCGCCCAGGTGATGACTGTGATGAACGTGCTGGAAAAAGCCCCGCAAGCCACCGAGCAGGACCGCGCCCTGCTGCAGGAAGGCCTGGAAGCCGTGACCTTGCTGTTGGCCCCGATCACGCCGCACATCAGCCATGAGCTGTGGAAGCACCTGGGTCACGACCAGGCCGTGATCGATGCCACTTGGCCAAGCGTCGACGAAAGCGCCTTGGTCCAGGACAGCATCACCCTGGTGGTCCAGGTCAACGGCAAGCTGCGTGGCCAGGTCGAAATGCCCGCCAGCGCCAGCCGTGAAGAGATCGAAGCCGCCGCCCGCAGCAACGAGAACGTCCTGCGCTTCATCGATGGCCTGACCATCCGCAAGGTCATCGTGGTGCCGGGCAAGCTGGTCAACATCGTCGCCAACTGATGGCAACGCCCGCCTGCGCATGTCGCGGGCGGGCGGAATCGGCCCACAAGGGAGCTACAACATGATCAAACGCAATCTGCTGGTAATGGGCCTGGCCGTCGTGCTCAGCGCCTGCGGTTTCCAGCTGCGCGGCACCGGCACCACCGAGCTGAGCATCAAGGAAATGGACCTGCGCGCGCGCAATGCTTATGGCGAGACCGTGACCGAGCTGCGCGAAACCCTCAAGCGCAACGGTGTCAACGTCCACTCAGGCGCCCCCTACCGCCTGGTGCTGGCCGACGAGCAGCAAACCCAGCGCGCCGCCACCTACAGCAGCGGCAATCGATCGGTCGAATACGAACTCACCACCGTGCTCAATTACAGCATGCTGGGTCTGAACGACATTCCACTGCTGAGCGACAAGGTCGAAGTGCGCAAGATCTACGTGCACGACGGCGACAACATCACCGGCTCCGACCAGGAAGCCACCCAGGCCCGCAAGGAAATGCGCCGCGATCTGCTCCAGGCCATGATCGTTCGCCTGCAAATGATGACCCCAGCACAGCTGGACGACCTGCAGCGCAAAGCAGAAGAACGCGCCAAGGCCGAAGCCCAGGCCCAGGAGGCGGCCCGCCGCCAGCAGGACGAAACGCCGCAGCAATCCCCAATGGAAGTTCCGGCCAACTGACCGAGGCCGAACGGGGCACCTTCGGGTGCCCCCGCATCCACCATGAAGCTCTCCCCCGCCCAACTCAACAAACACCTGCAAGGTGCCCTGGCCCCGGTCTACGTGGTCAGCGGCGACGATCCGCTGCTCTGCCAGGAAGCCGCCGACGCCATCCGTACCGCGGCTCGCCAGCAAGGCTTCGACGAACGCCAGGTGTTCAGTGCCGACGCCAATTTTGACTGGGGCACGCTGCTCCAGGCCGGCGCCAGCCTTTCCTTGTTCGCCCAGAGGCGCCTGCTGGAGCTGCGCCTGCCGTCGGGCAAGCCCGGCGACAAGGGCGCTGCCGCGTTGATGGAGTACTGCGCCAACCCCGCCGAGGACACCTTGCTGCTGATCAGCCTGCCCAAACTCGACGGCAGCGCGCAGAAGACCAAATGGGGCAAGGCGCTGATCGAAGGCCAGCATTGCCAATTCATCCAAATCTGGCCGGTCGACGCCCAGCAACTGCCACAGTGGATCAACCAGCGCCTGTCCCAGGCCGGATTGTCCGCCCAACGTGACGCGGTCGACCTGATCGCCGCGCGGGTTGAGGGCAACCTGCTGGCCGCCGCCCAAGAGATCGAAAAACTCAAGTTGTTGGCCGAAGGCAACCAGATCACGGTGGAAACCGTGCAGGCCGCCGTAGCCGACAGCGCTCGCTTCGACGTGTTCGGGCTGGTCGATGCCATCCTCAACGGCGAGGCGGCCCACGCCCTGCGCATGCTGGAAGGCTTGCGCGGCGAAGGGGTCGAGCCACCAGTCATCCTCTGGGCCCTGGCGCGCGAGTTGCGCCTGCTGGCTGGGCTTGCCCAGCAATTCAGCCAAGGCGTGCCGCTGGACAAGGCCTTCAGCCAGGCGCGACCACCTGTGTGGGATAAACGCCGACCTCTGGTCAGCAAAGCTCTCCAGCGCCTGTCCGCGCAGCGTTGGGCGCAGTTGCTGCAGGATGCCCAGCGCATCGACGCACAGATCAAGGGTCAGGCCGAGGGCTCCCCCTGGACGGGGCTGGCGCGGCTGTCGCTGCTGATGGCCGGTCAGCGCCTGGCGCTGCCTGCCGAGTAGGTTGGTCTGCGCAATCCCTGTAGGGGGTGGCGAAGCCTGCAATGGGCTGCACAGCAGCCCCAACCACCAGAGGTCATGGGCTGAAAAATCTGCAAGCCAGCCCCTATCTGCCCATAAATACAATCAATTGGCTCCTGCCCTACCCTGGTCTTACAGTGCGCCGCGACATCCACCCAACCAGGGTCTCCGCCATGAGCAAGAAGCCGAAAAAACACGGCCCGAACAAAGCCAAGTCCATCGTCGCCCAGCCACTGTTCCGCTGCCGCCAGGAACGACCGAACAAGGGCAAAGGCAGCTACCGCCGCGAAGCCTTCCAATCGAGAGATTGGGAGGCTTCTTGCTTTTTGGCCGCATGAAGGCAGGAACCCCCCAGTCATGATATGGTCGGCACCTGAACCGCAATTCTGGATCTGTGCATGCCCTTTCGTCTGTCCCTGCGTTGGCCTTCTCGCCAGCTGATCGCAGCCTCCAGCTTCATCCTGCTCGTTGCCTGTGCGGAAAAACCCACCGCCGCCGACGCCTTGCCGCTGGCCCCCGCGCAGCCTGCGCCGAACGTGACCCTGCCGGGCACCACGCCCGACACCAGCAACGAAATCCAGCCCCTGCAAACCTTCGCCCAATGGCAGGCAGGCTTCCGCCAGCAGGCGTTGCAAGCCGGCATCAGTGCCAACACCTTCGATCGCGCCTTCCTAGGCGTCACACCCGACATGGACGTGATCAAGGCCGATCGCAGCCAACCCGAATTCGCCCGCCCGGTGTGGGAATACCTAGACGGCGCCCTATCGCCGCTGCGTGTGCGCAACGGCAAGAAGCTGCTCGAGCAACATGCCGAGTTGTTGTCGCGCATCGAGCAGCGCTATGGCGTGGACCGCCAGGTGCTGGTATCGGTCTGGGGTATGGAAAGCAACTTCGGCCAGTTCCAGGGCAACAAATCGGTGATCCGCTCCCTGGCCACCCTGGCCTACGAAGGCCGTCGTCCGACCTTCGCCCAGGACCAACTGATTGCCGCCCTGCAGATCCTGCAGAACGGCGACATCCAGCCGGAGGCCATGCGCGGCTCCTGGGCCGGCGCCATGGGCCAGACCCAATTCATTCCGACCACCTACAACACCCACGCGGTGGACTTCGACGGCGACGGCCGTCGCGATATCTGGAACAGCACTGCCGATGCCCTGGCCTCCACGGCCCACTACCTGCAAAGCTCGGGCTGGAAACGTGGCCAGCCGTGGGGCTTCGAAGTGCAAGTGCCCGCAGGCTTCGACTACTGGCTGGCCGATGGCGTCCAGCGCAAGAGCGTCAGCGAATGGCTGCAACTGGGCGTGAAACTGCCAGCCGGCACCCAACTGCCGGCCGGCAGCAGCCAGCTGTCCGCCGCCCTGCTGCTGCCGGCAGGAGCTCGTGGCCCGGCGTTCCTGGTGCTGGATAACTTCAGGGCGATCCTGAAGTACAACAACTCCTCGTCCTACGCCCTGGCGGTCAGCCTGCTGGGCGATCGCTTCTATGGCTGGGGCTTCATCGCTGGCAGTTGGCCCAAGGACGACCTGCCACTGAGCCGTAGCGAACGCATCGAACTGCAGGATCTTCTCAACGCCAGCGGCCACGAGGCCGGCAATGCCGATGGCATCATTGGCGCCAATACCCGCAAGGCCATCCGCAATGCCCAGCAGGCACTGGGTTGGCCGGCAGATGGGTATCCGACTCACAAGCTGCTCGACAGCCTGCGTCGCCGGTAACCCGGTAACGAGCGCAGCCCTGTGGGAGTGGGTACACCCGCTTCCACAGGTTCCATGCCAGTCTCAAGGCCAGCACCCAGGCTCTATCGCTCAAACAAAGACTGCTCCAATGACAGCTGCATGGCCTGACTGTCCAACCTCACCCTGGCCCCCAGCGGCAGACACAGGTTGGGGTCACAATGCCCACTGCGCCACCCCGCCAGTACCGGGATGCCCAACGGCCCGAAGATATCCTTCAGCAGCGGCGTCATCGCCGGCACGGTGATTCCGGCAAAATCGCCCACCAGCACACCTCGAACCCCCTCCAGCTTGCCGGCAAGACGCAATTGGGTCAGCAGCCGGTCAACGCGGTACAGCGGCTCGTTGACGTCCTCGATGAACAGGATGCAGCCCTGGCTGTCGATCTCGCCCACCGTCCCCAAGGTCGCACACAGCACCGATAGATTGCCGCCCAGCAAACGCCCGCTGGAAACACCAGGGGTCACGCAGGTCAGTGGGTAGGTATCGGGATGGGCCAGCATGTCACCCTGCCTGACCTTGCCGCCCAGTTGATCGAACAATGAACTGATCGTCGGCTCCTGCTTCGCGCCGAGCAGATCGGCATTGAGCATGCCGCCATGGAAGGTGATGAGCCCAGCGTGGCGTTGGAGCGCTGTGTGTAGGGCAGTGATATCGCTGTAGCCGATCAGCGGCTTGGGGTGCCGGCGGATCAGGTCGAAATCGAGTCGATCCAATAGGCGCATGCTGCCATAGCCACCGCGCATGCACAGGATGGCGTCGATTTCAGGATCGGCAAACGCCCCATGCAAGTCATCCAGACGCTGCTGGTCTGGGCCCGCCAGATAGCCTTCGGCCTGACTGACGCCCGGAAACAGGCGGCACTGGTAGCCTCGGTCGGCAAACCACTGGCTTGCCTTGCGCCCGTCCAACCGGGCCGGGCCTGCCGGGGCGACGATGGCAAAACAGGCATTACCGGGCAGCGCTGCAGGCAGAGATGCATCCAGGGTTTCAACGCAGTTCATCGAACAGTTCCTTGCACGTACTGGGGCAGTTCCCGGAAACAAAAATGCCGATGCCGCCTTCCGGCGTGCATCGGCATTGATCACTCAGCCAGGCTCAGAGCTTGATCTTGGCTTCGTGGGCCTGTTGGTCGGCGTGGTACGAAGAGCGCACCAGAGGGCCGGAGGCAACGTTCTTGAAGCCCATCTTGTACCCTTCCTCGGCGAACCAGGCAAAGGTGTCCGGGTGCACGAATCGCTGCACCGGCAAGTGGCTGCGCGAAGGCTGCAGGTACTGGCCCAGGGTCAGCATGTCGATGTCATGCTCGCGCATGCGATGCATCACTTCGATGACCTCTTCGTCGGTCTCGCCAAGGCCGAGCATCAGGCCAGACTTGGTCGGTACATGCGGGACCATCTGCTTGAACTTCTGCAGCAGGTCCAGCGACCAGTCGTAGTCCGAACCCGGACGCGCGGCCTTGTACAGGCGCGGTACAGTCTCGAGGTTGTGGTTGAATACATCCGGCGGCTCCTGGGCGGTGATTTCCAGGGCAACGTCCATGCGACCACGGTAGTCCGGCACCAGGGTCTCCAGCTGGATGCCAGGCGACAGGGCGCGGATTTCGCGGATGCAGTCGGCGAAGTGCTGAGCACCGCCGTCACGCAGGTCGTCGCGGTCCACCGAGGTGATGACCACGTACTTCAGGCGCAGGTCGGCGATGGCCACAGCCAGGTTCTTAGGCTCGTCGAGGTCCAGCGGCTTCGGCCGGCCGTGGCCGACGTCACAGAACGGGCAGCGACGGGTGCAGATGTCACCCATGATCATGAAGGTCGCGGTACCGCCGGAGAAGCACTCGCCCAGGTTCGGGCAGGAGGCTTCTTCGCACACGCTGTGTAGCTTGTGCTTGCGCAGCAGTTGCTTGATGCGGTCGACCTCCGGGGAAACCGGGATGCGCACGCGAATCCAGTCCGGCTTCTTCGGCAGCTCTTCGGTAGGGATGATCTTGACCGGGATACGCGCGACCTTTTCAGCACCGCGCAGCTTCACGCCTGCTTCGACTTTCTTTGGCGCGGGACGCGCGGCGGCGTCCTGGGTGGGTACCGGGTTCGGCACGGCTTCTTGCACAGTTGTTGTCATATTCAGTCGATTCCGCCCGTGAGGGTCGTCTGCTCAGCATAGTCGAGGTGCTTGACCAGCTGTCCGCGCAGCCTTGTCCTGACCTCGGAGAGTTCGATCGGACCTGCCAGGTCACGCAACTGGGTCATCGCCAGCCCCGCATACCCACAGGGGTTGATTCGGCGGAATGGCGCAAGGTCCATGTCCACGTTCAGGGCAAGGCCGTGGAACGAACGGCCATTGCGGATTCGAAGGCCGAGGGAGGCGATCTTCGCCCCATCGACATAGACGCCAGGCGCATCGGGCTTGGCCACGGCATGGACGTCATAGCTGGCCAGCAGGTCGATCAGGCTGTGCTCGATCCGGCTGACCAGCTCGCGTACACCAAACCCCAGGCGACGAACATCCAGCAACAGGTAGGCCACCAGTTGGCCGGGGCCATGATAAGTCACCTGGCCACCACGGTCGGTCTGCACCACCGGGATGTCGCCGGGGACCAACAGGTGCTCGGCCTTGCCGGCCTGGCCCTGGGTAAAGACCGAGGGGTGCTCGACCAGCCAGATTTCGTCCTGGCTGTCCGGGCTGCGCTGCTCGGTAAAGCGCCGCATGGCCTCCAGCACCGGTTCATAGGGCTGCAGGCCAAGATCGCGAAAACCGAGGCAGGAAGGCATCAGAGCACCATTTTCACGATGCCGGTCGCGCGCAGGGCGCTGTTGATATCGTGCAGCTGGTTCTCGCTTTCGGCAACGATGTGCAACTGCACCGTGGTGTACTTGCCTTCCTTGCTCTGGCGCTCGGCCAGGGTGGACAGATCGACCTTGGCATACTTGCTCAGGATCTCGATCACGGTGTCCTTGAAACCAACCACGGTATCGCCGATTACCTTGATCGGGTAATCGTCGCAAGGGAATTCGATCTTGTGCGACTTGACGTCAGGTTCGCTCATGGCGGAAACGGCCTCGTAAGCCGTGGCAACAACAACGCCCCCGCAGGATACGCAGGGGCGTGCAGGTCACGTATCAGTTGAACAACCCGTAGAAGAACAGACGGATGCTATCCCACATACGGCGGAAGAAACCACCTTCCTCGACGCCGTCGAGGGCGATGAGGTCGGCGCTGTGAACCACTTTCTCGTCCAGTTTGACTTCAACTTTACCGATCACGTCACCTTTGGCGATCGGGGCGGTCAGTTGCGGGTTCATGGTCATCGAAGCTTGCAGACGCTTCAATTGGCCTTTAGGCATAGTCAGGGTCAGGTCGTTGGCAAGACCGGCCTTCACCTGGCTGGTGGCGCCTTTCCAGACCGGGGACTGGGTCAGCTCGGTGCCCTTCTGGTAGAAGGTCTGGGTTTCGAAGAAGCGGAAGCCGTAGGTCAGCAGCTTCTGGGTCTCGGCGGCGCGGGACTGCTCGCTGTTGGTGCCGAACACCACGGCGATCAGACGCTGGCCGTCGCGAACGGCCGAAGCCACCATGCAGTAGCCGGCTTCGTCGGTGTGGCCGGTCTTCAGACCGTCGACGGTCTTGTCACGCCACAGCAGCAGGTTGCGGTTCGGCTGTTTGATGTTGTTCCAGTAGAACTCTTTCTGCGAGTAGATCGCATAGTGGGCCGGATCTTCGTCGATGATCGCGCGCGCCAGCAGGGCCATGTCGTGGGCCGAGGAGTAGTGCTCCGGGTTCGGCAGGCCGGTGGGGTTCATGAAGTGGCTGTTGCTCATGCCCAGGTCGGCGGCGGTCTTGTTCATCATGTCGGCGAAGGCGTCTTCGCTGCCGGCGATGTGCTCGGCCAGTGCGACGGAGGCGTCGTTGCCCGACTGGATGATGATGCCGTGCAGCAGGTCGCTGACGCTGACCTGGCTGCCGACCTTGATGAACATGCGCGAGCCGCCGGTGCGCCAGGCGTTCTCGCTGACGGTGACCGGGTCGTTCTCGCCGATCTGGCCACGACGGATATCCAAGGTGGCGATGTAGGCGGTCATCAGCTTGGTCAGGCTGGCCGGCGGCAGGCGTTCGTCACCGTTGTTCTCGACCAGCACGTTGCCGCTGGACGCATCCATGAGTACATAGGACTTGGCGGCCAGTTGCGGTGGCGCTGGCATCATTTGCTCTGCTGCGAAGGCAGCAGGCATGATCATCAGCAGAACGGGCAGGCAAAGTCGTTTGGCAAGGTTGGTGATGTTCATCCGTCTCTCGAAAATCGCTAATGGTCTGATGTTCCCTGGGACACATCGTGTGCCCAGCGCCAGTCAGGCTAGTTTTGCGGCCATGGGCCTGGCCCGCAGAATGCGGCTTTGTGTCGCGGCGGGCAAAAGCCGACATTGTACATGGGAGCGCCCGGCAATTCATGACAAAACCGACAGCTTGAGTGGCAAGCTTCAAGTCACAAGGAAAAGCCAGCCCCCTCTTCTTGCCGCTTGCCGCTCGTCGCTCGTCGCTCCGCTAAATCAGTCGGCAGTGACCAGCTTGGCCTGCCCCAGGTTGGCCAGGCGAATGCTGTCCTGGGCCTGCTGGATCTCGCCCTGGCTGTTGATTGGCCCAAGGCGCACACGGTGCAGGGTCTGCTGGTTGCGCACGATGGAGCTGATGAACACCGGCGCACTGACCATGGTGCTCAGCTTGGCGCGCAGCAACTCGGCGGCATCGGGGTTGGCGAAGGCGCCCACCTGCAGGAAGCTGCCACCGTTGCCGGCAGGTACATTGTTGCCACCCACCTGCACCGGCACTACGGGTGCCGCATGTTGCTGCGGTGGCGGGGTCCACTGCTCGACTCGGCCGGTGTTGGCCGGAATCGCCTGGGTCTGGGCGACCTGGGGCTCCTTGAGCACCATCGGTGGCTGCTGGCCCCGCTGGGCCCACCACTGCTGCGGGTCGATGCCTTCGACGCGCACGTGCGCCGTGCCGATCTCGGCGTAGCCGAGCTTCTTCGCCGCCGCGTAGGAAAGGTCGATGATACGGTCGGAATAGAACGGACCACGGTCGTTGACGCGCAGGATCACGCTGCGGCCGTTGGCCAGGTTGGTCACCCGCACGTAGGCAGGCAGCGGCAAGGTCTTGTGCGCCGCGCTCATGCCGTAGAGGTCGTAGAGCTCGCCATTGGCGGTGTTCTGGCCGTGGAACTTGGTGCCGTACCACGACGCCGTCCCCTCGGCGCGGTAGTTGCGCGAGTCCTGCATCGGGTAGTAGGTCTTGCCCAGCACGGTGTAAGGGTTGGCTTTGTAAGGACCGGTATGCACGGTCGGCGTAGCATCAGGAATCTTGTTGACGTCCACGTCCCACCAGGGCGCACCATCCTTGTGGGCGCGGTTGATGTCCAGCCCTGGCTTGGAGCGAACGACATTGCCGCTCTGCTGAGCCGGTCGGCTGGAGGAACAGCTGACCAGCAGCATGCCGACAGTCATGCAGGTCAGCAGCTTGAATGTATTGGCAGAGATGATTGCGCGCATTACTTGACGCCCCGTGCTTGAACCAGCTGTTCCGAGAGCTGATGCACAGCCATGGCGTACATCACGCTGCGGTTGTAACGCGTGATCGCGTAGAAATTCTTCAGGCCCATCCAGTATTCAGGGCCATTGTCGCCCTCCAGGCGGAAGGCGGTCACAGGCAGATCATCGCGCAGCGCATCATGACTCGACCAACCCAGGGCTCGCAACTCCCCGACGGTCTTGACCGGCTCGATACCCGTGGTCAGCCCTTCGTCGGCGCGCTCGCCGAGCACCAGGGCACGACTGACCACTGGCTCACCGGCCACCCAACCGTGACGCTTGAAGTAACTGGCGACACTGCCGATGGCATCGGTGGGGTTGTTCCAGATATTGATGTGGCCGTCGCCGTCGAAATCCACGGCATAGCTGCGGAAGCTGCTGGGCATGAATTGCGGCAGGCCCATGGCCCCGGCGTAGGAACCCTTCAGGGTCAGCGGGTCGAGTTGCTCTTCACGGGCCAGCAGGAGGAACTCTCGCAGTTCCTTGCGGAAGAATTCCGAACGTGGCGGGTAATCGAAGCCCAGGGTCGACAAGGCATCGATCACCCGGTAGTTACCGGTATTGCGGCCGAAAAAGGTTTCGACGCCAATGATCGCGACGATCACCTGGGCCGGCACGCCGTATTCCTGCTCGGCGCGGGCCAGCGCCTCCTCGTGCTGGCGCCAGAAGTCCACGCCACGGGCGATGCGCGCATCGGTGATGAACATCGGCCGATATTCCTTCCACGGCTTGACCCGCTCGGCCGGACGCGAGATCGCATCGAGAATCGACTGCTTGCGCTGCACCTCACGGAACACGCCCATCAATTGCTCACCGGCGAAGCCGTAGTCGCGGGTCATTTCGCCGACGAACTCGGCCACTTGGGGCGAGCCATCATAATCACCGGCATTGGCCTGCTGGACTGCGCCGAACAAACCCATCGCGCCAATCCACGGCGCACAACGGGCAGCCCAGCCACGCACTACTTGCATGAAATTCTTCACCTTATTCAAACCTGTGCAATCCATTTGCGGTGCGTATGGATCGACATCAGAACGCCAAACGCTGACAGCAGCGTCACCAACGAAGTTCCGCCATAGCTAATGAAGGGCAGCGGCACGCCAACCACGGGCAGAAGGCCACTGACCATACCGATATTGACGAATACATATACAAAGAAGGTCATGGTCAAGCTGCCTGCGAGCAACTTGCCGAACAATGTCTGGGCCTGGGCGGTGATCACCAGCCCACGGCCGATCAGCAACAGATAAATCAGCAACAACAGGCAGATGCCGACCAGACCGAACTCCTCGCCGAGCACGGCGATGATGAAGTCGGTGTGGCTTTCCGGGAGGAAGTCCAGGTGCGACTGGGTACCCAGCAGCCAGCCTTTGCCGAACACACCGCCCGAGCCGATCGCGGCCTTGGACTGGATGATGTTCCAGCCCGTCCCCAAGGGATCGCTCTCGGGGTCGAGGAAGGTCAGGACCCGCTGCTTCTGGTAGTCGTGCATGACGAAAAACCACATCGCCACCGCCACCGGCACCGCTGCGGCGATCACGCTGATGATCCATCGCCAGCGCAGGCCACCCATGAACAGCACGAAGGCACCCGAGGCCAGGATCAGCAGCGCCGTCCCGAGGTCCGGCTGGCGCACGATGAGAATGAACGGCACGCCGATCAGCACTAGACTGATCGCCACATGCTTGAGGTGCGGCGGCAAGGTGCGCTTGGACAGGTACCAGGCGATGGTCGCAGGCATGATGATTTTCATGAACTCCGAGGGCTGGAAGCGGATCACCCCCGGGATGTTGATCCAACGTGTGGCCCCCATGGCGTTGTGCCCCATGACGTCCACCACCACCAGCAGCAGCACCCCGACCACATAGGCCAAGGGCACCCAACGCGCCATGAAGCGCGGCTCGAACTGGGCGATGACGAACATCGACACCAGGCCGATGCCAAACGAGGTGGCCTGCTTGAGCAGCAAGTCCCAGTTCTTGCCACTGGCCGAATAGAGGACGAACAGGCTGCCGGCCGCCAAGGTCAGCAGGATGACCAGCAAAGGGCCATCGACATGGATGCGCTGCAGGAAGCTCGCGCGCCGACGCATCACGTCCTCGCTGGAGAGCATGCGATCGAAATTGTTCTTCACTGGGCCGATTCCTGGACAACGGTGGCAGGCGCGAACTCAGGTTTGAGCCGGCCGTTCTCGTCGAGCAGCCAGGCGTCCATCACCTGGCGCACGACAGGCGCTGCAACGCCGGAGCCGGACTCGCCGTTCTCGACCATCACCGAGACCACGATCTTCGGATCTTCGGCAGGGGCGAAGGCGACGAACAAGGCGTGGTCCCGGTGGCGCTCCTGGAGTTTGTTGCGGTCGTATTTCTCGCCTTGCTTGATCGCCACCACCTGGGCGGTGCCGCTCTTGCCGGCGATGCGGTACTGGGAGCCGAGCGCGGCCTTGCGGGCGGTACCCCGGGCGCCATGCATTACTTGCTCCATGCCGTGGGTGACCTTGGCCCAGTCGGACTTGTCACGCAGGACGATATCTTCCATCGGGTTCTCGTCCACCGGCGGCTTGCCTTCGATGGTCTTGGCCAGGTGCGGACGGTTCCACTTGCCCTTGTTGGCGATCAACGCAGTGGCCTGGGCCAGTTGCAACGGCGTGGCCTGCATGTAGCCCTGGCCGATCCCAAGGATCAGGGTCTCGCCAGGGAACCAGGCCTGGCGACGGGTCGCGCGCTTCCATTCACGCGATGGCATCAGCCCGGGGGACTCCTCGAACATGTCGAGGGAAACCTTCTGGCCGATGCCGAACTTGTTCATGTAGCTTGATAGGCGATCGATACCCATCTTGTGGGCAAGATCGTAGAAATAGGTGTCATTGGAGCGCATGATCGCAGTGTCCAGGTCGACCCAGCCGTCACCGGTCCGGTTCCAGTTGCGGTACTTGTGGTCGTAGTTGGGCAACTGATAGTAGCCCGGGTCGAACACCCGGCTGCTGGCGGTCACCACGCCGCTGTCCAGCCCGGCGATGGCCACTGCCGGCTTGATGGTCGAGCCGGGCGGATAGAGCCCGCGCAGGACCCGGTTGAACAGCGGCCGGTCGATCGAGTCGCGCAGCTCGGCATAGGCCTTGAAGCTGATGCCGGTGACGAACAGGTTGGGGTCGAAGCTCGGCTGGCTGACCATCGCCAGCACCTCGCCCGTGCGCGGATCCAAGGCCACCAACGCCCCGCGACGCCCGCCCAAGGCGGCCTCGGCAGCCTCCTGCAGCTTGATGTCCAGGCTCAGCACGATGTCCTTGCCAGGCTCAGGGTCGGTGCGCTTGAGCACCCGCAGAACCCGGCCTCGGGCGTTGGTCTCGACTTCCTCGTAGCCCACCTGACCATGCAGCTCGGCCTCGTAGAAGCGCTCGATGCCGGTCTTGCCGATATGGTGGGTGCCGCTGTAGTTGACCGGGTCGAGGCTCTTGAGCTCCTTCTCGTTGATGCGCCCGACATACCCCACCGAATGAGCGAAATGCGCGCCCTGCGGGTAATGGCGCACCAGCTGCGCCGCCACGTCCACGCCCGGCAGACGGAACTGGTTCACCGCAATGCGGGCGATCTGCTCTTCGTTGAGCTCGAACAGGATCGGCACTGGCTCGAATGGCCTGCGCCCCTGTTTCATGCGTTTTTCGAACAGGGCCCGGTCATCGGGAGTCAGCTCCAGCACCTCGACGATGGTGTCGAGCACCTGGTGCCAGTCACCTGAGCGTTCGCGGGTCATGGTCAGACTGAAGCTGGGACGGTTGTCAGCGACGATCACCCCGTTGCGGTCGAAAATCAGCCCGCGGGTCGGCGGGATCGGCTGCACGTGCACCCGGTTGTTTTCCGAAAGCGTGGAGTGGTAGTCGTACTGGATGACCTGCAGGTAGTACAGCCGGGCGATCAGGACGCACACCAGCAGCACGACCGCCACCGCGCCGACCACGACGCGGCTGCGCACCAGGCGGGCGTCTTTCTCATGGTCCTTCAGACGAATCGGCTGCGACATCGGACGGGCTTACAGGCTCATTTGTGGTAAGGGTGCCCGGACAGTACGGTCCAGGCGCGATAGATCTGCTCGCCGATCAGTATCCTTACCAACGGGTGCGGCAGGGTCAGTGGCGACAGCGACCAACGCTGTTCGGCGCGTGCGCAGACCTCCGGCGCCAAGCCTTCCGGGCCTCCCACCATGAGATTGACCGTACGCGCATCCAGGCGCCAACGGTCCAGCTCGCCCGCCAGTTGCTCGGTACTCCAGGGCTTGCCATGGACCTCGAGAGTGACGATGCGTTCCCCGGGCTGAACCTTGGCCAGCATGGCCTCCCCCTCCTGGCGAATCAGGCGGGCGACGTCGGCATTCTTGCCACGGGTATTCAGCGGAATCTCCACCAGCTCCAGCGACAGCTCCGGGGGCAGGCGCTTGGCATATTCATGCCAGCCTTCCTCGACCCAGCGGGGCATGCGCGAGCCGACCGCGATCAGGCGCAGGCGCACAGCGTGTCCTCAGCCCCGGTCCTTGAGGTTTTCGGAATAGCTGTGAGCGTTTTCCGGGCTGTGATGCTTGCCATCGGCGGAGCGGCTCTGCTCGGCACCCAGCCACAGGCGCTCGAGGTCGTAGAACTGACGTGCAGCGGCAGTCATCATGTGCACGATGACGTCGTTGAGGTCCAGCAGGACCCAGTCGCTGTCGCCCTTGCCTTCTTCGCCCAGCGGTTGCACACCCTGGAGCTTGACGATCTCGCGGACCTTTTCAGCCATCGCGTTGATCTGCCGGTTGGAAGTACCGGTGGCGATGATCATGTAGTCGGTCAGGCTGTGCTTTTCACGCACGTCGATGACCTGGATGTCCTGGGCCTTGACGTCTTCCAAAGCCGATTTGGCCAGGTTGACCAGCTCTTCGCCGTTGATTTTCTGCTTGCTCATAAGAAACTCGTTCAATTCATGAATGAGGCGCCTGGTGGCGCCGTCAGTGCGACGCACGGTAAAGGTCGTGCGCCTCGATATAGGCCAGTACTGCGTCCGGCACCAGGAACCGTACCGACTTGCCGCTGGCCAGCAGCTGTCGGATCTGCGTGGCGGACACCGCGAGCGGCGTCTGCCAGACGAACGAAATGTGCCCCGCCGGGCCGGACATGGCGGTGGGATCGCTCTCCGAGCGCGCAGCCAGCAGGTTGCGCAGCTCGTCAGGGGGTTCGACATCAGCATCCGGGCGTTGCAGCACCAGGATGTGACAGTGTTGCAGCAGTTCTTCCCAGCGATGCCAGCTGGGCAGGCCGCAGAACGCGTCCCAACCCAGCACCAGGAACAGCTGGTCGTCCGCGCCGAGTTCGGCGCGGATCGACTCCAATGTATCGATGGTGTAAGACGGTTTGTCCCGCGCGAGCTCCCGCGCATCCACGCTCAACCGCTCGACTCCGGCCACGGCGCAGCGCACCATGGCCAGGCGATCCAGGGGTGCCACCTGCGGGGTGTCGCGGTGCGGTGGCCGGGCGTTGGGCAACAGGCGTAGCTCATCCAACGCCATGAACTCGGCCACTTCCAGCGCGCTGCGCAGGTGACCGATGTGCACGGGGTCGAAGGTGCCGCCGAGAATGCCGATGCGCCGGACTGCCTGGGCCTTGCTCAACTCAGCAGGACTCCTGGCCGCGCAGCTGGCCGTCACCGATCACCACGTACTTCTCGCAGGTCAGCCCTTCCAGGCCGACCGGTCCGCGGGCATGCAGCTTGTCGGTGGAGATGCCGATCTCCGCACCCAGGCCATACTCGAAACCATCGGCAAAGCAGGTTGGGGTGTTGAGCATCACCGAGGCCGAGTCGACCTCGGCCATGAAGCGCCGGGCCTGGCCCTGGTGCTCGGTGATGATCGAATCGGTGTGGTGCGAGCCGTAGTGATTGATGTGCTCGATGGCCGCGTCCAGGCCTTCGACGACACGGATCGACAAGATCGCGTCGAGGTACTCGGTGTGCCAGTCGTCTTCGCTGGCCGGATTGGCGGCGATGATCGCTCGGGTGCGTTCGCAACCGCGCAGTTCGACGCCCTTCTCCTGGAAGCGGCGGGCCATCTCCGGGAGGAACGCCTCGGCAACACTGGCATCCACCAGCAGGGTCTCCATGGCGCCGCAGATGCCGTAGCGATAGGTCTTGGCGTTGAACGCGACGCGCCAGGCCTTGTCCAGGTCGGCATGTTGATCGACATAGACGTGGCAGATGCCGTCCAGGTGCTTGATCACCGGTACTCGGGCGTCACGACTGATGCGCTCGATCAGGCCTCGGCCGCCGCGCGGCACGATCACATCGACGAACTCAGGCATGCTGATCAGCGCGCCCACGGCCGCGCGATCGGTAGTCTCGACCACTTGGACCACCGCCGCCGGCAAGCCAGCCTCGGCCAGGCCGCGCTGGATGCAGGCGGCGATGGCGCGGTTGGAATGAATGGCTTCGGAGCCGCCACGCAGGATGGTGGCGTTGCCAGACTTCAGGCACAGACTCGCGGCGTCGATGGTCACGTTGGGGCGCGACTCGTAGATGATCCCGATCACGCCCAGCGGCACGCGCATCTTGCCGACCTGGATGCCCGACGGGCGGTAGCTCATGTCCCGGATGGCACCGACCGGATCCGGCAGGCTGGCCACTTGGCGCAGGCCGGTGATCATGCCGTCGATGCGCGCCGGGGTCAGGGCCAGGCGATCCAGCAATGCCGGCTCCAGGCCATTGGCGCGGCCGTTGGCCAGGTCCTGTTCGTTGGCTGCTGTCAGCTCGGCGCGGGCGGCGTCCAGGGCGTCTGCGGCGGCCTGCAGGGCGCGGTTCTTCTGCGCGGTGCTGGCACGGCCGATCACGCGCGAGGCCTCACGGGCGGCGCGACCCAGGCGGGTCATGTAGTCAAGAACGGACTCAGTCATGGGCTCGGTGTCTTGGCGAAGGGGAAATCGGCTGATTATAACTGGCACGCTCGGGTACGCCCAGCGGCGGGTGGCGGATGGTCGAAAATGAGCGACAGGATCTGTAGGAAAGATGTAACTACCCATATCGAAATTGCGCCAAACCGATCATGGGGCAAACTGCTGCCTCCGAATATAACCCTGAGCCGGTGGGAGCGGGTTTACCCACGAAAGGGACACCGGTACTCCCCGGTTCAGCCTCGATTAAGCCATTAATTGTTATCATCTGCGCCCCAACCACCACGAGCCGACCGCATGCCAGACACAGCCCCCTGCCCGGCCCGCGCCCTACCCGACAGCTTCTTCGACCGAGACGCCCAGACCCTGGCCCGGGACCTTTTGGGCAAGGTGATCCGCCATCGCCAGGGCAACCTCTGGCTCGCCGCACGCATCATCGAGACCGAGGCCTACTACCTCACCGACAAAGGCAGCCACGCCTCGCTCGGCTACACCGAAAAGCGCAAGGCACTGTTTCTCGATGGCGGGCACATCTACATGTACTACGCCCGCGGCGGCGACTCGCTAAACTTCAGCGCCCACGGCCCGGGCAACGCAGTGCTGATAAAATCCGCCTACCCCTGGGTGGACGCCATTTCAGATGCCAACAGCCTGGCGCAGATGCAACTGAACAACCCCGATGCCAGCGGCAACCTACGCCCGGCCGAACGCCTGTGTGCAGGGCAGACCCTGTTATGTCGAGCCCTGGGCCTGAAAGTGCCGAACTGGGACGCCAAGCGTTTCGACCCTGAGCGCCTGTATGTCGAGGACTGCGGCGCCGTGGTGTCGCAGGTGATCCAGACCACCCGCCTGGGCATCCCCCATGGCCGCGACGAACATCTCCCCTACCGCTTCGTCGATGCCGAATACGCGCGCTTCTGCACACGGAACCCGCTGCGTCGGGGCCAAGTCGAAGGGCGTGATTTTTCCATCCTGAAACAAGGAAGCTGACTCCATGGGCCAATGGCTCGACAGCCTGACCGGCTGGCTCAGCGCCAACCCCCAGTGGCTTGGCCTGGCGATTTTCCTGGTGGCCTGCGTGGAATGCCTGGCCATCGCCGGCATCATCGTGCCGGGGACCGTTCTGCTGTTCGCCGTGGCCGTGCTGGCCGGCAGCGGCGCCTTCAGCCTCGGCGAGACATTGCTGCTGGGCTTTCTCGGCGGACTGCTGGGGGACGCGGTGTCGTACTCACTCGGCAAGCGGTTCCATCAGAACATCCGGCGCCTGCCGCTATTGCGCCATCATCCGGAATGGATCGGCAGCGCCGAGGCCTACTTCCAGCGTTATGGCATCGCCAGCCTCCTGGTAGGACGCTTCATCGGCCCGCTGCGACCGATGCTGCCCATGGTCGCAGGCATGTTCGACATGCCGCTACCGCGCTTCATCGCCGTCAGCCTGCTGGCCGGCGCCGGCTGGTCGGTGGCTTACCTGCTGCCGGGCTGGGCCACCGGGGCGGCCATGCGTCTCCCTCTGCCGGAAGGGTTCTGGCTGGATGCAGGCATCATCGGCGGCACGTTGGCGGTGCTGATCGGCCTTAGCCTCAACAGCAGCCTGCGTGACCAGCGCTACGGCACACGCCTGATCGCCGGCCTGAGCTTCCTCGCCCTGGCGGGCATCTTCCTGGGCTGGCCGTTTCTGCATGAATTCGACCAAGGGATCATGACCCTGGTGCAAGAGCACCGTAGCCAGGCAGTCGATGGCGCCGTGGTGCTGATCACCCGCTTGGGGGATTTTCGTACCCAGCTGTTCCTGGGTGGCGTGCTCACCGGGCTTCTGTTGCTGGCACGGCAGTGGCGTCATGCCCTGTTCGCCGGTGGCGCCCTGATGGGCACGGCGATCGCCAACGGCACGCTGAAATGGCTGTTTGCTCGCGCACGTCCTGAAGTACTGACCGACCCATTGACCAGCTACAGCATGCCCAGCGGCCACAGCTCGGCGGCGTTTGCATTCTTCCTCGTGCTGGCAGTGCTGGCCGGACGTGGCCAGCCGCCGCGCATGCGCCTGACCTGGGTGATGCTGGGCTGTCTGCCAGCACTGGCGATCGCCTTGTCGCGGGTATACCTGGGCGCCCATTGGCCGACCGATATCCTTGCCGGAGCGTTGTTGGCGTGTTGCGTCTGCGCGCTGAGCCTGACCCTGGTGCAGCATCGCCAGCCGCTTCAGGCCTTGCCGCTGCGCGTGTGGTGGCTGGTGCTGCCGGCCTGCGTTGCCCTGCTGGCGTTCTTTGCCCTGCACGCCCTGCCCCAGGCGCTGTTGCGCTACCAATATTGAGACGCGACCACTTCGGTGTACTCCGCCGCATTCGCGGGTAAACCCGTTACTACAGGTCTTGCGCTGTTTTTGTAGGAGCAGGTTTACCCGTGAAAGGGCCCGGACAAGCAATACAAAGGATCGTTGCGTCTACTTCGCTGCACCGAGCCGATCAAGCGAACAGCTCGCCCTGGATGCGGTCCAGCAGGTTCTGGATGGCCTCGAGCCGCAACTGCGGCGAGTCGATGGCCAACAGGTCAAGCTTGTCCTCTTCCATGAAGGGCAACAGGTAGCCCAACTGGTTGGCCAGGGACTGGCACCCGTCCACGGCCCGCGGCATATCCAGCGCTGCCACCATCGGGTGTTCACCTAGCGCTTGCAGCAGCGCCAGCAGATCGTCATCCCGCTCGGACAGCGCGCTGTCCGCAAGCTCCGGCAGCCAGTGCACGTCGCCGACCATCAACTGGTCTTTCTGCACCTCGGTCTGCTCCAGGCGAAAACGCCGCACACCTTCCACGCGAATGCCCAGCAAGCCGTTTTCCTGCTGCACGAAATCGCGGATCAGCGCCTCGCAGCCGACCGAGGCCACCACCGGCGGCGCCTTGCCGACCTGCTCGCCCTCAAGGATGCACACCACGCCGAACCCACCGCCCTGCTTCATGCAACGGCCGATCATGTCCAGGTAGCGCGCCTCGAAAATCTGCAGATCGAGCAGGCAGCCGGGAAACAGCACGGTATCGAGGGGAAACAGCGGTAGCGTCATCTTCACTCCTCACGCCAGCAGGCTGACCGCCAACGGCAGGAACACTGCCGTGGCCACGCCCATCAGGCTCATCGCCAGCGCGGCGAAGGCGCCGCATTCGTCACTTTCCTGCAATGCAACCGAGGTACCCACCGCATGGGCGGTGATGCCCAGGGACATACCGCGCGCCTCAGGGCTGAGCACGCCGAAGCGGGTCAGCAAAGCCGGACCGAAGATCGCCCCAATCACCCCGGTGATCAGCACGAACACCGCCGCCAGGGCCGCCACGCCGCCAATCTGCTCGGCCACCAGCATGGCAATGGGCGATGTCACCGACTTTGGCGCCATGGTCATCAGGATCATGTGCTCGGCCCCGAACCACCCGCCCAGCGCCAGGCACGCCACGGTGGCGAACAGGCCTCCGATTACCAGCGTAGTAAATGTCGGCCAGAACAGTTGGCGGATCCGTCGCAGGTTCAGGTAGAGCGGCACGGCCAACGCCACGGTGGCCGGGCCAAGGAGGATGTAGAGGATCTCGGTGCTCTTGCGATACTCGGTGTAATCAATGCCACACGCCAGCAGTACGCCGATGACCAGCACCATCGACATCAGCACCGGTTGCAGGAAGATCCAGCGGGTTTTCTCGTAGGCCGCCAGCACCACCTGGTAGGCCCCCAAAGTGATGCCGATGCCGAACAGAGGGTGGTGGATGACCGCGTCGAGCGCGCCTTGCCAGTCGAGCATCATGGCTGCTCCTTGTGCTTGCCTTGGCGGTTGATGAGCTTTTGCATCAGCACACCGACGAACACCAGCGTCACCAAGCAGGAGATCACCAAGGCGCCGGCGATGGCCCAGAAGTCCGCCGCGATGTCCTTGGCATAGACCATCACACCCACCGCCGGCGGCACCAGCAGCAACGGCAGGTAGCGCAGCAGGCTGCCGGACGCCTCACTCAAGGGCTTGCCCACTTCACCCCGCACCATCAGCGATACCAGCAACAGCAGCAGGCCAATGATCGGCCCCGGCAAGATGGGCACGAACAGATGATTGATCGCCGTACCCAGCAATTGAAACAACACCAGCCAGGTCAAACCACGCAACAGCATAAGGATCTCCTCCAGGCAGTGCGGCCATTATAAGCATGCGCCCCGCAGCCCTAGTAAGCCGATTTGCGGCGAAAAGATGACAACTTGACTGTAACGGGGCGACCGTGATGATCTTGCACTTCCGTACCAAATCGAGCGCAAGACAATCTGGAGAGTCGCGATGCCCTATGTACCTGTTAGTGCGTTATCGCAGTATGTCGGCAAGGAACTGGGACGTTCCGAGTGGTTGGAGATCGATCAACAACGCATCAACCTGTTTGCCGAGGCCACGGGGGACTTCCAGTTCATCCATGTCGACCCGGACAAGGCCGCCAAGACTCCTTTCGGCGGCACCATCGCCCACGGCTTTTTGACCCTTTCGCTGATTCCCAGGTTGATGGAGGACATTCTCGTCCTGCCCGAAGGCCTGAAGATGGCGCTCAACTACGGGCTGGACAGCGTGCGTTTCATCCAGCCGGTAAAGGTGGACAGCCGAGTGCGCCTGAAAGTCGAGCTGGCCGACGCCACCGAGAAAAAGCCCGGGCAATGGCTGCTCAAGATCACCGCCACCCTGGAAATCGAAGGCGAGGAAAAACCGGCCTATATCGCCGAGCCACTCTCGTTGTGCTTCGTCTGACTCGGGGCCGCCTGCCAGCCCTTCTCGGGTGAACTGCTCCCGCAGGTGCGGCGTTTCTATCAAAAGCACCGCAGCTCTTGTAGGAGCGGGTTTACCCGCGAAGGGGCCGCACAGGCCATAGGCGTGCGGCGCCCAGTACCTCAGCCGACGCATTCTGCGGCATACTCGATGCATCGTTTGCCCGGAATCCGCCATGCGCGCACTGCTGCCCTTCACCTTGATCTTGCTGCTCGCCGCTTGTGGCGAAGGCGAACCCTTGTCGCCACCGGACGCCCGCCTGCCCGACGGGGGCCGCTACCGAGGGCAGGTGGTCGACGGCCTGCTGCAGGGCGAAGGGCGCATCGACTACCCCAATGGCAGCTGGTACGCCGGCACTTTCCTCAACGGCCAATGGCATGGCCAGGGAGAGTGGCACGGCAGCAATGGCGAGGTCTACCGAGGCCAGTTCGCCGAAGGCCTGTTCCACGGCTTGGGCGACCTGACCACACCGGGTAGCCATTACGCCGGCACCTTCAAGCATGGCCGGCGTGACGGCGAAGGCACCCTCAAGCAAAACGACCAGACCTACCGCGGCCAGTTCGCCAACGACCAGTACGAAGGCGCCGGCGAACTGGAGCTGGCCGACGGCAGCCGCTACCAGGGCTTGTTCGCCAAAGGCAAACCCAACGGCGCCGGAGTCCGCAGCGATGCGAGCGGCAATCAGTTCAGTGGCCACTTCGTCGACGGCTTGCTCCAGGGAGCCGGTACCTACGACAGCGTCGAGGGTGAGCAGTACATCGGCGAGTTCAAGGACAACCGCCTCGAAGGCCGCGGGCGTTACGAGAACACCGAAGGTGATGTATGGATCGGTGATTTCAAGGACGGCACCCTGGACGGCCAGGGCGAGATGCTCGGCAGCGATGGCAGCCGCTACAAAGGCGGCTTTCGCGACTGGCAGTTCAGCGGCAAGGGTCACCTGCAGCTCGCCGACGGCAGCCAGTATGTCGGCAGTTTCGAGAACGATGCCTACCAGGGCCATGGCCGGCTGATCCAGGCCAACGGCAAGATCGAAGGCGGGTATTGGGTCAAGGGCGTACGGGTACGCGACGAGAAGAACAAGCAGCTCCCCGACCCGCTGGATCTGGCCTTGCTCAACCAGGGCCAGTTGCTCGAGCGGTCGCTGGCCGGCGTGCCGCCCTCCCAATCACCCATCCAGCTGTACAGCCTGGTTGTGGCAGGCGACGGCCAGCAGAGCGTGTTTCTGCGTGAGGCCGACTACGTCAGCAATATGCTCAAGATCCGCTTCGGCGCCCATGGCCAGATCACCCTGGTCAACCACCGCGACCATATGGCCGATCGCCCCATGGCCACCCGCGAGAACCTTACCCGCGCCGCGCGTACCCTGGCCGAGCGCAGTGGCCCTGAAGACTTGATCTTCATCTACCTCACCAGCCACGGCAGCCCTGACCACCAACTGGTACTCGACCAGCCCCGCCTGCAACTGGCCGACCTGTCCGCCGACGAACTGGCCAGCGCCTTGGCCCCACTCAAGGAGCGCGACAAGGTCATTGTGATCTCGGCCTGCTATTCAGGTGGCTACATCGCCCCACTCAAGGACGACCGCACCCTGATCATGACCGCAGCGCGCCCCGACCGGGTGTCCTTCGGCTGCTCGGAAGAAGCTGACTTCACCTACTTCGGCGACGCCCTGTTCGCCGAGGCGCTGAATCAGACCGACGACCTGAAACAGGCTTTCGAACTGGCGCGCGCCAGTGTTGCCGAACGTGAAAGAAGGGAAGGTTTCGACGCCTCCGAGCCGCAGCTCTGGGCACCGCCTGCGGTGCTTGCACACTGGCAGAGCCTGCGCCGGCAACAGGCCGAGGAAGCCTTGCGCAATGAAGCCCAACCAGTCGGTGGGGAGCAGGCAAAATCGCCTGAGGCCCACTAAGCTTGGTAGTAACAAAGGGAGAGACATCATGTACTTGACGCCTCAGCATGTCCTGCTTGCCGGAGCCACGGGTCTTACGGGTGAACACCTGCTCGACCGCCTGCTCAACGAGCCCACCATCAGCCGGGTGCTGGCGCCGACCCGCCGCCCGCTGGCCGAACACCCACACCTGGAAAACCCCGTGGGTGACCCGGCCGTGTTTCTCCCGCAACTGGCCGGTCGCGTCGATATCGCCTTCTGCTGCCTTGGCACCACGCTCAAGCAGGCAGGCTCGGAAACCGCGTTCCGCGCCGTGGACCTGGACATGGTCGTCGCCTTCAGCAAACGAGCCCGGGAAATGGGCGCCCGTCACCTGCTGGTGGTCAGCGCCCTGGGCGCCGACCCCAAATCGTCGATCTTCTACAACCGGGTCAAGGGCGAGATGGAAGAAGCACTCAAGGCCCAGGACTGGCCACAACTGACCATCGTCCGACCTTCGCTGCTGCTGGGAGAGCGCGTGGAACCACGGGCAAGCGAACGCATCGCCGCCCCCTTCGCCCGCATGATCCCAGGCAAGTACCGAGGCATCGAAGCCTGCACCCTGGCCCGGGCGCTGTGGCGCTTGGCCTTGGAGGAAGAGGACGGGATTCGGATCGTCGAGTCCGACGAGTTGCGCAAGCTGGGCAAGAAATAGCCTAGACCTGCCAGACCTATTCGCACGTAACCCCGCTCCCACCTGACCTGCGCAAGCCTCTGTGGGAGCGGGCCTACCCGCGAAAGCGCTTTACAGACCACCCGTTGCGTTGAACCCCACCCCTGCCGCTGTCAGCAACGACAGCGGCAATAACAACGTGTCCAGCAATGCGCTGCCCGGCAGGTCCAACCCCGGGTAAGCCGGCGCCTGGGCGCCAAAGCGATCCTCAGGGCAGCAGCCGCCGTTCATCACATACAGGTCCAGCCGCGTCCCTGCGTATACCACTGGCGCCCCAGGCTTGTTGGCATCCAAGGTGCGCACGGTCGCACAGCCACTGAGCAGCACCACCGCCAGCAGCCCCATCAACAGTCGACTCAATCGTCAGCCCCGAAATGATGCTCACCCCAGCGCGGCAACATGTCCTGGGGGATGTTCAGCAGATTGAGGATACGCGCCACGACGAAGTCGACCAGATCGTCGATGGTCTGGGGCTGGTGATAGAAGCCCGGGGCCGCCGGCAGGATCACTGCGCCCATCTGCGACAGCTTGAGCATGTTCTCCAGGTGGATGGTCGAAAATGGCGCCTCGCGCGGCACGAGGATCAACTGACGGCGCTCCTTGAGGGTGACGTCCGCGGCACGCTCGATCAGGTTATTGCAGGCTCCCGTGGCGATGGCCGACAACGTTCCGGTGGAGCACGGCACCACCACCATCGCTGCCGGCGCACCGGAGCCGGAGGCCACCGGCGCCATCCAGTCTTCCTTGCCGTACACGCGGATCTGCCCGTCGGCAGCGCCTGTGTATTCGGTAAGGAAGGTCTGCATCGCTTGAGGCTTGGCCGGCAGTACCACATCGGTCTCGGTGGCCATCACCAATTGCGCGGCCTTGGAGATCAGAAAGTGTACCTCCCGGTCCTCGCGCACCAGGCAATCGAGCAGGCGCAGGCCATATTGCGCCCCGGAGGCGCCGGTCATGGCCAGGGTGATGCGCTCCGGCCCGCTCACTTGAGGGCCTCGGCCAGTTTGCCGTGCAGTCCGCCAAAGCCGCCGTTGCTCATGATGACCACGTGGGTGCCTGGACGCGCCTGGCCTTTGACCCGTTCGATGATCGCCTCGAGGCTGTCGGCCACTACCGAGGGTACCTTGCACTGCGCTGCGGTGGCCGCCAGGTCCCAGCCCAGGTTGGGGGGGGCGTACCAGATCACTTGGTCGGCGTGCTCGACGCTGTCCGGCAGACCGTCACGGTGGGCACCCAGCTTCATGGAGTTGGAGCGCGGCTCGATCACCGCGATCACCGGCGCCTCGCCGACGCGCTTGCGCAGCCCGTCGAGGGTGGTGGCGATGGCGGTCGGGTGGTGGGCGAAGTCGTCATAGATGGTCACGCCTTGAACCTCGGCGACCTTCTCCATCCGCCGCTTGACGCTCTTGAAAGCGCTCAGGCCTTCGATGGCCATGGCCGGCGCCACCCCGACATGACGAGCCGCAGCCAAGGTCGCCAGGGCGTTGGCGACGTTGTGCTGGCCGGTCAGCTCCCACTGGACAACCCCTTGGACCACGCCTTCGAACAACACCTCGAAGTGAGAGCCATCGGCGCTCAGCAGGCGCGCCTGCCATTGGCCGCCCTCGCCCGTGGTTTGCACCGGCGTCCAGCAACCCATGCCGATGACACGCTCCAAGGCCTGCTCGGTGGTGGGATGGATGACCAGGCCTTCGCTGGGGATGGTTCGTACCAAGTGGTGGAACTGCCGCTCGATGGACGCCAGATCTGGGAAAATGTCCGCATGATCGAACTCAAGGTTGTTGAGGATCGCCGTGCGGGGGTGGTAGTGGACGAACTTCGAGCGCTTGTCGAAGAAGGCGCTGTCGTATTCGTCGGCTTCGACGACGAAGAACGGCGTGCCGCCCAAGCGTGCCGATACCGAGAAGTTCTGGGGCACGCCGCCGATCAAGAAGCCCGGGCTCATGCCTGCATGTTCCAGCACCCAGGCCAGCATGCTGCTGGTGGTGGTCTTGCCGTGGGTGCCGGCCACTGCCAGCACCCAACGGCCCTGCAGCACGTGATCGGCCAGCCACTGCGGGCCGGAGACATAGGGCAGCCCCTTGTTCAGCACGTACTCCACGGCCGGGTTGCCCCGGGACATGGCGTTGCCGATCACCACCAGGTCAGGCGCCGGCTCCAGCTGGGCCGGATCGTACCCTTGGGTCAACTGGATGCCCTGGGCCTCCAACTGAGTGCTCATGGGGGGATAGACGTTGGCGTCGGAGCCGGTGACCCGATGGCCAAGCTCCTTGGCCAGCACCGCCAGCGAACCCATGAAAGTGCCGCAAATACCGAGAATGTGAATGTGCATGGTCGACCTCGCAAAACGTCGGGGCAGGTTAGCCCAGGGCGAGGGAAATCGCACTCGCTGTTTCGCTCAACCCGCCCTGGCGATGCCGTGTTTGCGCAGTTTTCGATACAAGGTGTTGCGGCTGATGCCCAGATGCTCGGCGACATGCGTCATGTGCCAGTGTTTTGCCTCTAGCACCGCCAGCAGCGCGTCCCGCTCGGCATGCTCGAGCGTTGCCGGGTCTCTGTGAGATCGGGCCTGCCCCACGGTGGCGCAAGCAGGGTCGACGTCGTTGACTCGCTCGCGGGACAAACCCGCCACCACCGAGTCGGCACCCACTTTCACGATGGCTGGCAAGTCGGAAAACTCGATGCGATTGTCTTCACACAGGGCCACTAGCGTACGCAGCACATTGCGCATCTGCCGCACGTTGCCTGGCCAGGCAAAGTCCAGCAACGCCTGGCGAGCGGATGGTGCGAGGTCGATGGCCTGGCCAGTGGCCTCCTGGCGCAACAGGAAGTCGAGCAACTGCACCTTGTCGCTGCGCTCGCGCAACGCCGGCAGCGCCACTTCCAGGCCGTTGAGCCGGTAATACAGGTCCTCGCGGAAGCTGCCCTCGCCCACCCGTTCCAACAGGTCACGGTGGGTGGCGCTGATGATCCGTACATCCACCGCCTGGGGCTCACCCCCGATCGGCACCACCTGGCGCTCCTCCAGCACCCGCAGCAGGCGGGTCTGCAGGGCCAGCGGCATGTCGCCGATCTCGTCGAGCAGCAAGGTGCCACCGTCGGCCTGCAGCAGCTTGCCGCGCATGCCCTCCTTGCGTGCCCCAGTGAAACTGCCACCGCGATAGCCGAACAGCTCACTCTCGATCAGGCTCTCCGGGATCGACGCGCAATTGATGGCCACGAATGGCTTGTCGCGACGCTGACTGGCCTGGTGCACGGCCTGGGCGAACGCCTCCTTGCCGCAGCCGGTCTCGCCGCACAGCAGCAGCGGCACGTCACGTTCAAAGACCCGCACGGCGCGGCGCAAGTCCTGCTCCAGTGCAGGGTCGACCACGCAAATACCCGTGGGAATGTCACGCCGGACCTCGGGCAGGCTCGCCGGCACCGACCAGACGGATGCCCGTGCCTGGCCACGCAGGGTGGCGAACACTTGGCGGCCATCGCGGGTATGCAGCGGCCAGGCCGTGCTGCCTTGGGGTGTGGCGCGACTGAACAGCTCGTCATGACCACAGGCGAAGAACATTCCCACCGGCTTGCCGAGCATACCGCCGCGAATGGTGCCCAGCAGGTTCAATGCGCTCTGGTTGACCGCGCAGATGCGGCCGTCACCATCGAATGCCACCAGCCCTTCACTGAACAGCCCGACCGACTCGGCCTGCAGGTGGAAACGCAGCAGCCACTGATGCTCGAAATGACGCAGGAAATAGCAGCTCTCGATCATTTTTGCCGACAGGTTGACCAGCGCCATCGTGTGGAACTGGCTCTGTCGCGAGACCTCCGGGCGGGCCGAAGACACATCGAGTACCGCCAGCAGTTCTCCGTGGGGATCGAACACCGGGCTCGCCGAACAGGTCAGGCCGGTATGGCGGCCGCGGAAGTGCTCGCCTTGATGAATGGTCAGGGCCTGGCGCTCGACCAGGCAGGTGCCGATGCCATTGGTGCCTTCACGTGCCTCGCTCCAGTCGGCACCCAGCCATAGCCCGGCACGCTCGAAGATGCGTCGCTCGGTGGGGGCGGTCACGCAATTGAGGATCACGCCACGAGCATCGGTCAGCAACACGGCATGGCCGGCGCCGGAAAGCTGCTGGTGCAGGCTGTTCATTTCTGTGTCGGCGATCTGCAGCACCTGCTGCAGGCGTTCGCGGCTTTCCAGCAGGCGACCATGTTCCAGCACCACAGGCGCCTGGGCCTGGGCCGGGTCGAGATGATAGTCCTCCAGGCAACGCAGCCAGGAGCGCGCGATCGAAGGGTCGCTGCCTGGCCCGCTGGCCTGGCCACTGGCGACCGTGAGCACCTGGTGGGCATGGCGGCTGAACGAGTTGCTCTGCATTGTTGTTCTTCTCCGCAGATAGAGCGTTGCGCCAGCATCCTCCACCTGTCAGCGCATTGCAACGACACGCTGACCACTGAGTCATATGCTGTACCGGGAGCGGTACAAAATGTCACGACAGGCGTGCCACTGTTGCCACAGCCGCCCCCCGCACTTCCTCACCGCATCAGGCAAAGCCCTTGATCTACAAGGGGCGCACGGCACTGGCCCGACCTTTGCTCTACGCTTTTCAACTCCGCAACAAACACAATAGCCAGGAGACACACCATGCGTTACGCACATCCGGGTACCGAAGGCGCGAAAATTTCCTTCAAGAGCCGCTACGGCAACTACATCGGCGGTGAGTTCGTTCCTCCGGTCAAGGGTGAATACTTCACCAATACCTCCCCGGTGAACGGCCAGCCGATCGCCGAATTCCCACGCTCCACTGCCGAAGACATCGACAAAGCCCTGGATGCCGCCCACGCCGCCGCCGACGCTTGGGGCCGCACCTCGGTGCAAGACCGCTCCAATGTGCTGCTCAAGATCGCCGACCGCATCGAGCAGAACCTGGAGATCCTGGCCATCACCGAAACCTGGGACAACGGCAAGCCGATCCGCGAAACCCTCAACGCCGACATCCCGCTGGCGGTCGATCACTTCCGCTACTTCGCCGGCTGCATCCGCGCCCAGGAAGGCGGCGCCGCCGAGATCAACGAAAACACCGTGGCCTATCACATCCACGAGCCACTGGGCGTGGTCGGGCAGATCATCCCGTGGAACTTCCCGCTGCTGATGGCCGCCT
>NZ_JBEGDO010000012.1:0-148278 GCF_051913525.1 Pseudomonas sp. PKS | reverse complement strand
CTTCCTCCCCCCCCCGATAGGGTGTGCAGTAGCCCCCAAGGGCCGTGTTTCAGCCAGGCAGTCGCATCACCCGCCCGACAAACGCTGCCGCCGGCAGGTCCCGTTGCTCATCCTCCAACCCCTGAAGCAGGCCTGCGCTGCGTTCACTGAACGGTGCCGACTTCGGCCCCGCCAGGTCCACGTGCAGCAGCATCTGTTCGCTGGCCGCCAGGGCCTCGTCGAACCCTGCCCGGTGCAGGCTGTGATACACGTGCAGGCGCTTGCGATCGAAACCGATGATCTGCGTCTGCACCCACACCTCGGTGCCCAGCTTCACTTCGTGCAGGTAGTTGATGTGCGCTTCCAGGGTGAACAGCGAATTGCCGCTTTGCCCGCGGCTGTCGGCATCCAGGCCGATGCGCTCCATCAGCGCATCGGTGGCGTAGCTGAAGATCAGCAGGTAATAGGCATCGCGCAGGTGTCCGTTGTAGTCGACCCAGTCCTCCTGGACTGGGGTGCGGTAGGTGATCAGTGCGGGCATTGCCGTTTCCTCAATCGCCGAAGGCCAGGCCGTGGGTTGCCTTGCTGTTCTTCACGGCGTCCAGCACCGCCAGCAGGGTGTCATCCCGGTAGCGTTCCAGCGCGGCGATGCTGCGATCACCCAGTTGCTCCGAGGTGCCCTCGACCACATCGTCGATCAGCTTGTCGGTCAGCTCCGGTGCCGGCAGGTAGGTCCAGGGCAGCTTGAGCGCCGGGCCGAACTGCGCCATGAAGTGACGCATGCCTGCGTCGCCCCCGGCCAGGGTGTAGGTGAGGAAGGTGCCCATGAACGACCAGCGAAGGCCTGCGCCAAAGCGGATCGCATCGTCGATCTCGCCGGTGCTGGCCACTCCGTCGTTGACCAAGTGCAGAGCCTCTCGCCACAGCGCTTCAAGCAGTCGGTCGGCAATGAAGCCCGGAACCTCCTTGCGCACATGCAGCGGGCGCATGCCCAAGGCGGTGTAGATGGTCTTGGCCGCCTCGATGGCTTCGGGGGCGGTGTGCTGGCCGCCGACGATTTCCACCAAGGGCAGCAGGTACACCGGATTGAACGGGTGGCCCACCACGCAGCGCTCGGGGTGTGTGGCGGACTCATAGAACTCGCTGGGCAGCAGGCCCGAGGTGCTGGAGCCGATGATCGCATTGGGCTTGGCCGCGGCGCTGATCTTGGCGTGCAGGTCGAGCTTCAGGTCCAGGCGCTCCGGGGCGCTTTCCTGGATGAAGTCGGCGTCGCGCACGCATTCCTCGATGGTGGCCACGAACCGTAGGCGATCTTGTGAGGCGCCTGGCGCCAGGCCTTGTTTTTCCAAGGCTGGCCAGGCATTGGCGATACGTTTGCGCAAGGCCTGCTCGGCGCCTGGGGCTGGGTCCCAGGCGATCACGTCCAGGCCGTGGGCCAGGGCGCGGGCAACCCAGCCGCTGCCGATCACGCCGCTACCGAGGGCGGCGAAGGTCTTGATCTCGGTGATGAAGGTCATGGCGATTCTCCGGGGGCTCAGCGGCGCTTGAGGTTCATTTTTTCGCGGCCTTCGGCCGGGGTCAGGACGCGAGCGCCCATGCGGGTGATGATCTCCACCGCGCGCTCGACCAACTGGCCGTTGCTGGCCAGCACGCCACGGTCCAGATAGAGGTTGTCTTCCAGGCCGACCCGCACGTTGCCGCCGAGCAGCACAGCCTGGGCCGCCATCGGCATCTGCATGCGGCCGATACCGAAACCGGCCCAGGTCACGCCGGCGGGCAGGTTGTCGACCATGGCCTTCATGGTGGTGGTGTCGGCTGGCGCGCCCCATGGGATGCCCAGGCACAGCTGGAACAGCGGATCGTCCAGCAGGCCTTCTTTCATCATCTGCTTGGCGAACCACAGGTGGCCGGTGTCGAAGATTTCGAGCTCGGCTTTCACGCCCAGTTCGGTGATGCGCTTGGCGCCGGCACGCAGTTGGCTCGGGGTCGAGACGTAGATGGCGTTGCCATCGCCGAAGTTGAGCGTCCCGCAGTCCAGGGTGCAGATCTCCGGCAGCAGGGCCTCGACGTGCGCCAGGCGCTCCAGCGGGCCGATCAGGTCGGTGCCTGGGCCGAACTCCATGGGCTTTTCGCCAGGGCCGATCTCGAGGTCGCCACCCATGCCGGCGGTGAGGTTGACGATCACGTCCACGTCGGCTTCACGAATGCGCTCCATCACTTCGCGGTACAACGCCACGTCGCGGCTGAAGCGGCCGGTCTGTGGATCGCGGACGTGGCAGTGGACCACGGTGGCGCCGGCCTTGGCGGCTTCGATGGCCGACTCGGCGATCTGCTTGGGTGTGACCGGGACAAGGTGGCTCTTGGCGACGGTGTCGCCGGCGCCGGTCAGTGCACAGGTGATGATGACGTCATGGTTCATGGCGCGGATCCTTCAGGGTATGTCTGTTAGGTCGGTGGTGTGGTTTTCGCGGGTGGGCCCGCTCCCATTGGGCCTGCGTGAGTCCTGGGGGCGTGGGGCAACCTCGCTTCCACAGGCGCAGCATCGTGTGTTGTGTGGGAGCGGGTTACCCGCGAACCGGTAGAGTCAGTTGGCGCTGAGGTTGAGGTTCTCAGCCGCCGGCTTGCCGTCGAAGGTGGTCACGCCTTCGAGCCAGCGTGCCTTGTCCTCGGGGTGGTCCTTGAGCCACTGGCGGGCAGATTCCAGCGGGTCCTTGTGATCGAGCAGCGGCTGCATCATGCGGCTCTCGTCCTCGGCGCTGAAGCTCAGGTTGGCCAGCAGACGATGGGCGTTGGGGCAGCGCTCGGCGTAGTCGGGCGCGGTGACGGTCCAGACCGTGGCGCGGCCTTCGTCAGGGCCCAGGGCGTCCTGGCTGCCGCCCAGGTAGACCATGTCGAGGTTCACGTTCATCGGGTGCGGCGCCCAGCCGAAGAACACCACCGCCTGCTTGCGCCGCACGGCGCGGTCGACGGCGGCGAGCATGCCGGCCTCGCTGGACTCGACCAGCTGGAACTTGCCCAGGCCAAACTGGTTCTTGGCGATCATCGCCTTGATCTGGGTGTTGGCACCGGAGCCGGGCTCGATGCCGTAGATCTTGCCGCCCAGCTCCTTCTCGAACTTGTGGATGTCGGCGAACGTCTTCAGGCCCTTGTCGGCCAGGTATTTCGGTACCGCCAGGGTGGCCCGCGCATCTTCCAGGCTGGGCTTGTCGAGGACCTTGACCTGTCCGGCCTGGACGAACGGTGTGATGGTCTGGGTCATGATCGGGTTCCAGTAGCCCAGGAACATGTCCAGGCGCTTGTCGCGGATACCGGCGAAGATGATCTGCTGGGACGCGCTGGTCTGTTTGGTCTGGTAACCCAACCCGTCGAGCAGGACCTGGGCCATGGCGCTGGTGGCGATGACGTCGGTCCAGTTGACCACGCCAAGGCGCACGTCTTGGCAGGTGGCGGGCTCGGCGGCCAGGAGGGGAGTGGCGAGGGTGCTGCTCAACGCGAGGGACAACAAGCTGCGGCGGATGAAGCTGTGCATGGTGGCTCTCCAACGGCAGTGCATATTGTTATTGGGGCCGGCCTCTGCGGGCCGTGTGAACACGCTACGCTGGTGGCGGGGTGGAAATTCGCACTCTGACGACCAAGAGTTGCACGGAAGCGACCACTTTTCCCGTGGAGCACGCAATGTCTGAAATCATTCACTTTCTGCTGTTGCCCGGCTTTTCGGCGATGGGCTTCATCAGTGCCCTGGAGCCACTGCGCGTGGCCAACCGCTTCCGCGGCCCGCTGTACCGCTGGCGCGTGTTGAGCCTCGATGGCGGTGCGGTGCAGGCCAGCAACGGCATGTCGGTGAACGCCGATGGCGTGCTGGGGGAGGGGGAGGCGGCGCGCATGCTGCTGATCGTGGCCGGCTTCGAACCGTTGGCCTGCTATGGTGTGCAATTGCACCAGGTGCTGCGGCGCCTGGATCATGAAGGCGTGTTGCTGGGTGGCATCGATACCGGGGCGATGGTGCTGGCCGAAGCCGGGCTGCTCGATGGGCACCGGGCGACCGTGCATTGGGAGGCGTTGGAAGCTTTCAAGGAGCGCTATCCCAGGTTGCAGGCCACCCAGGAGCTGTTCGAGATCGATCGACGACGCATCACCTGCGCCGGCGGCACCGCGTCCATCGACCTGATGCTCGACCTGATCGCCCAGACCCATGGCAGCGAACTGGCGGTGCAGGTGTCGGAGCAATTCGTGCTCGGACGTATCCGTCCGCGACAGGATCACCAGCGCATGCAGATCGCGTCGCGCTACGGCATCAACAACAAGAAGCTGGTGCGGGTGATCGGCGAGATGGAGCGCAACACCGAGCAGCCGCTCAATACCGAGGTGCTGGCCGATGCCGTGCAGATCACCCGGCGTCAGCTGGAGCGACTGTTCCGCCTGCACCTGGACGACACGCCCAGTGGTTTCTATTTGCGACTGCGCCTGGACAAGGCCAGGCAGCTGTTGCGCCAGACCGACATGAGCGTGCTGGAGGTGAGCATCGCCTGTGGGTTCGAATCGGCGTCGTATTTCACCCGCTGCTATCGGGCGCGGTTCGAGCGATGTCCGCGGGAGGATCGGTTGGTCAAGGT
Organism: Pseudomonas sp. PKS; assembly: GCF_051913525.1. Taxonomy (NCBI): domain Bacteria; kingdom Pseudomonadati; phylum Pseudomonadota; class Gammaproteobacteria; order Pseudomonadales; family Pseudomonadaceae; genus Pseudomonas; species Pseudomonas sp. PKS. The sequence goes on along the minus strand of NZ_JBEGDO010000012.1, from coordinate 143,686 downwards.
GACTTGATCTCGGGGGGTGACCGCTCAGCCCAGGGGCTGCCTTGCAGCCCATCGCAGGCTCCGCCAGCTCCCAGTACGACACCGAACACTGTAGGCGCTGGCGAAGCCTGCGATGGGCCGCGCCGCGGCTGCGGGATCACTGCTGCCCGATGGACTGCAAGTACTCGGAGCGATCATCGCTGCGCTGGGCCACGCAGGTGTTCCAGGCTGCCTCGAAGGCCTTGCTGCCGGGCTTCTCGGCAAAGGTCTCGACCTTGCAGTCGGCGTCACGCAATTGGGTCCACAGGGTTTCGGCCGCCTGCAGGCGGGCGGTCAGTTGCTGGACCTTGTCGTTTTCGTCCGGGTACTGGTCGGTAATGCGCTGGATGAGATCGTCAAAGGCCGATTTGAGCTCCCGCTCGGCGGTCTGCTTGTTGTAGGCAGCACAGGCGTAGTTCTGCGCGTCGGTCTCGACGTTGTCGCAGGGCGTGCTGTCTTCCTCGCTCGCCTGGGCGCCCAGGGCGACGGCCACCAGGGCCAGCCATGCCATTGATTTCATCCGTTTTCTCCTCAACAGGCTGACGAATCGCTGGGATTCTCGCTCAGCGCGAAGCGCTTCGGTAGATCCCTGAAGAAAAGTTCATGAAGGCGCTTATCGAGACTCGCTCTCATCGCCAAATCCCGAGGCAGAGGGGGCCTTTTGACGTCTTGACGCTTTCGGCAAACCCCCTGTCGTTTTTGCATCGGGGCGCCTCGGGCCGCAGGCATATGCTGGCCCCAAAGCGCCGGCACAAGGTTTGGCGCAAGCGAACTCTATAAAAGGGGACAGCCTGATGAGCCCAGCCGAACTGCACGCCGACAGCATCGTCATCGACGGTCTGATCATTGCCAAGTGGAACCGCGAACTGTTCGAGGACATGCGCAAAGGTGGCCTCACCGCGGCCAACTGCACGGTATCGGTCTGGGAAGGCTTCAAGGCGACCGTCGACAATATCGCCGCCAGTCAGAAGCTGATCCGCGAGAACAGCGACCTGGTCATGCCGGTGCGCACCACCGCCGATATCCGCAAGGCCAAGGAGCTGGGTAAGACCGGCATCCTGTTCGGCTTCCAGAACGCCCATGCGTTCGAAGACCAGATCGCCTACGTCGATGTGTTCAAGCAACTGGGCGTGGGCATCGTGCAGATGTGCTACAACACCCAGAACCTGGTAGGTACCGGCTGCTACGAGCGTGATGGTGGCCTGTCGGGCTTCGGTCGCGAGATCGTCGCCGAGATGAACCGCGTCGGCATCATGTGCGACCTCTCCCACGTCGGCTCCAAGACCAGCGAGGAAGTCATCCTCGAGTCGAAGAAGCCGGTCTGCTACTCCCACTGCCTGCCTTCGGGCCTCAAAGAGCACCCGCGCAACAAGTCCGACGAAGAACTGAAGTTCATCGCCGACCACGGTGGTTTCGTGGGCGTGACCATGTTCGCGCCGTTCCTGGCCAAAGGCATCGACTCGACCATCGACGACTACGCCGAGGCGATTGAATACACCATGAACATCGTCGGTGAAGACGCCATCGGTATCGGTACCGACTTCACCCAGGGCCACGGCCAGGAGTTCTTCGAGTACCTGACCCACGACAAGGGTTACGCCCGTCGCCTGACCAACTTCGGCAAGATCATCAACCCGCTGGGGATTCGCACTGTCGGTGAATTCCCGAACCTCACCGAGACCTTGCTCAAGCGCGGCCACTCCGAGCGTGTGGTGCGCAAGATCATGGGTGAGAACTGGGTCAACGTATTGAAAGACGTCTGGGGCGAGTAAGCCGCTCTCCAAGCCTGAAAGCCCCGGCCAGCAACGTCGGGGCAACCCAATAAAAATTTTGATGGAGTTGAGTTTCCATGGCCAAGATCGCCCCGCAATTGCCAATCGAAGTCGATACCGAGACCGGTGTCTGGACCACCGACGCCCTGCCGATGCTGTATGTACCGCGTCATTTCTTCGTCAACAACCACATCGGCATCGAGGAAGTGCTGGGCGCTGACGCCTACGCCGAGATCCTCTACAAGGCCGGCTACAAGTCCGCCTGGCACTGGTGCGAAAAAGAGGCTGAGTGCCATGGCCTGGAAGGCGTCGCGGTGTTCGAGCACTACATGAAGCGCCTGTCCCAGCGTGGCTGGGGCCTGTTCGAGATCCAGGACATCGACCTGGATAAAGGCACCTGCAGCGTCAAGCTCAAGCACTCGGCTTTCGTCTACGTCTATGGCAAGTGCGGCCGCAAGGTCGACTACATGTTCACCGGCTGGTTCGCTGGCGCCATGGACCAGATTCTCGCCGCGCGCGGCAGCTCCATTCGGACCGTGGCCGAGCAGGTCTACGGTGGTTCGGAAGAAGGCCACGACGACGGCCTGTTCATCGTCAAGCCGTTGTAAGTCGGAGAGAGCGTCATGGCATTCGAAGCAATGTTCCAGCCGATCCAGATCGGCAAACTGACCATCCGCAACCGCGTGCTCAGCACCGCGCACGCCGAGGTCTACGCCACCGACGGCGGCATGACCACCGAGCGTTACGTCAAGTACTACGAAGAGAAGGCCAAGGGCGGCATCGGCCTGGCCATCTGCGGCGGTTCGTCCGTGGTGGCGATCGACAGCCCGCAGGAATGGTGGTCGTCGGTGAACCTGTCGACCGACCGGATCATCCCGCACTTCCAGAACCTGGCCGACGCCATGCACAAGCATGGCGCCAAGATCATGATCCAGATTACCCACATGGGTCGTCGTTCGCGTTGGGACGGCTTCAACTGGCCGACCCTGATGTCGCCGTCCGGCATTCGTGAACCCGTGCACCGCGCCACCTGCAAGACCATCGAGGTCGAGGAGATCTGGCGTGTGATCGGCAACTACGCCCAGGCCGCACGCCGGGCGAAGGAAGGTGGCCTTGACGGCGTCGAGCTGTCGGCCGTGCACCAGCACATGATCGACCAGTTCTGGAGCCCGCGGGTCAACAAGCGTACCGACGAATGGGGCGGTACCTTCGAAGGCCGCATGAAGTTCGGCCTGGAAGTGCTCAAGGCCGTGCGTGCCGAGGTAGGCCCTGACTTCTGCGTGGGCATGCGTATCTGTGGTGACGAATTCCACCCCGATGGCCTGAGCCACGAGGACATGAAGCAGATCGCCGCCTACTACGACGCCACTGGCATGATCGACTTCATCGGCGTGGTCGGCTCGGGTTGCGACACCCACAACACCCTGGCCAACGTCATCCCGAACATGAGCTACCCGCCGGAGCCGTTCCTGCACCTGGCGGCAGGCATCAAGGAAGTGGTCAAGGTCCCGGTGCTGCACGCGCAGAACATCAAGGACCCGAACCAGGCGACCCGCATCCTGGAAGGCGGCTACGTGGACATGGTCGGTATGACCCGCGCCCACATGGCCGACCCGCACCTGATCGCCAAGATCAAGATGGGCCAGATCGACCAGATCAAGCAGTGCGTCGGTGCCAACTACTGCATCGACCGCCAGTACCAAGGCCTGGACGTACTGTGCATCCAGAACGCCGCGACCTCCCGTGAATACATGGGCGTGCCGCACATCATCGAAAAGACCACCGGGCCCAAGCGCAAGGTGGTGGTGGTCGGCGCCGGTCCTGCCGGTATGGAGGCCGCACGCGTTGCCGCCGAGCGTGGCCACGATGTGACCCTGTTCGAGAAGAAGGACCAGATCGGCGGGCAGATCACCATCGCCGCCAAGGCACCGCAGCGCGACCAGATCGCCGGTATCACCCGCTGGTACCAGCTGGAGCTGGCGCGCCTGAAGGTCGACCTGCGCCTGGGCACTGCCGCTGATGCCGAAACCATCATGGACCTGCGTCCGGACGTGGTCGTGCTGGCTGTGGGCGGGCACTCGTTCCTGGAGCAGAACGAACACTGGGGCGCCGCCGAAGGGCTGGTGGTCAGCAGCTGGGATGTGCTCGACGGCAAGGTTGCGCCGGGCAAGAACGTGCTGGTGTACGACACCATCTGTGAATTCACCGGTATGTCGGTCGCTGACTTCATCGCCGACAAGGGCAGCCAGGTGGAGATCGTCACCGATGACATCAAGCCGGGCGTCGCGATGGGCGGTACCACCTTCCCGACCTACTACCGCAGCATCTACCCCAAAGAAGTGATCATGACCGGCGACATGATGCTGGAAAAGGTCTACCGCGAAGGCGACAAGCTGGTGGCGGTGCTGGAGAACGAATACACCGGCGCCAAGGAAGAACGCGTGGTCGACCAGGTGGTGGTGGAAAACGGCGTGCGTCCTGACGAGCAGCTGTACTACGCACTGAAGGAAGGTTCGCGCAACAAGGGCCAGATCGATATCGAGGCGCTGTTCGCCATCAAGCCGCAGCCGATCCTCAGCCAGCCGGGCGAGGGCTACCTGCTGTATCGCATCGGCGACTGCGTGGCCCAGCGTAACGTCCACGCGGCGATCTACGACGCCTTGCGCCTGTGCAAGGACTTCTGATCGTTAACAGTCGTCGCCACTGAGCGCGGCCCCTGTGGGAGCCTCCCATGTTGAACACCCTTCTACCCATCCTGCTGTTCGCCGCCCTTGGCCTGGCGGTGCTCGGCGCCCTGCGCCGGGTGCGCATGTGGCGGCGTGGTCGACCGTCGAAGGTCAACCTGATCGGCGGCCTGCTGGCCATGCCGCGGCGCTACCTGGTGGATCTGCACCATGTGGTCGAGCGCGACAAGTACATGTCCAAGACCCACGTGGCCACCGCCGGCGGCTTCGTGCTGTCGGCCGTGCTGGCGATCCTGGTCCATGGCTTTGGCCTGCAGAGCAAGATCCTCGGCTATGCCTTGCTGGCCGCCACGGTGCTGATGTTCTGTGGCGCCCTGTTCGTCTTCAAGCGTCGCCTGAACCCACCTTCGCGCCTGTCCAAGGGGCCGTGGATGCGCCTGCCCAAGAGCTTGCTGGTGTTCGCCGCGAGCTTCTTCATCGCCACGCTGCCCGTTGCCGGCATCCTGCCTGAAGGCACCGGTGGTTGGCTGTTGGTCGCCGTGCTGGGCGTGGGTGTGCTGTGGGGCGTGTCGGAGCTGTTCTTCGGCATGACCTGGGGCGGCCCGATGAAGCACGCCTTCGCCGGTGCCCTGCACCTGGCCTGGCACCGCCGCGCCGAACGCTTCGGCGGTGGTCGCTCCACCGGCCTCAAGCCGCTGGACCTGGAAGACCCGAACGCGCCGTTGGGCGTGGAAAAACCAGTGGACTTCACCTGGAACCAACTGCTCGGCTTCGATGCCTGCGTGCAGTGCGGCAAGTGCGAAGCCATGTGCCCGGCGTTCGCCGCCGGCCAGCCGCTGAACCCGAAAAAACTCATCCAGGACATGGTCATCGGTCTTGCCGGTGGCACCGACGCGCAGTTCGCCGGCAGCCCTTATCCGGGCAAGCCGATCGGTGAGCATGGCGGTCACCCGCACCAGCCGATCGTCAATGGCCTGGTCGACGCCGAGACCCTGTGGTCGTGCACCACCTGCCGCGCCTGCGTCGAGGAGTGCCCGATGATGATCGAGCACGTCGATGCCATCGTCGACATGCGCCGTCACCTGACCCTGGAAAAAGGCGCGACCCCGAACAAGGGCGCCGAGGTGCTGGACAACCTGATCGCCACCGACAACCCTGGCGGCTTCAACCCAGGCGGTCGGATGAACTGGGCGGCCGACCTCAATCTCAAGCTGATGTCCGAGGTCAAGAGCACCGAGGTGCTGTTCTGGGTCGGTGATGGTGCCTTCGACATGCGCAACCAGCGTACCCTGCGGGCCTTCGTCAAAGTCCTCAAGGCCTCCGGCGTGGACTTCGCCGTGCTCGGCCTGGAAGAGCGTGACAGCGGCGACGTGGCGCGCCGACTGGGTGACGAGGCGACTTTCCAGCAACTGGCCAAGCGCAACATCCAGACGCTGAACAAGTACCGCTTCCAGCGCATCGTCACCTGCGACCCGCACAGCTTCCATGTGCTGAAGAACGAGTACGGCGCCTTGGGCGGCGAGTACCAGGTGCAGCACCACAGCACCTACATCGCCGAACTCATCGCGGCCAACAAGCTCAACCTGGGCCAGCACAAGGGTGGCAGCGTCACCTATCACGATCCGTGCTACCTGGGCCGTTACAACGGCGAGTACGAGGCGCCGCGCGATGTGCTCAAGGCCCTCGGCATCGAGGTTCGCGAGATGGAACGCTCGGGCTTCCGCTCCCGGTGCTGTGGCGGTGGCGGCGGTGCGCCGATCACCGACATCCCGGGCAAGCAGCGTATCCCCGACATGCGCATGGACGACATCCGCACGACCGAGGCAGAGCTGGTGGCCGTGGGTTGCCCACAGTGCACCGCAATGCTCGAAGGCGTGGTCGAACCTCGTCCGCAGATCAAGGACATCGCCGAGCTTGTCGCCGACGTGCTGATCGAGGACGACGCCCCTGCCAGCGCCAAATCCCAAGCGGCCAAACGTGAACCTGCGGAGGTGCACTGATGAGCGACATCATCCGCCGCGACCCTCGTGCCGAGTGGATCGCCCGTAACCGTCTGCATCCGCTGCACGCGGCGATGCAGACGCAACAGACTCGCTGGATGGGCCCCAACGGCCTCATCCGCAAGAACCCCCATGCGATCGCCGCCGGCTTCATCGGCCCCAATGGCCTCAAGCGCATCGACCGCAGCGGCGCCCAGCAGGGCACCGCCGGCGCCGGTCGCCGTACTGCAGCGGCCGAGGTGCAGCTGCCGCTGCACCAGGTCGCGCAGCCGGCGTTCTATATCGCCGTGGTTCCGGACATGGTCGGTGGTCGCCTGGGCAGCCACGACCGCGACCTGCTGGGCCTGGCCCACAGCCTGGCCGGCAGCGACGGCGCCGTCCTGGCGATCGTGTTCGGCGAACACAAGGAAAGCAACTTTTCCACAGCCGGCGTCGACCGGTTGCTGGTCATCGAAGGCGAAGCGTTCGAAGGTTATGCACCGGAGCAGTTGGTGCAGGGCCTGCGCGCTGTGGATAACCAGTTCACCCCGCGCCACTGGCTGCTACCAGACAGCCGCACCGGTGGTGGCGAGCTCGGCCGGCGCCTGGCCGCCGCGCTGGGCGAACGCCCGGCGACACGGGTATGGCAAGTCAAGGACGGCCAGTGCATCGGTCGAGCCGGGGCTGGCCAACAGGACCTGCAGCGCGGTTTGCCGCGCCTGATCCTGGCGGCGGCCGAATGCTCCGACCCGGTCAGCGAAACCCGTCACGAAGCACTGCCGGTGGAGTTGTCCACAAGCGTGGCGCGCAGCCTGTCGCGTATCGAAGACCTGGGCCCGGTGGCGGTGGATCCTGCGGCCATCGCCATGGCCGAATCGGAGTTCATCGTCTCCGGCGGCAACGGCGTCAAGGATTGGGATCTTTTCCACAAGGCGACAGCCGCCCTCGGGGCTACCGAAGGTGCTTCGCGGGTGGCGGTGGACGATGGTTTCATGCCCCGCAACCGCCAGGTGGGCGCCACCGGTACCTGGGTCACGGCGCGGGTCTACGTGGCTGTGGGTATCTCCGGGGCGATCCAGCACCTGCAGGGCATCGGCGCCTGCGACAAGGTGGTGGCGGTGAACATGGACCCTGGCTGCGACATGATCAAACGGGCGGACCTGTCGGTGATTGGCGACAGTTCGGCGATTCTCCAGGCGTTGATCGAGGCTGTGGACAACTACCGCAGCGCCGGCCAGCGCGACGCGGCATAAGGGCACGAGCATGAGTACGAAAGTCATCAGCCTGGTCTCCATCGGCGCTCACCCCAGCTCCGGCCGCACCCGTCGTGCCGAGCAGGACTCCCGTGCCGTCGAGCTGGGTTTGCAGCTGGCTGGGGATAACTTGCAGGTGGTGCATGCCGGCGATCCTCGCGAGGAAGCGCTGCGCGCATACCTGGGCATGGGCCTGGATCATCTGGATGTGCTGGAGCAGCCGGCGGGTGCCGATGTGCTCGGCGTGCTGGGCGATTACCTGCGCGACGCCGGGGCACAACTGGTGTTGACCGGCAGCCAGGCGGAAACCGGCGAAGGGTCGGGCATGTTGCCGTTCTTGCTGGCCGAGCGTCTGGGCTGGCCACTGGTGGTGGGCCTGGCTGAGGTCGAGTCCATCGACAACGGCACCGCGCAAGTCCTGCAGGCCTTGCCACGGGGGCAGCGGCGCCGGCTGAAGGTGCGCCTGCCGCTCTTGGCAACTGTGGATAACGCGGCGCCCAAGCCACGCCAGAGCGCCTTTGGCCCAGCGCGCCGGGGCGTGCTGGCAGCGCGCAACGTGGCGGTGGTCGAGGATGAACTGCTGGCCGATGCCGAGCTGCAGCCGGCCCGTCCCCGGCCCAAGCGGCTGAAGGTGATCAAGGCCAAGAGCGGCGCCGACCGCATGAAAGCCGCCACGGCCAAGGCCAGCGGTGGGGGCGGCAAGGTGCTCAAGGACGTTTCTCCACAAGAGGGCGCCGAGGCGATCCTGAAGTTGCTGGTGGAGGAAGGGGTGCTGCGCTAGCGGTTGCCTGTTCAAAAGCCAAAGCCCACGTTGCATGGCCTGCACGTGGGCTTTTTTCATGGTGGTGCGGTCTGTTTTGCAGCCCTTCGCAGACTTGGTCAGCGACCCTGTGGTTTTTACACACCGAATCTGTTTGCCAACCTGTTGATAAAGTGTTCGCGCCTCTCTACAGCCCCCGTCATCTCTTGGCTACAGCGCGCTGGTTATTATTTGACCACCCTTGCCGATCAACTCCACATGCCCCTTTCACTCCAAAAGGCCGAGGTTGCCCACAATCGCTGTTGGCGTCTCTGTGGATAATCTGTTTGGCAGCGGCGCAATCCCTTGATCTGACTGGGCTGCAGAGATTAGGTCAATAATTGATCAATTGCTGCGAAACGGCTGTGCAGCACGCTTGTATCGGGTGCTCTGGAGGTCTATCCACAGACATTGGCCGCACGCCTGAGCATTGCCCACAAAGTCTGTTGGCCGCTCTGTGGACAACGTGTTCGGCAAACGCTAGAGCCCTTGTAATCAAAGGCCTGTAGAGAAATGGTCAAATAATGATCAAAGCGTCCGGCTTCTGCTCGGCCCAAGTTTCCACAAATACTGTGCGCCAGGCTGTGGATAAAATGTTGGTCGGTGGCTGCAGGCCTTGGGAGGCCTTGGCTGGGGGAAGGTTGATCAAGAATTGATCATCGCTCTTCATGACCGGGCTGTCGCTGTAGGCCCGATTCGAGCAAAAAAAAGAGCAGCCATCTGGCTGCTCTTTTCGTTTCGCGTCGATACCTTACTGCGCTTTGACTTCCTTCAGGTACGGCGCTGGCTCCGCCCCCAGGTTGTTCAGCACGCGCTGGGAGTACCAGTCGATGAAGTTGACCACGCCGAACTCGTAGGTCTTGGAGTACGGGCCGGGCTGGTAGGCAGTGGAGTTGATGCCGCGCTGGTTCTCTTCAGCCAGACGACGGTCCTGGTCGTTGGTGGCGTCCCAGACCTTGCGCATGTTTTCCGGGTCGTAGTCGACACCTTCGACGGCGTCCTTGTGCACCAGCCACTTGGTGGTGACCATGGTTTCCTGGGCGCTGATTGGCCACACGGTGAACACGATCATGTGGTCGCCCATGCAGTGGTTCCAGGAGTGCGGCAGGTGCAGGATACGCATCGAGCCCAGGTCCGGGTTCTTGATGCGGCCCATCAGTTTCTTGCACGCCTGCTTGCCGTCCATGGTCATGGACACGGTGCCCTTGAGCAGCGGCATGCGCACGATGCGGTTACGCAGGCCATGGCTCTTGTGCAGGTACGGAATCTTCTCGGCTTCCCAGGCAGCAGCGGAGGCGGCGACGTGGTCCTTGAACGCCTGGTCGGCGCGTGGGTCGTTGGTATCGTCCCACTCCAGCAGGGTCTTGAGCAGCTCAGGGTGCGAACCGTTGCAGTGGTAGCACTCGCGGTTGTTTTCCAGCACCAGCTTCCAGTTGGCTTTTTCCATCAAGGTGGTCTGCACCGCCACCTTGGTGTTCTCCATGTCGTACGGTTCCATGTAGTGATCGAGCGTTGCCAGGAACTCGTCGATCGCAGGTGGGTTTTCGGCCAGGCTGATGAAGATATAGCCACCGGCAGTCTTCACGTGCACAGGCTTGAGGCCGTACTGCTTCATGTCGAAGTCGGCGCCCATCTCGGTGCCGGCGAACAGCAGGCGACCGTCGATTTCATAAGTCCACTGGTGGTACGGGCAGACCAGCTTGGCCACCTTGCCCTTGTCGCTGGTGCACAGGCGCGAACCGCGGTGACGGCAGACGTTGTGGAACGCATGCACCTGGCCTTCGGCGCCACGGATAACGATGATCGGGTTCTTGCCGATCTGCAGGGTCAGGAAGTTGCCCTTGGTTGGAATCTCGCACGTCATGCCGGCGATCAACCACTCCTTGTGGAAAATCTCCTGCATGTCGATCTGGAACAGACGCTCGTCGGTGTAGAAAGGCTGGGGCAGCGAGTAGGTGCGCTCGCGGGTCTGCAGCATCTCGGCGGTGGCCTTGCGTGCAGCTTCCAGTGGATCGCCCAGGCTCAGGGTTGCGGTGACGTCCATCGTTTGGTCCTCAGGGCCGTATGCGGCCGGCGAAAGTGGCTAATCGTTGTTGTGGTTTGCCGCAAGGCTGCTTGCTAAAAACAGCTGTTTCATTTGCCGTGGAGTGTGCGTTCGCCGCCGACAGGAACCATATCCACGGGCGACATGGCCGAATCCGATTCCGACGCGCCAGCCCTTGTAGCGCGGGGCTGGTCGCGATAAGCACGCCGATGTCGCTGATAGGAATGTACTTCGTCGCCGGCTTGCGCATTATCGGAGCCATGAAGGCCGGTAGTCGGCCGCTGGAGAAGAACATGTCCGATACCTTCCTCAATCCGGTCACGACCCAGACCTGGGCCAACGGCCGCCATGTGGTGCGCTGCGTCAAGGTCATCCAGGAGACCTGGGACGTGCGCACCTTCTGTTTCATGGCCGACCAGCCGATCATGTTCTTCTTCAAGCCTGGGCAGTTCGTCACCCTGGAGCTTGAGATCGACGGCAAGCAGGTGATGCGCTCGTACACCATTTCCAGCTCGCCATCGGTGCCCTACAGCTTCTCGATCACCGTCAAGCGCGTGCCTGGCGGGCAGGTGTCCAACTGGCTGCACGACAACATGCACGAAGGCTTCGAGCTGGCGGTGCACGGACCGGTGGGGCTGTTCAACGCCATCGACTTCCCGGCGCCGAAGGTGCTGTACCTCTCCGGTGGTGTCGGTATCACCCCGGTCATGTCCATGGCCCGTTGGTTCTACGACACCAACGGCAATGTCGACATGGTCTTCGTCCACAGCGCCCGTTCGCCGAAGGACATCATCTACCACCGCGAACTGGACCAGATGGCCTCGCGGATCCCCAATTTCAGCCTGCACATCATTTGCGAGAAGCACGGCCTCGGCGAGCCTTGGTCGGGCTACCGTGGCTACCTGAATCAGCGCCTGATGGAGCTGATCGCGCCCGACTACATGGAACGGGTGGTCTTCTGCTGCGGCCCGACGCCGTACATGAATGCGGTCAAGCGCATGCTCGAGGCGGTGGGCTTCGACATGCGCAACTACCACGAAGAGTCGTTTGGCGCGACCCCGGCAGAGGCCAAGGCCGATGCCGTGGAACATGCCGAGCAGGCGGCCGAGGCGGCTGAGGAACTCGACGCGGCCGACCTCCACCTGGTGGAGTTCGTCGGCAGCGACAAGAGCATCCGTATCGCCCCGGGCGAGACGGTGCATGCGGCTGCGGCCAAGGTCGGGCTGATGATCCCCAAGGCCTGTGGCATGGGCATCTGCGGGACCTGCAAGGTACTCAAGCTCGGCGGCGAAGTGGTCATGGACCACAACGGTGGCATCACCGAGGAAGACGAAGCCGAAGGCTACATCCTGTCGTGCTGCAGTGTCCCGCAAGGTGACGTGCGGATCGACTACTGATCCGGCCCACTACTACATTTCGCGGGTAAACCCGCTCCTACCAGGTTGATGCAGAACCTGTGGGAGCGGGTTTATCGAGGCGTCGAACCGCCGCGAATGCATTCATCAAGTGCGAAAACGCGCCACCAGGCCGTTGAGGTCCACCGCCAGGCGGGAAAGGTCGGCGCTGGCCACGCTGGTCTGATGCGCGCCGGTCGCGCTCTGCACCGACAGGTCATTGATGTTCACCAGGTTGCGGTCCACCTCGCGGGCCACCTGGGCCTGCTCTTCGGCGGCGCTGGCGATCACCAGGTTGCGCTCATTGATCTGCGCCACCGCGCTGGCGATGCTGTCCAGTGCCAGGCCGGCGCCACGGGCGATATTCAGTGTCGACTCGGCACGTTCAGTGCTGGTGCGCATCGACGTCACCGCTTCCTCCGTCCCGCCCTGGATACTGGCGATCATCCGTTCGATCTCGCTCGTGGACTGCTGGGTGCGATGGGCCAGGGCCCGCACCTCGTCAGCCACCACGGCAAAACCACGACCGGCTTCCCCGGCGCGGGCCGCTTCGATTGCGGCATTGAGGGCCAGCAGGTTGGTCTGATCGGCCAGGCCACGGATCACATCCAGGACCTTGCCGATATCCCGGGACTGGGATGCCAGGCGGGTGACCAGTGTTGCGGTGGCCTGCACATCGCTGCTCATGCGCTCGATGGCGCCCACCGTCTCCAGCACCAGGTCGCGACCATCGCCCGCTGATCGGCTGGCCTCGCTGGAGGCTTCGGAGGTGCTCACGGCATTGCGTGCCACTTCTTCCACCGCGCTGGTCATTTCGGTGACCGCGGTGGCGGCCTGTTCGATCTCGTTGTTCTGCTGCTGCAGGCCGCGGGCGCTTTCGTCGGTGACGCAGTTGAGTTCCTCGGCGGCCGAGGCCAGCTGGGTGGCCGAGCCTGCGATCAGTTGCAGGGTGTCGCGCAGCTTGTCCTGCATCCGCGCCATGGCGCGAAGCAGCCGGGCGGCTTCGTCATTGCCCTCGGCGCGGATCACCTGGGTCAGGTCACCGTCAGCGACCTGTTCGGCGGCCTTGAGCGCTTCATCGATCGGCTTGACGATGCTGCGGGTCAACAGGAAGGCGCAGAGCAGGGTCAGGACGGTGGCAGTCACCAGCAGGCCGATGACCAGGGCGAACGCGGAGTCGTATTGGCTGGCGGCTGTCGCATTGGTGGCGCGGGTCTGCTCGGTGTTGATGCGCACCAGGTCCGCCATGGCCTGGTTGATCTGCTCGGCATTCTCGAACAGCTCGCGGTTGATCAGATTCTGCAGCTCTTCCACGCGATTGGCCTGGCTGAAGCTGCGCATGCGCGCTTCCAGCTGGCGGTACTGGCCAAGCAGTTGATTGTAGCGATCGAAGGCGGCTTGCTCCTGGGGGCCTTCCACCAGTGTGCGGTAGGTGTCGCGTATCTTGTCGATCTGCGCGTTGCGCTCATCCATCTGGCGCTGGGTGTCCTGCTGGAACTGAGGGTCGCGGTTGAGCACCAGGCGGTAGGCGAGGGTGCGCATGCGCAGGTTGAGCAAGGCCAGTTCATCGAGGGTCTTGATGCTGGGCACGCTCACCGCTTCGATGGCGACGCCGGCTTGGCGAATGTTGCCCATCTGGATCAGCGAGAAAATGCCAAGGCCGAGCATCAGCGCACCGATCAGGGCAAAGCCTAACAGCGCACGCGGGGCAATGTTCATATTGCGTAGGGACATGGGTGTAATCCGGGCAAGGAAGAAAATGCGCGCTCCATGCGACAGAATGTGACCTGCTCGGGTTATCGGTAGAGGCGGGCCGCGCTTGAGTGAAATTGTGAGCCTGCTATCGAGTTTCCGGACAGGTGGTTGACCCAGGTCGGAACAAGACCGGCCCAGGCCTGTCAATCTGCCCAGGCTAAAGCCTTTGTGTCCCGATATTTAATGGCGAGGACGCGCGCTTTTCTTTATCGTGTGCGCCCTTTGCAACAACCCGAGATAGACCCCATGTTGGAAGCTTCCCTGAATCAACTCGAGCAACTGGTCAACGACCTGATGCAGAAAAACGCTCAACTCACCGAGCAGAACACCGCCCTCGGCCAGGAACTGGCCCAGGCCAAGGAAGAGAATGAAACCCTGCAGCTGTCGCTGATGGAGCAGGAAGAGAAGCACGGCGCCACTGCGGCCCGTATCCAGGCGCTGGTAGAGCGCGCCAGCGCAGGTGTCGTCAACGCATGAGACTGCAAGCGCAGCCGATCAATGTCGTGTCCATCCTGGGCAACGACTATTCGATCAAGGCGCCCCAAGGCCAGGAAGAGACCCTGGCGCAAGCCGTGCGGATGCTCAACACCGCCTTGGCCGAAACCAAGCGTCAGTACCCCACCCTGATCGGTGACAAGCTGCTGGTGCTGGCAGCCCTGAATCTGTGTTCCAAGCAGGTCGAGTTGCAAAAGGAACACCAGCAGACCCTCGAGCGGACCCAGGCGCAGATCGACGCCACGGTGGACGCTATCGTTCGGACCATCGCCGAACAGTAATCCGATTGCCTGACTTCGGGTTTGCCGCGAATGCATCGGTGAGTTTCCCATCGCATTCGCGGGTAAACCCGCTCCCAGCGTCTGGCATCATCCCCACGGAATCTAGGTGAGCCGGGCGCTTGTGAGCGCGGGCTCATCCGCCCATGCGCCAGTGGCTTTAGCATCGGATCTTGCGGCAGAAACGACGCGCGACGGCTCATCGACATTGTTTTAGATCACTGGAATAACGGGATACGTAAGTGTATACAATAACCCCAAATAATAATGATTGGGGAGTTGGGGCATGCGGATCTGGCGGCGGAGTATCCAGTGGCAGTTGATTGCGAGCATGGGCGCGGCCCTGCTGGCGAGCATTCTGGTGGTCGTGGGGGTGTATACCGAGGCGGTCAACCGCCTGACCGAACGTTATCTGGTGGACACGGCACTGCCGGCCAGCGTCGAAGCGATCCGCAACGACATCGAACGCATGCTCGGCAAGCCGCTGGTGGCGGCGGCCGACATCGCCGGTAACACGCTGCTGCGTGACTGGCTCGCCGCCGGCGAAGACCCCGCCCAAGCCCCCCGTTTTCTCGAATACCTGGAGGCGGTCAAACAGCGCAACCAGGCCTTCACCACGTTGTTCGCCTCCACGGCGACCGGCCACTACTACAACGAGAAAGGCCTGGATCGCACCCTCAGCCGCGATAACCCGAAGGACAAATGGTTCTACGGCTACATCGACAGCGGCGCCGAACGCCTGATCAACATCGACATCGATGGCTCCACCGGGGAGCTGGCGCTGTTCATCGATTACCGGGTCGAAAAAGACGGGCAGCTGGTGGGCGTGGCCGGTATGGGCCTGCGCATGACGGCATTGTCGAAGCTGATCCATGACTTCAGTTTCGGTGAGCGCGGGCGGGTGTTCCTGGTGCGCAACGACGGTCTGATCCAGGTCCATCCGGATCACGAATTCAGCGGCAAGCGCCAGTTGGCCGAGCAAGTCGGCGAGCGGGCGACCCAAGACCTGCTGGGCAAGGGTGAAGGCCTGCGCAAGGTGCATTTCAGCCGCGACGGCGAGGCGTTTCTTGCCCTGGGCCTACCGCTTCGCGACCTGAACTGGACCTTGGTGGCCGAGGTGCCGGAAGACGAAATCTACGCACAGATGCACGAGGCGGTGTGGCTGACCAGCCTGATCGGCGGCGCGGTGGCGCTGGTGTCGTTGCTGTTGGTCGTGCTGCTGGCGCGCGGGCTGGTGCGTCCGATCCGCCAGGTGACCATGGCGCTGACCCAGATCGGCAGTGGGGCTGGCGACCTCAGCCAGCGGCTGGACGATTCGCGTGAGGACGAGCTGGGCGACCTGGCCCGTGGGTTCAACCGGTTCCTCGACAGCCAGCGGGTGCTGATCGGCGAGGTGCTGCGCACCACCGAGCGCCTGCATCGGTCGGTGGAGCAGGTGACCCGCGTGGTGGACAACACAGCCGACCGTTCCGGCCGCCAGCAGGAGATGACCGAAATGGTCGCTACCGCTGTGCACGAAATGGGGTTGACCGTGCAGGACATCGCGCAGAACGCCGGCAATGCCGCCCATGCCTCGCAGTCGGCGCGTGACGAGGCCTTGCAGGCGCGCGAGGTGGTGCGCCGGTCGATCCACAGCATCGAAGGCATGTCCGGGGAAATCAGCCGGGCGGCGGAGGCGGTGAGCCAGCTGGCCGACGAAGTCGCCTCGATCGACGAGGTCTTGGCCGTGATCCGCAGTATTTCCGAACAGACCAACCTGTTGGCCCTCAATGCGGCCATCGAGGCGGCGCGAGCGGGTGAAATGGGGCGCGGCTTTGCAGTGGTCGCCGATGAAGTGCGCACACTGGCGCGGCGTACTCAAGTGTCCACCGACGAGGTGCAGCAGATGATCCAGCGCCTCAAGCAAGGCGCCGGCACCGCCGTGGCGTCGATGAACGCCGGGCAGCAGGCAACCGGGGGCGGGGTGGAGTCCAGCCAGCGTACCGGTGCCTCGCTGGGGGCGATCACCGATCAGGTGGAGCATATCAGCGACATGAACCACCAAGTGGCCACGGCGACCGAAGAGCAGTCGGCGGTGACCGAGGAGATCAACCGGACCGTGCAGGGGATTTCCGACCTGGCGCGGGAGACGGCAGCCGAAGTGCAGGCCTGTCGGGATGAGTGCCAGGCGTTGCGTGGCCTGGCCGATGACCTGGCGCGGCAGATGGGCGGGTTCAAGCTCTAGGTCGGTGTTGGACGATTCGCGGGTAAATCGGGGCGCCTAACCGCCGCTCCGATTTACCCGCTGACATCAGGCGCCGACGATGGCGCGGATGTCCTGCGCCAGTTCACGCACTCGCGCTTCTTGCGTATCCCACGAGCACATGAACCGCGCCCCACCGCTGCCGATGAAGGTGTAGAAGCGCCAACCCTTGGCGCGCAGCGCTTCCAATGCGGCTTCCGGCATTTGCAGGAACACGCCATTGGCCTGCACCGGGAACATCAGCTCCACGCCCGGCAGGTCGCTCACCAGCGAGGCCAGAAGTTGCGCGCAGTGGTTGGCGTGGCGGCCATAGCGCAGCCAGGCGCCGTCTTCGAGCAGCCCGACCCAGGGCGCGGAGAGAAAGCGCATCTTCGACGCCAGCTGGCCCGCCTGTTTGCAGCGGTAATCGAAGTCATCGGCCAGGGCGCGATTGAAGAACAGGATCGCCTCGCCCACGGCCATACCGTTCTTGGTGCCGCCGAAGCACAGCACATCCACCCCGGCCTTCCAGGTCAGCTCCGCCGGAGTGCAGCCCAGGGACGCACAGGCGTTGGAAAAGCGGGCGCCGTCCATGTGCAGGTTCAGCCCCAGCTCCTTGCAGGTGGCGCTGATCGCCCGCAGCTCGTCGGGGTTGTACACCGTGCCCACTTCGGTGGCCTGGGTGATGGTTACCACGCGTGGCTTGGGGTAGTGGATGTCCTGGCGCTTGAGCGCGACTTCGCGGATCGATTCGGGCGTCAGCTTGCCGTCTACACTGCGTGCGGTGAGCAGCTTGGAGCCGTTGGAGAAGAACTCCGGCGCACCGCACTCGTCGGTCTCGACGTGGGCGGTCTCGGAGCAGATGACGCTGTGGTAGCTCTGGCACAGGGAGGCCAGGGCCAGGGAGTTGGCGGCGGTGCCGTTGAAGGCGAAGAACACCTCGCAGTCGGTTTCGAACAGCTCGCGGAAGTACTCGGCGGCGCGTTCGGTCCATTGATCGTCGCCATAGGCACGCTCGTGGCCCCGGTTGGCTTTTTCCATCGCGGCCCAGGCTTCGGGGCAGATGCCGGAATAGTTGTCGCTGGCGAATTGTTGGCTGTTATCAGTCATGACACCTGTCCTTTTTACGACGCAGATCCGCACTCTAAACCATCGATTCAGCGGTTGCCTATACAAGGTCTGTGCGAGCTACTCCATGTATTGATCTTGCTGGCTTCTTCGCGGGTAAACCCGCTCCCACAGGGATTGCACAGCCCCTGTGGGAGCGGGTTTACCCGCGAAGGGGCCCGCACAGGCACCAGGCAGATGCGAATGTCGTAAACGCGCCATTGCAAGGCGTGCGCAGGCATCTGAGTCGCCCTCGCCGGTCATACCATCGCCACAAAGGGCCACAGTGCCTCAAGACAAGAAACGATCGCTGCCGGGAGAAACAAGATGTTCAGCAAGCAAGACCAGATCCAGGGTTACGACGACGCACTGCTGGCGGCGATGAATGCCGAAGAACAGCGCCAGGAAGATCACATCGAGCTGATCGCCTCGGAGAACTACACCAGCAAGCGCGTCATGCAGGCCCAGGGCAGCGGCCTGACCAACAAATACGCCGAAGGCTACCCAGGCAAGCGCTACTACGGTGGCTGCGAATACGTCGACAAGGTCGAGGCGCTGGCCATCGAGCGCGCCAAGCAGCTGTTCGGCGCCGATTACGCCAACGTCCAGCCGCACTCCGGCTCTTCCGCCAACAGCGCCGTCTATCTGGCCCTGCTGCAGCCCGGCGACACCATCCTGGGCATGAGCCTGGCCCATGGCGGTCACCTGACCCACGGCGCCAAGGTGTCGTCCTCGGGCAAGCTGTACAACGCGGTCCAGTACGGCATCGACAACACCACCGGCCTGATCGACTACGACGAAGTCGAGCGCCTGGCGGTCGAGCACAAGCCGAAGATGATCGTCGCCGGTTTCTCCGCCTACTCCAAGACCCTGGACTTCCCACGTTTCCGCGCCATCGCCGACAAAGTGGGTGCACTGCTGTTCGTCGACATGGCCCACGTTGCCGGCCTGGTTGCCGCTGGCCTGTACCCGAACCCGATTCCGTTCGCCGACGTGGTCACCACCACCACCCACAAGACCCTGCGCGGTCCGCGTGGCGGCCTGATCCTGGCCAAGTCCAACGAAGAGATCGAGAAGAAGCTCAACGCTGCCGTCTTCCCGGGCGCCCAGGGCGGCCCGCTGATGCACGTGATCGCCGCCAAGGCCGTGTGCTTCAAGGAAGCGCTGGAGCCTGAATTCAAGACCTATCAGAAGCAGGTCATCGCCAACGCCCAGGCCATGGCCAAGGTGTTCATCGACCGCGGCTACGACGTGGTTTCCGGCGGCACCGACAACCACCTGTTCCTGGTCAGCCTGATCCGTCAGGGCCTGACCGGCAAAGACGCCGACGCCGCCCTGGGTCGCGCCCATATCACCGTCAACAAGAACGCCGTACCTAACGACCCGCAGTCGCCGTTCGTTACCTCGGGCCTGCGCATCGGTACTCCGGCCGTCACCACCCGTGGCTTCAAGGAAGCCCAGTGCGTGGCCCTGGCTGGCTGGATCTGCGATGTGCTGGACAACCTGGGTGATGCCGACGTCGAAGCCGACGTTGCCAAGAACGTCGCCGCCCTGTGCGCGGATTTCCCGGTCTACCGCTGAGTGGAGTAACCAACCATGCAACGCTATTCGGGCTTCGGCCTTTTCAAACACTCCCTCAGCCACCACGAGAACTGGCAGCGCATGTGGCGCACGCCGACGCCGAAGAAGGTGTACGACGTGGTCATCGTCGGCGGTGGCGGCCATGGCCTGGCCACGGCCTACTACCTGGCCAAGGAGCACGGCATCACCAACGTCGCGGTGATCGAGAAGGGTTACCTGGGCGGCGGCAACACCGCCCGTAACACCACCATCGTGCGTTCGAACTACCTGTGGGACGAGTCGGCCAAGCTGTACGAACACGCCATGAAGCTGTGGGAAGGCCTGTCCCAGGACATCAACTACAACGTGATGTTTTCCCAGCGTGGTGTGTACAACCTGTGCCACACCCTGCAGGACATCCGCGACTCCGAGCGTCGGGTCAACGCCAACCGCCTCAACGGCGTGGACGGTGAGCTGCTCAACACCGAGCAGGTCGCCGCCGAAATCCCGTACCTGGACTGCTCGAAGAACACCCGTTACCCGATCCTCGGCGCGACCGTCCAGCGCCGTGGCGGCGTGGCCCGTCACGATGCCGTGGCCTGGGGCTACGCCCGTGCCGCCGACGCCCTGGGCGTCGATCTCATCCAGCAGACCGAAGTGATCGGCTTCCGCAAGGAAAACGGCGCGGTCATCGGCGTGGAAACCAACAAGGGCTTCATTGGCGCCAAGCGCGTCGGCGTGGTCACCGCCGGTAACTCCGGTCACATGGCCAAGCTGGCCGGCTTCCGTCTGCCGCTGGAATCGCACCCGCTGCAGGCGCTGGTATCGGAGCCGATCAAGCCGATCATCGACAGCGTGATCATGTCCAACGCCGTGCACGGCTACATCAGCCAGTCCGACAAAGGCGACCTGGTCATCGGTGCCGGTATCGACGGCTGGGTCGGTTACGGCCAGCGCGGTTCGTACCCGATCATCGAGCACACCATGCAGGCGATCGTCGAGATGTTCCCGATCCTTTCGCGCGTGCGCATGAACCGTCAGTGGGGCGGCATCGTCGACACCTGCCCGGACGCGTGCCCGATCATCTCCAAGACCCCTGTGAAAAACCTGTTCTTCAACTGCGGCTGGGGTACCGGCGGCTTCAAGGCGACCCCAGGTTCGGGCAACGTCTTCGCCGCGAGCCTTGCCAAAGGCGAGATGCACCCATTGGCCAAGCCGTTCTCGATCGATCGCTTCTACACCGGCGCGCTGATCGACGAACACGGCGCCGCGGCCGTCGCCCACTAATCGGAGACAATTCGTCATGTTGCATATTTTCTGTCCCCACTGCGGCGAGCTGCGCTCCGAAGAAGAGTTCCACTCCTCCGGCCAGGCGCACATCGCCCGCCCGCTGGACCCTAGCGCCTGCACCGACGAGGAATGGGGTACCTACATGTTCTTCCGCGACAACCTGCGCGGTATTCACCATGAACTGTGGGACCACGTCGCCGGCTGCCGCCAGTACTTCAACGTCACGCGTAACACCGAGACCTACGAGATCCTGGAAACCTACAAGATCGGCGAGAAGCCGCAGGTCACCGCGAACAAGTTGAACCCCGCGCAGTCGGCCGTCAAAGGCCAGGGAGAAAAAGTATGAGCCAGGTCTATCGCCTCGCCAGCGGCGGTCGCATCGATCGCAGCAAGGTCCTGAACTTCACCTTCAACGGCAAAACCTACCAGGGCTATGCCGGTGACAGCCTGGCCGCTGCGCTGCTGGCCAACGGCGTCGACATCGTCGGTCGCAGCTTCAAGTACTCGCGTCCTCGCGGCATCATCGCCGCAGGCCCGGAAGAGCCGAACGCCATCCTGCAGCTGGGCTCGAGCGAAGCCACCCAGGTGCCGAACGTGCGCGCCACCCAGCAAGCCCTGTACTCGGGCCTGGTTGCCACCAGCACCAACGGCTGGCCGAACGTCAACAACGACGTCATGGGCATCCTCGGCAAGGTCGGCGGCAGCATGATGCCGCCCGGTTTCTACTACAAGACCTTCATGTATCCCAAGTCGTTCTGGATGACTTACGAGAAGTACATCCGTAAAGCGGCGGGCCTGGGCCGTGCTCCGCTGCAGAACGACCCGGACAGCTACGACTACATGAACCAGCACTGCGACGTGCTGATCGTCGGTGCCGGCCCTGCTGGCCTGGCCGCGGCCCTGGCCGCCGGTCGCAGCGGCGCCCGCGTGATCGTCGCCGATGAACAGGAAGAGTTTGGCGGTAGCCTGCTCGACACCCGCGAAACCCTCGACGGCAAGCCTGCCGCCGACTGGGTTGCCGCCGTCGTCGCCGAGCTGCAATCGCTGCCGGAAGTGACCCTGCTGCCACGCGCCACGGTCAACGGCTACCACGACCACAACTTCCTGACCATCCACGAGCGCATGACCGACCACCTCGGTGACCGCGCCCCGATCGGCCAGGTCCGCCATCGCGTCCACCGCGTGCGTGCCAAGCGTGTGGTACTGGCCACCGGTACCCACGAGCGTCCGCTGGTGTACGGCAACAACGACGTGCCAGGTAACATGCTCGCCGGCGCCATCTCGGTGTACGTGCGCCGTTACGGCGTGGCTCCGGGCCGCAAGCTGGTGCTGTCGACCAACAACGATCACGCCTATCGCACTGCCCTGGACTGGCACGACGCCGGCCTGCAGGTGGTCGCCATCGCCGACGCGCGCCACAACCCGCGCGGCTCGCTGGTCGAGGAAGCGCGCGCCAAGGGCATCCGCATCCTGACCTCCAGTGCCGTGATCGAGGCCAAGGGCACCAAGCATGTGACCGGCGCCCGCGTCGCCGCGATCGATGCCGTGGCACACAAGGTCACCAGCCCAGGTGAATGGCTCGAGTGTGACCTGATCGGCAGCTCCGGTGGCTACAGCCCGGTGGTTCACCTGGCCTCGCACCTGGGCGGTCGTCCAATCTGGCGTGACGACATCCTTGGCTTCGTACCGGGCGATGCGCCTCAGAAACGTGTCTGCGTGGGTGGCGTGAACGGCGTCTATCCGCTCGGCGACGCGATTGCCGATGGTTTCGAAGGCGGTGTTCAGGCAGCCACCGAAGCAGGCTTCAAGGCGACCGTCGGCACCCTGCCGAAAGTCGTTGCCCGCAAGGAAGAGGCCACCGTGGCGCTGTTCCAGGTGCCGCACGACAAAGGCACTGCCCGTGCGCCGAAGCAGTTCGTCGACCAGCAGAACGACGTCACCGCGGCCGCCATCGAACTGGCCACCCGCGAAGGCTTCGAATCGGTCGAGCACGTGAAACGCTACACCGCGCTGGGCTTCGGTACTGACCAGGGCAAACTGGGCAACATCAACGGCCTGGCCATCGCTGCGCGCTCGATGGGTATCACCATCCCGCAGATGGGTACCACCATGTTCCGCCCCAACTACACGCCGGTGACCTTCGGCGCGGTAGCGGGCCGTCACTGTGGCCACCTGTTCGAACCGGTACGCTTCACCGCGTTGCATGCCTGGCACTTGAAGAACGGCGCCGAGTTCGAAGACGTTGGCCAGTGGAAGCGTCCGTGGTACTTCCCTAAAGCCGGCGAAGACATCCATGCCGCCGTGGAGCGTGAGTGCAAGGCCGTACGTGACAGCGTGGGCCTGCTCGACGCCTCGACCCTGGGCAAGATCGACATCCAGGGCCCGGATGCGCGTGAGTTCCTCAACCGCGTGTACACCAACGCCTGGACCAAGCTCGATGTGGGCAAGGCCCGTTACGGCCTGATGTGCAAAGAAGACGGCATGGTCTTCGACGACGGCGTGACCGCCTGCGTCGGCGACAACCACTTCATCATGACCACCACCACCGGCGGCGCTGCCCGCGTGCTGCAGTGGCTGGAGCTGTACCACCAGACCGAATGGCCGGACCTGAAGGTGTACTTCACCTCCGTGACCGACCACTGGGCCACCATGACCCTGTCGGGCCCCAACAGCCGCAAGCTGCTGGCCGAACTCACCGACATCGACCTGGACAAAGAAGCCTTCCCGTTCATGAGCTGGAAGGAAGGCCTGGTCGGTGGCGTGCCGGCCCGGGTGTTCCGTATCTCGTTCACCGGTGAGCTGTCGTACGAGATCAACGTCCAGGCCAACTACGCCATGGGCGTGCTGGAGCAGATCGTCGAGGCGGGCAAGAAGTACAACCTGACCCCGTACGGCACCGAGACCATGCACGTGCTGCGCGCCGAGAAGGGTTTCATCATCGTCGGTCAGGACACCGACGGCTCGATGAACCCGGATGACCTGAACATGGGCTGGTGTGTCGGTCGCAACAAGCCGTTCTCCTGGATCGGCGCACGCGGCATGACCCGTTCGGACTGCCTGCGCGAAGACCGCAAGCAACTGGTGGGCCTCAAGCCTGTCGACCCGACCAAGTGGCTGCCCGAAGGTGCCCAGCTGGTGTTCGACCCGAACCAGCCGATCCCGATGGACATGGTCGGTCACGTCACCTCCAGCTATGCCTCCAACTCCCTGGGCTATTCGTTCGCCATGGGTGTGGTCAAAGGCGGCCTCAAGCGCATGGGCGAGCGTGTCTACTCGCCGCAGGCTGACGGCAGCGTGATCGAGGCAGAGATCGTGTCTTCGGTGTTCTTCGATCCGAAGGGTGAGCGGCAGAACGTCTAAGGCCCCCGGAAGGCAGTGCTGGATCTTGTGGGAGCGGGTTTACCCGCGAATGCGATGTTGGCCTCACCGGCCCATTCGCGGGCAAGCCCGCTTCCACAGGTTCGGCGCCGTTCGGCACAACAGAATTCAAGGCAGGTAAGAAATGAGCGTAATCAACGTCTTCCAGCAAAATCCGGGCTCCAACGCCCGGGCCGAGTCGCCACTGCACCACGCTGACCTGGCCAGCCTGGTCGGCAAGGGCCGCAAGAACGCAGGCGTGACCCTGCGCGAGCACAAGTTCCTCGGCCACCTGACAATCCGTGGCGATGGCCACGACGCCGCCTTCGCCGCAGGCGTGAAGAAGGCCCTCGGCCTGGAGCTGCCGGTCGCCCTGACCGTCGTTGCCAACGAAGAGATGTCGCTGCAGTGGGTCGGCCCGGATGAATGGCTGCTGATCGTCCCGGGCGGCCAGGAGTTCGCCATCGAGCAGAAGCTGCGCGAGGCCCTCGACGGCCAGCACATCCAGGTGGTCAACGTCAGCGGCGGGCAGACGCTGCTTGAGCTGCGCGGCCCCAACGTGCGCGACGTGCTGATGAAATCCACCAGCTATGATGTACACCCGAACAATTTCCCGGTCGGCAAGGCCGTCGGCACCGTGTTCGCCAAGTCGCAACTGGTGATCCGCCGCACCGCCGAAGACACCTGGGAATTGGTGATCCGCCGCAGCTTCTCCGATTACTGGTGGCTGTGGCTGCAGGACGCTTCGGCCGAGTACGGCCTGGCCATCGAGGCATAAAAAAGGAGAACACGCATGAGTCGGGCACCGGACACCTGGATTCTCACCGCCGACTGCCCGAGCATGCTCGGCACCGTCGACGTAGTGACGCGTTACCTCTACGAGCAGCGCTGCTACGTCACGGAGCACCACTCCTTCGACGACCGGCTCTCGGGGCGGTTCTTCATTCGTGTGGAGTTCCGCCAGCCGGACGACTTCGACGAGGCGGGCTTCCGGGCCGGCCTTGCCGAGCGCAGTGACGCCTTCGGCATGACCTTCGAGCTGACCGCGCCCAATCACCGCCCCAAGGTGGTGATCATGGTCTCCAAGGCCGACCACTGCCTGAACGACCTGCTGTATCGCCAGCGCATCGGCCAACTGGCCATGGACGTGGTGGCGGTGGTGTCCAACCACCCCGACCTCGAGCCCCTGGCGCAGTGGCACAAGATTCCTTACTACCACTTTGCCCTGGACCCCAAGGACAAACCTGCCCAGGAGCGCAAGGTGCTCCAGGTGATCGAAGAGACCGGCGCGGAGCTGGTGATTCTCGCCCGCTACATGCAGGTGCTGTCGCCCGAGCTGTGCCGGCGCCTGGATGGTTGGGCGATCAACATCCACCACTCGTTGCTGCCAGGGTTCAAGGGCGCCAAGCCTTATCACCAGGCCTACAACAAGGGCGTGAAGATGGTCGGCGCTACGGCGCACTATATCAACAACGACCTGGACGAAGGCCCGATCATCGCCCAGGGCGTGGAGGTGGTGGACCACAGTCACTACCCTGAGGACCTGATCGCCAAGGGGCGCGACATCGAGTGCCTGACCCTGGCGCGGGCGGTGGGTTACCACATCGAGCGCCGGGTGTTCCTCAACGCCAATCGCACCGTGGTGCTCTGACAGTCCTTGTTGTCTTGTTCGCGGGTAAGCCCGCTCCCACAGGTTCTGCGTAGCCTTGTGTGGGAGCGGGCTTACCCGCGAATGGATTCACCCCTTTTCACCTGCCGTTAACAGGCAATCCTCTGTCGCTTCCAGTCACTGCGACAAGTTGTATCAGGCCCACAATTCCCTGCATTCCAGTAACACATGCCGCCCACGGAAGGCGGCGCTTTCCACCGCTGCATAAATACAAATCAAGCGAGGTAAGAGCATGTCTGGTAATCGTGGAGTGGTGTATCTCGGTGCCGGTAAGGTCGAGGTGCAGAAGATTGACTACCCCAAAATGCAGGACCCACGCGGCAAGAAAATCGAGCACGGCGTGATCCTGAAGGTGGTCTCCACCAACATCTGCGGCTCCGACCAGCACATGGTCCGTGGCCGTACCACCGCCCAGGTCGGCCTGGTCCTTGGCCACGAAATCACGGGTGAAATCGTCGAGAAGGGCCGCGATGTCGAACGCATGCAGATCGGCGACCTGGTGTCGGTACCGTTCAACGTCGCCTGCGGTCGCTGCCGCTCCTGCAAAGAAATGCACACCGGTGTCTGCCTCACCGTCAACCCGGCTCGCGCCGGCGGTGCCTACGGCTACGTCGATATGGGCGACTGGACCGGCGGCCAGGCCGAATACGTCCTGGTGCCATACGCTGATTTCAACCTGCTGAAACTGCCGGAGCGCGACAAGGCCATGGAGAAGATCCGTGACCTGACCTGCCTGTCCGACATCCTGCCGACTGGTTACCACGGTGCCGTGACTGCCGGTGTAGGCCCAGGCAGCACCGTCTATGTTGCCGGTGCTGGTCCGGTCGGCCTGGCTGCCGCTGCCTCGGCGCGCCTGCTGGGCGCGGCCTGCGTCATCGTCGGTGACCTGAACCCGGCTCGCCTGGCCCACGCCAAGGCCCAGGGCTTCGAAGTGGTCGACCTGTCCAAGGACACCCCGTTGCACGAGCAGATCGTCGATATCCTCGGCGAACCGGAAGTGGACTGCGCCATCGACGCCGTCGGCTTCGAAGCCCGTGGTCATGGCCACGAAGGTGCCAAGCATGAGGCGCCGGCTACCGTCTTGAACTCCCTGATGCAGGTGACCCGCGTTGCCGGCAACATCGGTATTCCAGGCCTGTACGTGACCGAAGACCCGGGCGCGGTCGATGCCGCCGCCAAGATCGGTGCACTGAGCATCCGCTTCGGCCTGGGCTGGGCGAAATCGCACAGTTTCCACACTGGCCAGACCCCGACCATGAAGTACAACCGCCAGCTGATGCAGGCGATCATGTGGGACCGTATCAACATTGCCGAAGTGGTTGGCGTGCAGGTGATCAACCTGGACCAAGCGCCGCAAGGCTACGGCGAGTTCGATGCAGGCGTACCGAAGAAGTTCGTGATCGACCCGCACAAGATGTGGGGCGCGGCTTAACCTTCAGACTCAACGCCCCTGCGGGGGCGTTGTGCTTTAAGCGGCTTCAGTCACAAGGCCTCGGCAGGCCGATAACCGGCCTGGAACAAACCCCTGCAGCTCCAGTCCAATGCCTCGTTTCCCCGGCCATCCCGGCCGACGAGGTCCCTCCCGATGAAAGCATTCACCCTGGCAACCCTGATGACCCTGGCCGCAAGCCCGGTGTTCGCCTTCAATTTGAGCGATGCGGCCAATGCCGTGTCGGCGATGCAGAACCAGAATTCAACTCAGCAGGGGCAGGTACAGGCTCCAGCGGGCCAGGCCAATCTGCTCAATACCTTGGGCAGCCAGCTGAAGATCACCCCTGAGCAGGCCATCGGCGGCGCCGGTGCGATGCTGGGGCTGGCGCGCAACAACCTGAGCGAGGCCGACTATGGCCAGCTGACCCAGGCTGTGCCCGGTCTGGACCTGCTCTCCGGCGCTAACGCCTTGGGTGGGCTGAGCGGTCTGGGTGAGTTGCTCGGCAAGAGCAGCGAGAGCCCGTCGCCTTTGAGCAATGCATTGGGCAACGTCGAGAATCGCAGTGACCTGGATAACGCCTTCAGGCTGCTGGGCATGGATACAGGCATGATCGGCCAGTTTGCCCCGCTGATCCTTCAGTACCTGGGCCAGCAGGGCCTTGCCGGGTCGCTGCTGCAGAACCTGGGAAGCCTGTGGATGACCCCGGCGGCGCCAGCGGCCGTGCCGTCAGTTTAAGGTTTCTTCATGGGAGGGCACGGGCTGAGCCCGTGCCCTCTACCGAGGCGTTCCCTTCGCGGGTAAACCTGTTTTCACAAGGTCACCGCCAGCCCTAGTGGACCCCGTCATCCACACTCAGCAGGATCACCGCCAGCTCTGTGGGAGCGGGTTTACCCGCGAATGCGATGGCCGAGTCACCACCTTTTCGTCAGTAAGATCCGCTCCCCCAAAAGGGCAGTGGCGCGTCAGGCCGCTTCGGAGAAGTCCACCAGGCGCATCGGGCGGCGGAAGCCGGAGGTGAGCACCGCCAGGTAAGCCAGGCCCAGGGCGAACCAGCACAGGCCGATCACCAGGGTCAGCGCCGACAAGCTGGTCCACAGCCACAGGGTCAGGCCCAGGCCCACCAGCGGCACCACGCCATAGCACACCAGGCCCTTGAGGTTGCGGTGGGTGCGCTCGTTGATCAGGTGGGTGCGCACCACCGCCAGGTTGACGGCCGAGAACGCCACCAGGGCGCCGAAGCTGATCAGCGATGCCAACGTGGCCAGGTCGATCACCAGGGCCAGCAGCGAGAACGCCGACACCAGCACGATGGCGAACACCGGGGTGCCGAAGCGCGGCGACAGCTGGCCGAAGGTGCGCTGTGGCAGCACCTTGTCGCGGCCCATGGTGTAGAGAATACGCGACACTGCCGCCTGGGACGCCAGGGCCGAGCCCAGGCTGCCGGCGACGAAGGCGGCGGTGAAGAAGTTGGCCAGGAACTGGCCGCCGGCCTTGAACATCACTTCGTTGGCCGCGGCATCGGCATTGGCGAACGTGCTGCCTGGCAGCACCAGTTGGCTGATGTAGGCCAGCAGGGTGAACAGCAGGCCTGCGCCAAGGGTGGTGAGGATGATCGCGCGGGGCACGTCGCGGCGGGCATCACGGGTTTCCTCGGCCAGCGTCGAGACCGCGTCGAAGCCCAGGAACGACAGGCACAGCACCGCCGCACCGGCCATCAGGTGACCGAAGCCTGGCTGGCTGCCATCGCCCAGCAGCGGCGAGAGCAAGTCCACCGGCTGGCCTGCCAGCGACTGGTAGGACAAGGCCACGAACACCCCGATGAAGACGATCTGCGCGCCGACGATCAGGTTGCTGGCCTTGGCCACCGAATGGATACCGACCACGTTGAGCACGGTCACCAGGGCAATCGAGGCCAAGACGATGGTCCAGGCCGGAATGGCCGGGAAGGCGATGTTCAGGAAAAGACCGATGAGCAGGTAATTGATCATCGGGATGAACAGGTAGTCGAGCAGCAGCGACCAGCCGGCCAGGAAACCCACGTTGGGACCGAACGCCAGGTTGGTGTAGGAGTAGGCCGAGCCTGCCACCGGGAAGCGCTTGACCATGAAACTGTAGGACGTGGCGGTGAACAGCATCGCCAGCAGGGTCACCAGGTAGGCGCCAGCGGTGCGGCCCCCGGTGATTTCGGTGACGATTCCGTAGGTGGTGAAGATGGTCAGCGGGACCATGTACACCAGGCCGAAGAACACCAGGGCGGGCAGCCCGAGGACGCGGCGAAGTTGGGCGGGAGCTGCCTCGGCAGCGGTGCGAGGTTGTTTGGCCATCGATCGATCCAAGCATTTTTGTAGTTGTGCGTTGATCGATTTTTATCCACCTGGATAGGTGAAGACAAACAAAGAGTTGCTAATGTCGATTATAAATCTGGATTTTAATCGGCATCCTATTGGGTGCAGCCCACTGTCGGCGCGGGCTTGCGCTGCGGCAGGGCCCGCCCAGGCGACGCAGCTCTTAGCGCATTTCGGCACGCAACTGCTCGATGCGCTGGTCCTTTTCGACCCACAGCTGGTTCACCCAAGCCTGCACGGTCTGGCGGAATGCCGGATCGTTCTCGTAATCGCCAGCGCACAGCGCCGGGTCCAGTTCACGCACGCGGATGTCGATGATCACCCGGCTGATGTTGCCGCTGAGCAGATCCCAGAACCCCGGCGCCTTGTTGCCGGGGTAGACGATGGTGACGTCCAGCAGGGCGTCGAGCTGCTCGCCCAGCGCGGCCAGCACGAACGCCACGCCACCTGCCTTGGGCTTGAGCAGGTGCTGGTAGGGCGATTGCTGGGCCTGGCGCTTGGCCTCGCTGAAGCGCGTGCCTTCGAGGTAGTTGACCACGGTCACCGGTTGGCGCTTGAACAGCTCGCAGGCCGCCTTGGTGATCTCCAGGTCCTTGCCCTTGAGCTCCGGGTGCTTGTCCAGGAAGGCCTTGCTGTAGCGCTTCATGAAGGGGTAGTCCAGCGCCCACCAGGCCAGGCCCAGCAGCGGAACCCAGATCAGTTCCTTCTTGAGGAAGAACTTGAAGAACGGCACCCGGCGGTTGAGGCTCTCGATCAGGGCCGGGATGTCCACCCAGCTCTGGTGGTTGCTCACGCACAGGTAGGAGGTGTCCTGGCGCAGCTTCTCGATGCCGCGGATGTCCCAACGGGTCGGGATGCACAGGGCGAAGATCGCTTTGTCGATTTCCGACCAGGTCTCGGCGATCCACATCACCGCCCAGGAGGCATAGTCGCGGCCACGCCCCGGCAGCACCAGTTTGAGCAGGGCGAACACCATCAGCGGGCAGATCAACACCAGGGTGTTGAGCAGCAGCAGGACAGTGGTGAGGATGCCGGTGAGCAGGCGACGCATAAAGAGACTCTTGTTGTGGGATAAAAACGGTTGGCAATGATAAGTGGGGCATTGGCCTTCGCCAAATGCGCATTGGCCAATTATTGGGACAAATGTTTCACATTGTGTTGGATAAGCTGTGACAACGAACCTATCGTGCCCGGGCAGTCTAAGTGCTGTCCCACCTCAAGGAAGCCTAACCTGTGAAATCACTGCTTGCCCTGCTGTCGATCCTCGCCTTTCCGGTGATGGCCGCCGAGCCCACCCTGTATGGCCGTTACGAGAACATTGCCCTGCCGGAGCTTGGCGAAACCCTCAAGGCCAAGATGGACACCGGTGCCTACACCGCCTCGCTGTCGGCCAAGGACATCGAGCTGTTCACCCGCGATGGCAATGAGTGGGTGCGCTTCCGTCTGGCGACCAAGAACGCCGACGGCAAGGTCTACGAGCATGAGCTGTCGCGCATCAGCAAGATCAAGAACCGTGTGGACGAGGAAGAAGAGGGGGACCTCCCGGAAGTCTCCAAGCGCCCGGTGATCGACCTGGAACTGTGCCTGGGTGACGTCAAACGCACGGTGGAGGTCAACCTGGCCGACCGCAGCCACTTCAACTACCCGCTGCTGATCGGCTCCAAGGCCCTGAAAGAGTTCAAGGCGGCGGTGAACCCGGCCAAGAAGTTCACTGCCGGCAAGCCGGACTGCTAGTTGAGCCGTATGCCACCGGCGTTGCCGGTGTTCGCGGTTGAACCCGCTCCCACAGGGCTGGCGGTGATCCTTGTGGGCGCGGGGTACCCGTGAAGAGCTCCGCACTTGGCCCAATGCCAGCCCCACA
The DNA here is from genome assembly GCF_051913525.1 of Pseudomonas sp. PKS. NCBI lineage: Bacteria > Pseudomonadati > Pseudomonadota > Gammaproteobacteria > Pseudomonadales > Pseudomonadaceae > Pseudomonas > Pseudomonas sp. PKS. The sequence goes on along the minus strand of NZ_JBEGDO010000012.1, from coordinate 112,373 downwards.
GGGGTTGCGTGATGCCTGCTGATCACCTACAAGTCCAGCATTTGCCCAAGTAAGGCCGGACGCCATGCCCCACATCCTCATCGTCGAAGACGAATCCGCCATTGCCGACACGCTGGTCTATGCCTTGCAGGCCGATGGCCACAGCACCGACTGGGTGACGCTCGGTAGCGCAGCCCTCGAGCAGCAGCGTCTGCATCCGGCGGACCTGGTGATTCTCGACATCGGCCTACCGGACATCAGCGGCTTCGAAACCTGTCGGCAGTTGCGCCGTTTCAGCGACGTGCCGGTGATGTTCCTCAGCGCCCGTGATGCCGAAATCGACCGAGTGGTTGGGCTCGAGATCGGTGCCGACGATTACGTGGTCAAGCCGTTCAGCCCACGGGAGGTGGCCGCCCGCGTGAGGGCGATCCTCAAGCGCATGGCGCCCCAGGCCCAGACGTCGGCCCAGGCCTCGGTGTTCCAGCTCGATACCTTGAGCATGCAGATCCGCTACCACGCCCAGCCGCTGGCCCTGACCCGTCATGAATTTCGTCTGTTGCAATGCTTGCTGGAGCAACCCCGGCGGGTGTTCAGCCGCGAGCAACTGCTCGATGCGGTGGGTGTGGCTTCCGATGCTGGCTATGAACGCACCATCGACAGTCATATCAAGAGCCTGCGTGCCAAGCTGCGCCAGGTCGCTGCCGATGCCGAGCCCATCCAGACACATCGTGGCCTGGGTTACAGCTACAGCCCGGATCACGCCTGATGCGCCTGGGTATTCGCATCTTCCTGGTGTATTTCCTGTTCGTCGGGTTGTCTGGTTACTTTCTGCTCAGCACCGTGCGCGAACAGATCCGCCCGGTGGTGCGCCAGTCCTCCGAGGAAACCCTCGTGGACACTGCCAACCTACTGGCGGAGATCCTCCATGACGACGTCAAGGCCGGCACCCTGAATCAAGGGCGGTTGCCTCAGGTGTTGGCGTCTTACGGCGAGCGCCGCCCAGGCGCGCGGATCTGGGGGCTGGCGAAGAACCAGGTCAGCCACCGCATCTATGTCACCGACGCCAAGGGGACCGTGCTGCTGGACTCCAGCGGCCAGGACGTGGGCAAGGACTACTCGCGCTGGAACGATGTCTACCTCACCCTGCGCGGCCAGTATGGCGCGCGCTCCACACGCAGCGATCCGGCCGACGAAACCACCTCGGTGATGCACGTGGCTGCGCCGATCCTCGACCAGGGCCGCATCATCGGCGTGGTGACGGTGGCCAAGCCCAACAGCTCGCTGCAACCCTACATCGACCGCGCCGAGCAGCGGCTGCTGAACCTGGGCCTGGGCCTGATCGGCCTTGGCCTGTTGGTGGGGGCGGCGCTGTCGTGGTGGCTGGCGCGCTCGCTGCGGCGGCTGACGCGCTATGCCCAGGCTGTCAGCGAGGGCCAGCGCGCAGCCTTGCCCCACTACAAGGGGGGCGAGTTGGGGCAGTTGGCCACAGCGGTAGAGCGGATGCGGACCCAGCTCGAAGGCAAGGCCTATGTCGAGCGCTACGTGCACACCCTGACCCATGAGCTCAAGAGCCCGCTGGCGGCGATCCGCGGGGCATCCGAGCTGCTTCAGGGCGACATGCCCCAAGACGTGCGGGTGCGTTTTGCCAGCAACATCGAGCGCGAGAGCGGGCGCTTGCAACAGATGATCGAGCGCTTGCTCAACCTGGCAAGGGTCGAGCAAATGCAGGCATTGGAAGACGAACAGTATGTCGCCTTGGCGGCGCTGATCGATGAGTTGCTGTTGAGCCATGCGGCGCGCATCGAAGGCGCCCGCTTGCAGGTTCGCCAGCGGGTGCCGGTGGAGCTGGGGTTGCTGTGTGATCCTTTCCTGATGCGCCAGGCCCTGGCCAACCTGCTGGACAATGCGCTGGATTTCTCGCCGGCAGGCGCAGCGTTGTTGTTCGAGTTGGAACGCGACGGCGAACGGGTGGCGCTGAGTGTGTTCAACCAGGGCGAGCCGATCCCTGATTACGCCATCGGGCGAGTCAGCGAGCGCTTCTATTCGCTGCCACGGCCAGGCAGCGGGCGCAAGAGTACGGGGCTGGGGCTTAACTTCGTGGCGGAGGTGATGCAGTTGCATGGCGGCGCGTTAGCCGTGGAGAACGTCGAGGGCGGGGTGCGCGTGCGGTTGTGGTTGCCGGCGCGACGTGTGAATTGAGCCGACAGTCTTCTGCGCAGCCCCTTCGCGGGTAAACCCGCTTCCACCGGTGCCGCGGTGTTGTTGAAAACACCACCCAATCTCCACGCGTACTCCACAAAGGCTCCACGCAGCGGTTCCACACTGCGCCCATCGCAAACGGAGCCCTAGCCCATGACCAAAACCTTGAGTTTCAAGCTCGGCATGATTGCCCTGCTGATGTTGCTGTTGTTGATCCCACTGCTGATGATCGGTGGCCTGATCGGAGAACGACAGGCCTTGCGCGACAGCGTGCTGCAGGATATAGCCGAAAGCTCAAGCTTCGGCCAGCAGATCAGCGGCCCGCTGCTGGTGGTGCCCTACCGCAAGTACGAGCGGCGCTGGACCGAGAAGAACGGCCAGAGCGTCCAGGAGACCATCACGCTCAATGGCCAACTGTACTTCCTGCCTGAAACCTTCGACGTAGACAGCGATATCGACACCGAACTGCGCGCCCGGGGCATCTACCAGGCCCGGTTGTTCCACGCCAAGAGCAGGGTGAGCGGTCGTTTCAAGCTCCCGACGCGCTGGGGTATCGAGAAGGATTGGGAGGACTACCGCTTCGACAGGCCCTACCTGGTGGTGGGCATCAGTGATATTCGCGGCATCGAGCACGCCCTGACGCTGACGCTGGATGATCAGCGCCTGCCGTTCGAGCCCGGCACTGGCCTGGATTGGCTGGGCGGGGGCGTGCATGTCGCCTTGCCGATGCTCGAGGGTGGCCAGGCCCGTGAGTTCACCTATGGCTTCGACCTGGCTTTGCAGGGGACTGGCCAGTTGCATGTCGTGCCGGTGGGGCGCAGCAGCAGTGTGGACATGCGCGCCAACTGGCCGCACCCAAGCTTTGTCGGCAATTACCTGCCCAGCCGTCGGGAAATACACGGTCAGGGTTTCGAGGCCCATTGGCAGACCTCGTTCTTCGCCACCAACCTTGAGGATGCGCTGCGCCAATGTGCCGGCCAGGGTCAGTGCACCGATTTCAATGCGCGCGCCTTTGGCGTCAGTTTCGTCGATCCGGTGGACCACTACCTCAAGAGTGAGCGGGCAATCAAGTATGCGCTGTTGTTCATCGCCCTGACCTTCGCGGGCTTCTTCCTGTTCGAGGTGCTGAAGAACCTCAGCGTGCATCCGGTGCAGTACATGCTGGTGGGGGTGGCGTTGGCCTTGTTCTACTTGTTGCTGCTGTCTTTGTCCGAACACCTGGGCTTTGGCCTGGCCTATGGACTGTCGGCCTCGGCGTGCGTGCTGCTGATCGGCTTCTACCTAAGCCATGTGCTGGGCAGCGTGAGGCGGGGGATCGGCTTTGCGGCGGGGCTGGGGGGATTGTATGGGCTGCTCTTCGGCCTGCTCAGCGCCGAGGACTATGCGCTGCTGATGGGCTCGCTGCTGTGCTTTGGCCTGCTTGGTGTGTTCATGGTGCTGACCCGCCGCCTGGACTGGGCGCAGGTGGGGAGAGCGGCATGAGGGAGGATCGAGAAACGGGGCGTTGGTTGGCCTATCGAATCGGGATGCTTGTTCTGTGGCATCGGGATGAGGTTTTCGCGAGTGAACCCGCTCCCACAGGGCTGGCGGCAATCCGTGTGGGAGTGGGTTTATCCGTGGACAGGCCCGTCAGATCACAGGAGCCGTTGCAGCCATCGACGGCCGCTTGAGCACCTCGGCATACCAAGCGGCAAGCCCTGGCTGCTGCTCGCGCCAGCCGAACTGCGGCTGGCGCAGGTCCAGGTAGCCCAGTGCACAGGCCACGCCGATGGCGGCGATGTCGAAGGTCGAGGCGAGCTCCGCCAAGTGCGCCTGCTCCAGGTTGGCCAGGCTGCGGCGGATCTTCTCGCCTTGGGCCTGGACCCAGCCGTCCCAGCGTTTGTCTTCCGGACGCAGGAAGGTCTCGTATCGGGTCGAGACCGCCGCATCCATGATCGCATCGGCCTGGGAGGCCAAGGTCAGGCGCCGCCAGCGGGCAGAGCCTTCGCGGGGGATCAGCGGGTTGCCGACGTGCTGCAGGTCGAGGTACTCGCAGATCACCCGGCTGTCGTGCAATACCGCGCCGTCTTCCAGGCGCAGCGCCGGGATCTTGCCGATCGGGTTGTCTTGGTTGAGCTGGTCATCGCCATTCACAGGGCTGACGTTGACGGCTTGCAAGGTCACGCGGTCGAGCTGACCGGTCTCGTGCAGCACGACCATCACCTTGCGCACGAACGGCGAGAGCGGCGAGTGGAACAGGGTCATCGTCGTCATGGCCAGGCCTCAGTTGCCTTGCAGGCTTGGGGGCAGGCAGACGCCGGTGCCAGCGATGCCGCAGTAGCCGTCGGGGTTCTTGGCCAGGTACTGCTGGTGGTAGGCCTCGGCGAAGTACACGGTCGGCGCCTGGTCGATCTCGGTGGTGATCTCGCCGAAACCGGCCTTGCTCAGCTCGGCCTGGAAGGCGCCACGGCTGGCCTTGGCCTGTTCCAGTTGCTCGGGGCTGGTGCAGTAGATTGCCGAGCGATACTGGGTGCCGATGTCGTTGCCTTGGCGCATGCCTTGGGTCGGGTTGTGCAGTTCCCAGAACATCGCCAGCAGCTCGCGATAGCTCACTTTGTCCTTGTCGAACACCACCAGCACCACTTCGGTGTGGCCGGTCAGGCCCGAGCAGACTTCTTCGTAGGTCGGGTTGGGGGTGAAGCCGCCGGCATAGCCGACCACGGTGCTGACCACGCCTTCGCGCTGCCAGAAACGACGTTCGGCGCCCCAGAAGCAGCCCAGGCCGAAGATGGCGAAATCGATGCTGCCCTCGAAGAAGGGGCCCAGCAGCGGCGTGTCCTTGAACACGTAGTGGAACTCGGGCAGGGGCATCGGGGTGTCGCGGCCAGGCAGGGCCTGTTCCGCAGTAGGCATGACGTTTTTGTTCACCAGGATTTCCGAACGCAGGACCATGGCCGTTCCTCTGTATGTCAGGTAGATGAGTGTTGGCCGCTTCGCGGGTAATCCCGCTCTCACATCAGCAGCGTCGTGCCTGTGGGAGTGGGCGCACCGGCGAAATGGCTCGAATGGGGCTTATAGTGCCCGAGCTTGGCGTCGCTGTCAGGCCACCGGGCCGCGTGGATAACGCTTGAGCCGCTCGGCCAGTTCGCGCCCCGGAATCGGCTTGTCGAACAGGTAGCCCTGGCCGACATCGCAGCGATGCCGCCGCAGGAAAGCCAACTGCTCGGCGGTCTCGATACCCTCGGCAACCACCTTGAGCTTGAGGTTGTGAGCCATGGCCACCACCGCCGAGGTGATTTCCATGTCGTCCTGGTTGTCGGGAATCTCGTTGATGAAGCTGCGGTCGATCTTGATGATGTCGATCGGAAACTTCTTCAGGTAGCTCAGCGAGGAATAGCCGGTGCCGAAGTCGTCCATGGCCAGGATCAGGCCCAGGGCCTTGAGCTCGTCGAGCTGGCGATGGGTGTCGACGGTCGCTTCCAGCAGCAGGCCTTCTGTCAGCTCCAGTTCCAGCAGGTGCGGCGGCAGGGCTTCTTCCTTGAGGATGGTGCCGATCGAGGCCACCAGCTCTGGGTCGGAGAACTGCTTGGGCGACAGGTTGATGGCCACGTGCAGGTTGCCCACGCCGACCTGGCTCAGGTGCTGGCTCATGCGGCAGGCCTGGCGCACGACCCATTTCCCGATCGGGATGATCAGCCCGGTTTCCTCGGCCACGCTGATGAACTGATCGGGGCGGATCATGCCTTTTTCGGGGTGGTTCCAGCGCAGCAGGGCCTCCAGGCCCAGCAGGCGGCCACTGCGCAGGCACAGCTTGGGCTGGTAGAACACCTCCAGCTCGTTCTGGGTCAGGGCGCGGCGCAGGTTGTTCTCCACGAACAGCTTGTAGCTGGCCTCGGCATTGAGCACCTCGGTGAAGACCTGGACCTGGTGCTTACCGTTGGCCTTGGCCTTGTGCAGGGCAAGGCCTGCGTTTTTCATCAGGCTTTGCGGGTCGCTGCCGTGCAGGGGGGCACAAGCCAGGCCCACCGAGGCGGTGACGTTGATCAGCTGGTTGTCGACGAACATGGGTTTGTCGAGGGTGTGCAGCAGTTGCTGGGCCACTTGCTGGCCGGTCTCCAGGCTCGCATCGTCGAGCAGCACGGCGAACTCGTTGCTGGCAAAACGCGCCAGGATATCGCTGCTGCCCAGGCTGTTGCGCAGGCGCCGGGCCAAGCTGACCAGAAGCTTGTCGCCGGTCTGGTGGCCGAGGCTGTCGTTGATCCGCTTGAAGTTATCGATGTCCACCAGCAGCAGGCACAGGGGCCTGTCGCCGATGTGCTCGAAGCGTTCATCGAGGTTGCGGATGAACGAAGGGCGGTTGCCCAGGTTGGTCAGGTTGTCTGTGTAGGCCAGGCGTTCGATGCGCTGCTGGGCCAGCTTGCTTTGGGTGATGTCTTCGTAGATGCCGATGTAGTGGGTCAGCTCGCGGTTGTCGCCGAAGACCTTGGATATCGACAACTGGCCCCAGTAGGGCTCCAGGCTCTTGCGTCGGCTCTTGAACTCGCCTTGCCAGCTGTTGCCCATGGCCAGGCTCGAGGGCGAATGGAACAGCAGTTCACTCAGATTCTCCAGCGCGGGCAGTTCTGCCAGGTGGCGACCCTGCACTTCATCGGTGCTGTACTGGGTGATGGCGGTGAAGCTTGGGTTGACGTATTCCACCACGCCGTCGCGGTTGACCAGCAGGAAGGCGCTGGCGCTCTGTTCCACGGCCCGCTGGAACAGGTGCAGGGCACTGGCCGCCGTGCGTCGGTTGTGGTTGGTGATGACTTGGGCGACCTGGTCGGCCAGCTCCCCGGCAAAGGCGATTTCGTCGGCCTGCCAGGCACGGGCCTTGCCGATCTGCTCCAGGCACAGCACGCCAACGACCTGGCCATCGACGCGAATGCTGGCGTCGAGCATGGCATTGTTGGTCGCTGCGTACAGGCTCTCGGCCATGTCGCGGGTGCGAGGGTCTTGGCCGGCGTTATGGGCATCGATGGCGCGGCTGGCGTGCAGGGCATCGAGGTAGTCCGGGAAGCAGCTGGCGTCGATGGGCTGGGGCAGGTAGTGACGCTGATCCCGGCTGTGCCAGGCACTGATCGGCTCCAGATGCTGGTCCTGCAGATGCCAGAGGCTGGCGCAATCGACCTTGTAGATTTCGCAGGCACTGCGGGTGATCAGCTCGGCCGCCTCCTGCAAGGAGTTCTCGGCGCTGTAGCGCTGGCGGGCCAGGCGCAGGATGAGGTCTTGCTGGGCGCGCACACGCTCGAGGTGCTGTAGCTGCTCCTGCTGGGCACGCTGGTTGAGCTGCAAGGCCAGTTGCAGACGGCTGTTGCGAGATTCCAGGTCGTCCTCGCCGAGCCCTGGCTCCTCGTGCTGCTGATCATCGAGCACCGTGAGATAGCCGCGCAACAGTTGGCGGTTGTGCTGGCGGTAGGCTTCGCCGATCTCCAGCAGGCGCAGGGCTGCGCCGCTGGTGTGCAGGGTGTAGCGGACCCGGTAGTGGTTGCGCCGGGCCAATTGCAGTTGGATCTCGTCATGCAGCCTGTAGCGCGCCTCTGGCTCCATGAGGCTGGCATAGGGTGAGCCGATCAGGGCGCAGAGGTCGGCGGCAGGCAGGCCGAACTGGCGCTCGCAGGCCGGATCGAGATAGAGCATCGCCCAGCTGGCTTCGTTGAGCCGTTCGAAACGCAGCATGCCGAGCCGTGAAGGCACGGGGAGCTGCGTGACGACCTCGGCCGCCACTCGGCTGGCGGCATCGGGTTGGCTTTTCATCGAAGACTCGCTTGAAGAAGGCAGTTGGCGCGGCGGGCCACGAGCTATGCGGCGGTGCCTAGGGCAAGGTTGCATCATGTCCCGGGGGCTGGCAAGCGGCCATATGGGAAGCGATGAACAGCTTGTCGGCGGTTGGACGGAAATCTAAAGGCCAGAGGGGGCTGTGGCAGCGGGTTCGCCTGCGAAGGGCTGCGAATTTGACGATGTATTCGCGTCCTTTTCATCAGGCAAAAAAAGCCCCGCCAGAGTGGCGGGGTTGAGGTACGAGCGTGGCAGCTCGAAACAGGCTTGCCTCACCCCTTGGAGGGTGAGGCAAGGGGCTGCATTACAGCAGCATGGTGCGGATGTCCGCCAGCACATCGCCCAGGCGCTTGGTGAAGCGCGCGGCGGCGGCGCCGTTGATCACACGGTGATCGTAGGACAGCGACAGCGGCAGCATCAGCTTGGGCTGGAAGGCCTTGCCATCCCAGACCGGCTGCATGGTGGCCTTGGAGACACCCAGGATCGCCACCTCAGGCGCGTTGACGATCGGCGTGAAGCCGGTGCCGCCAATGTGGCCGAGGCTGGAGATGGTGAAGCAGGCGCCCTGCATCTCGTCGGACGACAGCTTCTTGGTGCGGGCTTTTTCGGCGAGCGCCGCGGCTTCGGCAGCCAGTTGCAGCAGGCTCTTCTGGTCCACGTTCTTGATCACAGGGACCAGCAGGCCGTCCGGAGTGTCCACGGCGAAGCCGATGTGCACGTACTTCTTGCGGATGATCGCCTTGCCACTGGGTGCCAGCGAGCTGTTGAAGTCCGGCAGTTCCTTGAGCAGGAAGGCGCAGGCCTTGAGCAGCAGCGGCAAGACGGTCAGCTTGACGCCAGCCTTCTCGGCCACGGCCTTCTGCGCAACGCGGAAAGCTTCCAGCTCGGTGATGTCGGCGGAGTCGAACTGGGTGACGTGCGGCACGTTCAGCCAGCTGCGATGCAGGTTGGCGGCACCGACCTGCATCAGGCGGGTCAGGGCGACTTCTTCCACTTCACCGAACTTGCTGAAGTCCACGGCCGGGATCGGCGGGATGCCTGCACCACCGGTCGCGCCAGCGGCTGGAGCTTCCTTGGCTTTCTGCATCATGGCCTTGACGTAGACCTGCACGTCTTCTTTCAGGATACGGCCGTGCGGACCGGTCGCGGCGACCGCGCCCAGGTCGACACCGAATTCACGGGCCAGCAGACGCACGGCAGGGCCAGCATGGACCTTGGCGTTGCTGCCAGCAGCCGGTGCGGTGGCGACCGGAGCCGGGGCAGCCGCCGGAGCTGGTGCTGCGGCAGGCGCGGCGGCTGGCGCCGACTCGGCCTTGGCAGGGGCCGGTGCGGCAGCTGCTGGAGCGGCAGCCGGGGCGGCGCCCGCGACTTCCAGCTTCAGGATCAGGTCACCGGTGCCGACTTCGTCGTCCAGCTTGGCGATCACTTCCTTCACCACGCCAGCGGCGGGGGATGGGATCTCCATGGAGGCCTTGTCGGACTCCAGGGTGATCAGCGACTGGTCGGCTTCGACGGTGTCGCCGGCCTTGACCAGTACTTCGATGATCTTGGCCTTGCCCGACGAACCGATATCCGGCACATGGATGTCCTGCACGCTGGCGGCGGCAGGTGCAGCAGCCGGGGCAGGGGCAGCGGCTGGCGCAGGTGCGGCAGCCGGTTGCTCTGCGGCAGCCGGTGCAGCAGCGGCCGGAGCCTCGGGCGCCGCGGCGGCGCCCTCGACTTCCAGGACCATCAGCTCGTCGCCTTCTTTCAGGCGATCACCCAGCTTGACTTTCAGTTCCTTGATCACGCCGGCCTTGGGGGCGGGGATCTCCATGGAGGCCTTGTCGGACTCCAGGGTCAGCAGGCTCTGGTCAGCCTCGATACGGTCACCGACCTTGACGAACAGCTCGATGATTTCACCTTCACCGCTGCCGATGTCAGGTACGCGAATGAGTTCGCTCACTTAAAAATACTCCTCAGCAGTCCAGTGGGTTGCGCTTGTCCGGATCGATGCCGAACTTGACGATGGCGTCGGCCACCACCTTCGGTTCGATCTCGCCACGGTCAGCCAGGGCTTCCAGGGCAGCCAGCACGACGAAGTGACGGTCGACTTCGAAGAAGTGACGCAGCTTCTTGCGGCTGTCGCTGCGACCGAAGCCATCGGTACCCAGGACCTTGTACTCCTTGCTCGGGACCCACTGACGGATCTGTTCGGCGAAGAGCTTCATGTAGTCGGTGGACGCTACAACCGGGCCCTTGCGGCCGGCCAGGCACTGCTCGACGTAGGTCTGCTGTGGCTTCTGGCCAGGCTTGAGGCGGTTGGCGCGTTCCACGGCCAGGCCGTCACGGCGCAGTTCGTTGAAGCTGGTGACGCTCCAGACGTCGGCACCGACGTTGTATTCCTCGCGCAGGATCTTGGCCGCTTCGCGGACTTCGCGCAGGATAGTGCCCGAACCCAGCAGCTGCACGTGGTGCGCGGCCTCGCGGGTGTCTTCCTCGAGCAGGTACATGCCCTTGATGATGCCTTCCTCGGCGCCGGCCGGGATGGCTGGCTGGGTGTAGGCTTCGTTCATCACGGTGATGTAGTAGAAGACGTCCTGTTGCTCTTCGGTCATCTTCTTCATGCCGTCCTGGATGATCACCGCCAGCTCGTAGCCGTAGGTCGGATCATAGGTACGGCAGTTCGGGATGGTGGCAGCCATCAGGTGGCTGTGACCGTCTTCGTGCTGCAGGCCTTCACCGTTGAGGGTGGTACGGCCGGCGGTACCGCCGATCAGGAAGCCACGGGTGCGGCTGTCGCCAGCGGCCCATGCCAGGTCACCGATACGCTGGAAGCCGAACATCGAATAGAAGATGTAGAACGGCAGCATCGGCTGGTTGTGGTTGCTGTACGAGGTACCAGCGGCGATGAACGACGACATGGCGCCGGCTTCGTTGATGCCTTCCTCGAGGATCTGGCCCTTCTTGTCCTCGCGGTAGAACATCACCTGGTCCTTGTCGACCGGCTCGTAGAGCTGACCCACGGACGAGTAGATGCCCAGCTGGCGGAACATGCCTTCCATACCGAAGGTACGGGCTTCGTCCGGGATGATCGGAACGATGCGCTGGCCGATTTCCTTGTCCTTGACCAGCTGCGCCAGGATGCGCACGAAGGCCATGGTGGTGGAGATTTCGCGGTCGCCCGAACCGTCCAGGATCGCCTTCAGGGTTTCCAGCGGCGGAGTCGGGATGCTGAAGCTCTGTGCACGGCGCTGCGGTACGAAGCCACCCAGGGCTGCGCGGCGCTCGGCCAGGTACTTGGCTTCGGCGCTGCCTTCTTCCGGACGGAAGAATGGCAGGTTTTCCAGGTCGGCATCCTTGACCGGGATGTCGAAGCGGTCACGGAAGTGACGCAGGCTGTCGACGTCGACCTTCTTGGTGTTGTGCGCGGTGTTCTTGGCTTCGCCGGCACCGGTACCGTAACCCTTGATGGTCTTGGCCAGGATGACGGTTGGCTGACCTTGATGGTTTACCGCCTGGTGGTAGGCCGCATAGACCTTGTACGGGTCGTGGCCGCCACGGTTGAGCTTCCAGATCTCGTCGTCGGACAGGTCTTCGACCATGGCCTTGAGTTCTGGGGTGTTGAAGAAGTGCTCACGGACGTACGCACCGTCCTTGGCCTTGTAGTTCTGGTACTCGCCGTCGATGACTTCGTCCATACGGCGCTGCAGGGCACCGTTGGTGTCCTTGGCGAACAGCGGATCCCAGAAGCGGCCCCAGACGACCTTGTTGACGTTCCAGCCACCGCCACGGAACACGCCTTCGAGTTCCTGGATGATCTTGCCGTTGCCGCGAACCGGGCCGTCGAGGCGCTGCAGGTTGCAGTTGATGACGAAGATCAGGTTGTCCAGCTTCTCGCGGCCAGCCAGGGCGATCGCGCCCAGGGATTCCGGCTCGTCGCACTCGCCGTCGCCCATGAAGCACCAGACCTTCTGCTTGCCGGCCGGGATGAAGCCACGGGCTTCCAGGTACTTCATGAAGCGTGCCTGGTAGATCGCCTGGATCGGACCCAGACCCATGGAAACGGTCGGGAACTGCCAGAAGTCAGGCATCAGCCATGGGTGCGGGTAGGAGGACAGGCCCTTGCCGTCCACTTCCTGACGGAAGTTGTTCATCTGGTCTTCGTTGATGCGACCTTCGAGGAAGGCGCGGGCATAGATGCCTGGGGAGGCGTGGCCCTGGAAGAAGATCAGGTCGCCACCGTGCTCCTCGGTAGGGGCCTGGAAGAAGTAGTTGAAGCCGATGTCGTACAGGGTGGCGCTGGAGGCGAAGCTCGAAATGTGGCCGCCCAGGTCCGAATCCCGCAGGTTGGTACGCATGACCATGGCCAGGGCGTTCCAACGTACCATCGAGCGGATGCGGCGTTCCATGAACAGGTCGCCAGGCATGCGTGCTTCGTGGGTAACAGGGATGGTGTTGCGGTATGGCGTGGTGATTGCGTACGGCAGCTGAGAGCCACTACGGGTGGCCAGCTCGCCCATACGGGTCATCAGGTAGTGAGCGCGGTCTTCGCCTTCTTTGTCGAGGACCGACTCCAAGGCATCCAGCCATTCCTGGGTTTCGACGGGATCGAGGTCTTGCATGGCTTGCTCCAGGGCGGAAAGGCCACCAGAATCGGGGGCCTGAGTTTGCGACTGGCCTTTTGGGCAGACGTCGTGAATTCTTGGATTAGCCGGACAGTCATCCGGCGCCGTGTAGTTTTACTACAAATGGTTTGGCATTTCATGCTTTTGAACAGCCGGGGTAGTAGTAAAACTACAGAAAAGCGGCATTTTGTCGCATGCCGGGTTGTGAGGAAAAACGTTCCCGTAGGTTTGGACTGGGCTTTGGTTGGGTGAATCTTGATGTTTTTAACCAATGATTCGTTTATTTCAGCTATTTCCAACTTTTGTATGACAGTCCAACCGTCATTCGGCATCCCCTCGGCCGCCTCTACCCCTCCCACTCACGCCGATCAAGGATAGACCATGCGCCTGCCTTTGCCGCTCGATCTGCCCGCCGTCCTGCAACCGCTGGTCGTCCGTAACCAACAATCCCTGCGTGAGGCCATCGCAGGTCTCGAGGGGCTGGACTTCGATGCCTGGAGCCCCGCCCAGCGCCATGCGTTCGACCAAGTGGCCGCAGCCAGCGACTTCGTCCTGGAAGTAGCCCTGCGCGAGCCGGCCATGCTCTTCGCGCTGCAGGCCAGCGGTGAGCTGGAGCGGCCTTTCGCCCCGGGCGAGATGCGCGCGCGCATCGCCGCCGCCGCCGAGGCGGCGCAGAGCGAGGAGGAGCTTGCGCGCAACCTGCGCCGCGAGCGCAACCGCCAGCAGGTGCGCATCATCTGGCGCGACATCACCCGCCAGGCCGCGCTGGGAGAAACCTGCCGCGACCTTTCCGACCTGGCCGACGCCTCCATCGACCAGGCGTATCAATGGTTGTATCCGCGCCATTGCCAGCAGTTCGGCACGCCCATCGGCAACCGCAGCGGCCAGGCGCAGCACATGGTGGTGCTGGGCATGGGCAAGCTGGGCGCGGTGGAGCTGAACCTGTCTTCGGACATCGATCTGATCTTCGCCTTTCCCGAGGGCGGCGAGACCGAAGGGGTCAAACGCTCGCTGGACAACCAGGAGTTCTTCACCCGCCTGGGCCAGCGGCTGATCAAGGCGCTGGACCCGGTGACCGTCGATGGTTTCGTGTTCCGCGTCGACATGCGCCTGCGCCCCTATGGCTCGGCCGGTGCCCTGACGTTGTCGTTCAATGCCTTGGAGCAGTATTACCAGGACCAAGGCCGCGACTGGGAACGCTACGCCATGATCAAGGCGCGGGTCGTGGCCGGCGACCAAGTCGCCGGCGCCCAGTTGCAGAATATGCTGCGCCCGTTCGTCTACCGCCGTTACCTGGATTTCTCGGCCATCGAGGCGCTGCGTACCATGAAGCAGCTGATCCAGCAGGAAGTGCGGCGCAAGGGCATGTCGGAGAACATCAAGCTCGGCGCGGGCGGCATCCGCGAAGTGGAGTTCATCGCCCAGGCGTTCCAGTTGATCCACGGCGGGCGCGACCTGAGCCTGCAACAGCGGCCACTGCTCAAGGTGCTGGCGACCCTCGAAGGCCAGGGCTACCTGCCGCCGGCGGTGGTGGCCGAGCTGCGTGAGGGCTATGAGTTCCTGCGTTATACCGAGCATGCGATCCAGGCCATCGCCGACCGCCAGACCCAGATGCTACCGGAGGACGAAAGGGACCGTGAGCGCGTGGCGTTTATCCTGGGCTATGCCGACTGGCAGAGCTTCCATGACCAGCTCATGCACTGGCGTGGCCGGATCGACTGGCATTTCCGCCAGGTGATCGCCGACCCCGACGACGAGGAAGGCGAGGGCGAACTGGTCGTCGGTGGCGAATGGTCGCCGCTGTGGGAGCAGGCCCAGGATGAAGAGGCCGCCTGCCGACAGTTGGAGGAAGCCGGCTTCAAGCACCCCGCCGAGGCTCTGCGCCGCCTGGCGTTGCTGCGCTCCAGCCCTTCGCTGCGCTCCATGCAGCGGATCGGACGCGAGCGCCTGGATGCCTTCATTCCGCGCCTGCTCGCCCAGGCGGTGGAGCACGCTGACCCGGACTTGGTCCTGGAGCGCGTGTTGCCGCTGGTCGAGGCGGTGGCGCGACGTTCGGCCTACCTGGTGCTGCTGACCGAGAACCCGGGCGCCCTGCGCCGGTTGCTGACCCTGTGCGCGGCCAGCCCGTGGATCGCCGAACAGATTGCTCGTTATCCGTTGTTGCTCGATGAACTGCTCAACGAAGGCCGGCTGTTCAGTCCACCCCTGGCCCCGGAGCTGGCCTGCGAGCTGCGCGAGCGCCTGACGCGCATTCCCGAGGACGATCTGGAGCAGCAAATGGAGGCCTTGCGTCACTTCAAGCTGGCCCACAGCCTGCGGGTGGCCGCCTCGGAGATCACCGGCAACCTGCCCCTGATGAAAGTCAGCGACTACCTGACCTGGCTGGCCGAGGCGATCCTCGACCAGGTGCTGGCCCTGGCCTGGCGCCAGACGGTGGCCCGTCACGGCCAGCCCACGCGCAGCGACGGCAGTCTGTGCGATCCGGGATTCATCATCGTCGGCTACGGCAAGGTCGGCGGCATCGAGCTGGGGCATGGCTCGGACCTGGACCTGGTGTTCATCCACGATGGCGATCCCCAGGGCGAAACCGACGGCGCCAAACCCATCGACGGCGCGCAGTTCTTCACTCGGTTGGGGCAACGCATCATTCATATGCTGACTACCCAGACCAACTCCGGTCAGCTCTATGACGTGGACATGCGCCTGCGTCCGTCCGGCGCCTCGGGGTTGCTGGTCAGTTCCGTGGGGGCCTTCGAGCGCTACCAGCAGGGCGAGGCCTGGACCTGGGAGCACCAAGCTCTGGTGCGGGCGCGGGTGCTGGTGGGCTGCAAGCAGGTCGCGGCGGCGTTCGAGGACGTGCGCGCCCGGGTGCTGGGCAAGCCGCGCGAGCTGGACAAGCTGCGCCAGGAAGTGAGCGAGATGCGCGCCAAGATGCGCGACAACCTTGGCACCAAGAGCACCGCCGCAGGGACTGCCGCCAATGCCTTCGAGGCCGGCATGCCCTTCGATATCAAGCAGGATGCCGGCGGTATCGTGGATATCGAATTTATGGTGCAATACGCCGCTTTGGCCTGGTCCCACGACCACCCGGCCCTGCTGCGCTGGACCGACAACATCCGCATCCTCGAGGAGCTGGAGCAGGCTGGCCTGATGCCGGCCAACGATGCAGTGCTGCTGCGCGAGGTGTACAAGGCGTTCCGCTCGGCCTCGCACCGCCAGGCCCTGCAGAAGCAGGCCGGGGTCGTCGATGCCGGGCAGTTTGCCGATCAGCGCCGCGAGGTGCGGCGGATCTGGAGCGAGCTTGGGCTGACCTGAAGCCCTCCGCCAGCCCCGTGGTGGCTGGCACGAGCATCGCCCGTGTTCGCTGGTGAGCCCGCTCCCCCCGGGGCGATCAGCGGCAGAAATGCCTGGGTGTTACACTGTCCGCCACATAGCCTGAATATAAAGAGGGGAGGCCAGGCCAACGCTGAGCCTCCCCGAGCGTTTCTGGACTAAGCATGAGAATACTGATCATTGGGCCCAGCTGGGTCGGCGACATGGTGATGGCGCAGACCTTGTTCCAGTGCCTGAAGCAGCAGCACCCCGAATGCGTGATCGATGTGTTGGCCCCTGAGTGGAGCCGGCCGATCCTCGAGCGCATGCCCGAGGTGCGCCAGGCCCTGAGCTTCCCGCTCGGCCATGGCGCGCTGGAGCTGGCCACGCGCCGGCGCATCGGCAAATCCCTGGCGGGCCAGTATGACCAGGCGATCCTCCTGCCCAATTCGCTGAAATCGGCACTGGTGCCGTTTTTCGCCGGCATCCCCAAGCGCACCGGCTGGCGCGGCGAAATGCGCTTCGGCCTGCTCAACGATGTGCGCAAGCTGGACAAAACCCGCTACCCGCTGATGATCGAGCGCTTCATGGCCCTGGCCTATGCGCCAGGGGCCGAGCTGCCACAGCCTTATCCACGCCCAAGCCTGCGGATCGAAGCGCAGAGCCGTGACGCGGCGCTGGCCAAGTTCGGCCTGGCGCTTGACCGACCGGTGCTGGCGCTGTGTCCAGGCGCCGAGTTCGGCGAGGCCAAGCGCTGGCCGGCCGAGCACTACGCCGAGGTCGCTGACGCGATGATCCGTCAGGGCTGGCAGGTGTGGCTGTTCGGCTCGAAGAACGACCATCCGGTGGGTGAGTCGATCCGGGATCGGCTGATTCCAGGGTTGCGCGAGGAGTCCTACAACCTCGCAGGGGAAACTTCCTTGGCCGAAGCCATCGACCTGTTGTCCTGCGCCGATGCCGTGGTGTCCAACGATTCCGGGCTGATGCACGTGGCCGCCGCCTTGAATCGCCCGCTGGTGGCCGTCTACGGCTCCACCTCGCCGGGCTTCACCCCGCCTTTGGCCGAACAGGTGGAGATCGTGCGCCTGGGCATCGAATGCAGTCCTTGCTTCGATCGCACCTGCCGCTTCGGTCACTACAACTGCCTGCGTCTGCTCGAGCCCGGCAAAGTGATCGCCGCGCTCACGCACCTGGGTGGGCCGAACCTGATCGATGTCCTGGCCGAGGTCGACTAAGTGCGGGTCCTGATCATCAAGACATCTTCGCTGGGCGACGTGATTCACACGCTGCCCGCGATCACCGACGCCGCCCACGCTCTCCCTGGTATCCGTTTCGACTGGGTGGTGGAGGAAGGTTTCGCCGAGATCCCTAGCTGGCACCCGGCGGTTGACCAGGTCATCCCGGTGGCGATCCGGCGCTGGCGCAAGAATCTCTGGCAGACGATCAAAAGCGGCGAATGGAAGGCGTTCAAACAACGCCTGCGCGCGCGCAAGTACGACTTGGTGATCGACGCCCAAGGCCTGGTCAAATCGGCCTGGCTGACGCGCTACGTAAAGGCGCCGGTGGCGGGGCTCGACCGTTACTCCGCGCGCGAAGGCTGGGCCAGCCGCTTCTATGACCGACGGTTGTCGGTCGCCGTCGGTCAGCATGCCGTGGAGCGGGTGCGTCAACTGTTCGCCCTGGCCCTGGCCTATGACCTGCCCGAAGGCCTCGGCCGCTACGGCCTGGACCTGGATCGCCTGCAACTGCCGCCTGCCGCGCCGTACGTGGTGTTCCTGCATGGCACCACCTGGGCCACCAAGCACTGGCCTGAGGCCTACTGGCGTGAGCTGGCCGAGCGCCTGGGCCGGCGCAACCTGCAGGTTCGCCTGCCCTGGGGCAACCCGGTCGAGAAAGCCCGCGCCGAGCGCATCGCCCAGGGCTTGAAGAACTGCGAAGTCCTGCCCAAGTTGAACCTGGCGGGTGTTGCCCGCGTACTGGCGGCGGCCAAGGCCTGCGTGGCGGTGGATACCGGCCTGGGCCATCTGGCGGCGGCACTGGATGTGCCGACCATCTCCCTGTTCGGCCCGACCAACCCTGGCCTGACCGGCGCCTACGGGCGTGTGCAGGTCCACCAGGCCAGCGACTTCCCCTGCGCGCCCTGCCTGCAGAAGAAGTGCACCTACAAACCGAGCGCGGAGGACTTGCGCCGGTTCGATCTCAAACGCGAGTGGCCGCTGTGCTTCACTCGCCTGAATCCCGAGCATGTGGCGAGCCGCTTGAGCGCGCTGCTGCTGGCTGAGGATGTTCGTTGATGCAACTGGCTTTCGTGCTTTACAAATATTTCCCCTTCGGCGGGCTGCAGCGCGATTTCATGCGCATTGCCTTGGAGTGCCAGAAGCGGGGCCACCAGATCCGTGTCTACACGTTGATCTGGGAAGGCGACATTCCGCCGGGCTTCGAGGTGCTGGTGGCGCCGGTCAAGGCACTGTTCAACCATCGCCGCAACGAGAAGCTCAGTGCCTGGATGGCTGCGGACCTGGCCAAGCGCCCGGTCGATCGCCTGATCGGTTTCAACAAGATGCCGGGGCTGGATGTCTACTACGCCGCCGACGGCTGCTTCGAGGACAAGGCCCAGACCTTGCGCGGCGGGTTGTACCGCCGCTGGGGCCGCTACCGGCATTTTGCCGAGTACGAGCGCGCCGTGTTCGCCAAGGACGCCCGCACCGAGGTGCTGATGATCTCGGAGGTACAGCAGCCGCTGTTCATCAAGCACTACGGCACCCCGCTTGAGCGCTTCCACCTGTTGCCGCCGGGGATTTCCCAGGACCGCCGACGCCCGGCCGACGCCGAGGCGATCCGCGCGGAGTTCCGCAAGGAGTTCGGGCTGGGCGAGGACGATCTGCTGTTGGTGCAGATCGGCTCGGGCTTCAAGACCAAGGGCGTGGACCGCAGCCTCAAGGCGCTGGCGGCGTTGCCCTCGGCGCTGCGCAAGCGTACCCGGCTGATGGTCATCGGCCAGGACGATCCGAAGGTGTTCCAGTTGCAGAGCGCCACGCTGGGCCTGGGCGAGCAGGTGCAGTTCCTCAAGGGACGCAGCGATATCCCGCGCTTCCTGCTCGGGGCCGATTTGCTGATTCACCCTGCCTACAACGAAAACACCGGCACCGTGCTGCTGGAGGCCCTGGTGGCCGGCCTGCCGGTGCTGGTTTCCCAAGTGTGCGGCTATGCCCATTACATTGCCGAGGCCGACAGCGGCCTGGTGCTGGACGAGCCGTTCGAGCAGGAGCAGCTCAACCGTTACCTGCAACGCATGCTCGAAGACGGCCAGGCGCGTGCCGCCTGGGCGCGCAACGGGCTGGCCTTCGCCGATACCGCGGACCTTTACAGCATGCCGCAGCACGCCGCCGACGTGATCCTCGGGCAGGAGCAGGCATGAAGCTGATACTGGCCGAGCCGTTCAAGCGCCTGTGGGCCGGGCGCGACCCCTTCGAGGCCGTGGAGGCCCTGCAGGGCGAGGTGTTCCGTGAACTGGAAGGCCGCCGCACGCTGCGCACCGAGGTCGAGGGCGAGGGGTACTTCGTCAAGATCCACCGCGGCATAGGTTGGGGTGAGATCTTCAAGAACCTGTTCAGCGCCAAGCTGCCGGTCCTCGGCGCCGGCCAGGAGTGGCGCGCCATCCAGCGTTTACACCAAGCCGGCGTGCCGACCATGACCGCCGTAGCCTACGGCGAGCGCGGCAGCAACCCGGCGAGTCAGCATTCGTTCATCGTCACCGAAGAGCTGGCACCGACCATCAGCCTGGAAGACTTCAGCATCGACTGGGTCAAGCAGCCGCCCCAGGCGCGCCTGAAATGGGCCTTGATCGCCGAGGTGGCGAAGATGACTGGCGGCATGCACCGTGCCGGGGTCAACCACCGCGACTGCTACATCTGCCACTTCCTGCTGCACACCGATCGACCAGTGACGCCGGAAGATTTCAAGCTGTCGGTAATCGACCTGCACCGGGCCCAGACCCGTGACAAGATCACCCGCCGCTGGCGCGACAAGGACCTGGCTGCCCTGTATTTCTCAGCCCTGGACATCGGCCTGACGCGCCGCGACAAGCTGCGCTTCTTGCGTGGGTACTTCCAGCGCCCGTTGCGCCAGGTGTTGGCCGATGAGGCCGCGCTGCTCGCCTGGCTCGAGCGCAAGGCGCAGAAACTCTACGATCGCAAGCAACGCTATGGGGATGCGCTCTGATGGCGGGTTGGACACTGGCACCAGGCTACGAAGGCCTGGCGGCGGATTTCGGCAGTCTCGATGCGGTGTTCGCCCTTCAAGGTGAACGCCTCACCCGTGACCCGCTCAGCGAAGTGGTGCGCATCGAGCGGGATGGGGTCAACTATTACGTCAAACGCTACACCGGTGCCGGCAAGGCCCTGCGTCGCTACGTGGGGCGACCGCGCATCAAGGCCGAGTGGCAGAACCTCAAGCAATTTGCCAAATGGGGAATCCCTACCGCCGAAGTGGTGGCCTGGGGCCTGGAACGCAACGGCCTGGGTTTTGGCCGCGGCGCGATGATCACCCGCGAGCTGCCCAATACCGAGGATCTGTCCGCCCTGGCCGAACGCAAGGACCCGCGTCTGGCCGACCGCTCCTGGGTCGACCATGTCAGCCGCCAATTGGCCAGGCATACCCGGGTCATGCACGATCATAACTTCGCCCACAACGACCTGAAGTGGCGCAACCTGCTGGTGGACGACAAGGCGACGTTGTTCTTCATCGATTGCCCGACCGGCGACTTCTGGCGGGGTTGCCGTGCCCTGATGCTGCGCCACCGCTTGATCAAGGACCTGGCGTGCCTGGACAAGGTCGCCAAATACCACCTGTCGGCAACCCAGCGCCTGCGCTTTTACCTGCAGTATCGCGGTCACCAGCGCTTGGATTCCAGGGACAAGCGACGGATCCGTGAGGTGGTGAGCTTCTTCGAGGGAAGGGAATGACCGATTACCTGTCCAGCGCCGACGAGGCGCTGCTGCAACGTCACGGGCTGAATGACTTCGAGGCGCTGTGGGCGCTGCAGCTCGAAGCCGTGGACGAGCCCAACACCGGCCGTGGCGGCTGGAGCAGCGTGTTTCGCCTAGAGCTCGAAGGCAAGGGGTTTTACCTCAAGCGTCAGAGCAACTACCTCACGCGGACCCTGCACCGGCCGTTTGGCGAGCCGACCTTCGCCCGCGAGTTCCGCAACATCAGCCGTTACCAGAAACTCAAGATTCCCGCCTTGCAGGCGGTGTTCTATGGTGAACGCAAGGGCAACGGCCAGCACCGCGCCATTCTCATGACCCGAGCACTGGATGACTGGCGCGACCTGGACAGCCTGCTGGCCCAGTGGCCGCAACTGGCGACCGGGCAGCGCGAGAGTATCCTCAAGGCCTGTGGCCAGCTGGCCCGCACCCTGCACGCGGCAGGCCAGGTGCACGGCTGTTTCTACCCCAAGCACATCTTCCTGCGTGAGCGTCGCGAAGGCTGGCAGGCCCAGTTGATCGACCTAGAGAAGACCCGCCCGCTGTTAATGGGCATGCGTGACCGGCTCAAGGACCTGGAACCCTTGCTGCGCCGTGCCTGCGCCTGGGGCGAGGCGGACGTGCGCAGCCTGCTGGCGGCCTACCTCGAGCAGCCTGTCGACAGCAGCCTGGTCGACACCTGGTTGCAACGCCTGGTGCGTCGTCGCCGTGAAAAGGAGACGCGTTGATGCGTTTGTCTGAACTCCAAAGCGCCGGGCGCAGCCCGTCGTTACCGCTGAGCGTGACCCTGGCCGATGCGGCCGGCAGCGCGGACCTGCAATTGCTCAGTCTGCTGCGCGTGCTGCCGGGTCAGCGCTATGTCGGTGCCGGTATCTGGCGTGGCACGCCGGTGCTGGCCAAGCTGTTGGTCGGCGGCAATGCCGCCCGACACTTCCAGCGCGAACTCGAAGGTGTGAGGTTGCTCGCCGGCCAAGGCCTGCCGACACCCCAATTGTTGGCCGATGGCCTGAAGGAAGGCGAAGGCGGCTGGTTGTTGTTCGAGTTCCTCGAAGATGCCCAGAGCCTGGGCGACGCCTGGGCGGCGGTGGAGAACCTGCCGGTGCTGGCCGACGCGCAGCAGCAGGTGCTGGGCGAAGCGCTCGCCGCCGTGGCACACATGCACGCCAAGGGCCTGTGGCAAGAAGACCTGCACCTGGACAACCTGCTGCGTCATGGCGGTCAGCTGTACTTGATCGACGGAGGCGGCATCAAGGCCGAGACCCCAGGGCAGCAACTGTCGCGCCAGCGGGTGCTGGAAAACCTCGGCGTGTTCTTCGCCCAGTTGCCCAAGCGCCTGGAGCCGTTCATCGAAGAACTGCTGGTCCATTACTTGTTGGCCAATGCCGAGCATGCCCTGCCGCTGGAAGCCTTGCAGAAGCAGATCGACAAGGTGCGCAACTGGCGCTTGAAGGATTACCTGGAAAAGGCCGGGCGCGAGTGCACACTGTTCAGCGTCGAGCGCAGCCTCTCGGGCCTGCGCGCAATTCGTCGCGCCGAAGTGCCAGCCATGCTGCCGGTACTGCAAAACGCCGATGCGTTGATCGATGCGGGGCATCTGTACAAGACCGGCGGTGCGGCCAGCGTGGCGCGTATCGAGGTCGATGGCCGCACGTTGGTGCTCAAGCGCTACAACATCAAGAACACCGCCCACTGGTTCAAGCGCTTCTGGCGCCCCAGCCGCGCTTGGCACTCCTGGATCGAAGGGCACCGTCTCGCATTTCTCGACATCGCCACGCCGCGGCCGCTGGCAGTGTTGGAGGAGCGGGTCATGGGCCTGCGCAGCCGAGCCTTTTTGGTCACCGAGTATGCCGACGGGCCGGACCTGATCGAATGTTTCCAGCCTTACGTCGAGAGCGGCGAGGCGCCTGAGGAACAGGTGCAGGCATTGGTGCACCTGATGCAGCAACTGATTCACGAGCGCATCAGCCATGGCGATTTAAAGGGGCACAATCTGTTCTGGCAGGACGGTAAATGGTCGCTGATCGACCTGGATGCCATGTGCCAGCACGCCACCCAGCTCAGCTTCGCCCCGGCCTATGCCCGTGACCGGGCGCGGATGTTGCGCAACTGGCCGAGCAGCAGCGCGTTGCACCAGCGGCTGGATGCGGTGTTGCCGCGCATCGATCAGTAGGCGGTACGAAGGCTACAAGCTGTATTGCTGCGTCTTGCGCCGACGCCACTGCTGCAGACGCAGGTTCAACTGCAAGGGGCTGTCGAGCTGCTGGCGGCGGGCCTGGCTGAGCAGGATGAGGGCCAGTTCGGCTGTGACCAGGGCATCGGCGCTGGCGTGGTGGCGTTCTTCTGCCTGCAGGCCGAAGCGGGCGATCCAGTCGTCCAGGCTGGCTTCGCGCAGCACGGTATCAGGGTTGAGCATCGGTGCCATTTCGGCCACATCGAAGAAGTGATGCTGCAGACGATAGCCGAGGCTGTCCTTCAGGGCGCGGGCCAGCATGCGCTGGTCGAAGGGCGCGTGGAACGCCAGCACGGGGCTGTCGCCCATGAATTCCAGCAAGTCGAGCAGGGCGGTAGCCGGGTCGCAGCCAGCGGCCAGGGCGCTGGGGCCCAGGCCATGAATCAGGACGCTGGGGTTGGTCTTCTGCGCCGGGCGGTGCAGGGTGCGCTCGAACTGTTGGCGAAAATCGATGGCGCCATCCTCGATGGCTACTGCACCGATCGACAGCACTTGGTCGCGGTTGACGTTCAGCCCGCTGGTTTCCAGGTCCAGCACTACCCAGCGCTGCTCGCGCAACGACAGCACGCCCAGTGTCGGCGCGGTCTTGGGCAGGCGCGCAATGCGCTGGCACAGGTCGGCGTCCAGCGACGGCGGGGCCGGTCGCAGCCAGGCGAACAGGCTCATAACTGGTACCGCAGGGCCAGGCTGCTTTGCAGGCGCTGAGCCTGGCGCAGGGACTCACGCAGGATGCGTCGGTCCAGGTGGTTGAGGCTGTCTGGGTCGAGCCGGTTGGAGTAGGGCAGGTTGTCGCGGCTCTGGCGCTGGTGCTGTTGCATGCGGGTCTGCTGGATGAAGTGGTAGGCCTCTTCGTAGGCGGCGCCATCCAGTGGCTCGATGATGCCTCGGGCTACCAGGTGGCGCAGACGTTCCAGGGTATTGCAGGCTTTGATGCCATTGGCCAGCGCCAGCAGGCGTGCGCCATCGACGAAGGGTGTCAGGCCCTGGACCTTGAGGTCGAGGGTCGCGGCCTTGTCGTTGCCCTGACGGGTCAGCACGAACTCGCGCAGGCGCCCTACCGGCGGGCGTTGGCGCAGGGCGTTGTCGGCCATCATGCGCTGGAAGATGCGGTTGTCGGCGACCTGCTCGAGAATACCGCGGCGCAGTTGTTCGCAGCCCTGTTCGTCGCCCCAGACCACCCGCAGGTCGAAGTAGATGCTCGAGCCCAGCAGATTCTCGGGGCTGGCCTCACGGATGAAGCCGGCGAAGCGGCGCGCCCATTCGCTGCGCGACAGGCACAACTCGGGGTTGCCGGCCATGACATTGCCTTTGCACAGGGTGAAGCCGCACTGGGCCAGGCACTGGTTGATGTACTGGGCAAGCGGCAGCAGTCGGGCGCGAATCGCCTCGGCCTCGGCGGCGTCATTGGCTTCGAAGAGAATGCCGTTGTCCTGGTCGGTGTGCAGGGTCTGCTCGCGGCGGCCTTCGCTGCCAAAGCACAGCCAGCTGAACGGCACGCCCGGGTCGCCGCGTTCGGCCAGGGCCAGCTCGATCACCCGGCACACGGTATGGTCGTTGAGCAGGGTAATGATCTGGGTGATCTGCGTCGAAGAGGCGCCATGGGCAAGCATGCGTTCGACCAGTTGGCCGATCTCGCCGCGCAGCGATACCAGGTTCTCCAGGCGTGGGGCGTGGCGAATGGTACGGGCCAGGTGCACCAGGTCGACCCGTTGCAAGGAGAACAGGTCCCGCTCGGACACCACGCCGCACAGGCGTTGGTTATCCACCAGGCAGACGTGGGCGATATGCCGTTCGGTCATGGCCATGGCGGCGTCGAAGGCGCTGGCCTGGGGGCTGAGGTAGAACGGCTGGGCGGTCATGTAGCGCTCGATCGGCGCGGTCAGTTCGGCGCTGGCGTCGGCCACCACCTGGCGCAGGTCACGCAGGGTGAAGATGCCGAGAGGGAAGCGCTGTGGGTCGACGATGACGATGCTGCCGACCTGCTGCTCGTGCATCAGCCCCACGGCTTCGCGCAAAGGGGTGTCCGGCGTGCACACCACCGGGTGACGCATGGCCAGCTCGCCTAGCGGCGTGTTGAGGGAATACTGGGTCCCCAGGGTTTCCACGGCGCGTTGGCGCACTTGCTGGTTGACCTGGTCGAGCAGGCTGCTGACGCCACGCAAGGCGAAATCGCGAAACGGCTCGGACAACGAGAACACGCGGATGAACGCGCTCTTGTTCAGTTGCAGGCAAAAGGTGTCCTCACCGGCCAGGTGCTCGGTGCGGGTGGCGCGCTCGCCCAGCAGCGCCGCCAGGGGGAAGCACTCGCCACTGGCGATCTCGAAGGTGGTTTCCATGCCCGGCTTGGTGACGTGCTGGCGCTCGCCGACCACTCGGCCTTGCTTGACGATGTAGAAGTGTTCGACCGGGCCGTCGGCCGGTTTGATGATGCTCTCGCCGCTGGCGTAGAAGCGCAGCTGGCACTGTTCCACCAGGTAAGCCAGGTGGCTGGGCTCCATCTGGTTGAACGGCGGGAAGCGCTGCAGGAACTGCAGGGTACCCTGGATGTTCTGCAGCACTGCCGTTCTGCCGGCCTGGCTGTAGGCGTCCTTCTTGCTCATGGAACTGACCGCATGTAGGGGGCACTAGGCGCAGGCCCTGTTGTTCTAAGGCTCCATGGTCGGCCGCTGGGCCTGCGGTGCCCATTGGACGTAAGTCTATAAGGTGCGGCATGCCCTGAATGGAAGGCGTCTGGGTGTCAAATAGACGACGAAAGGTGCCTTGCATAGCATTGTTTTGCGGTCTGAACTGTTAGAACGGGATTTTTTTGACGAGATGACCATGGCTGAGCATGACGACATCCTCAGTGACGACGAGCGCGAGGCATTGGCCACGCTGACCGCTCCGCCGGCGCCGTCGCAACGGGTGCTGGTGGTGGACGATGATGTCGCGAACCGCGAAGCGTTGTGCCTTTACCTCAAATCCAAGGGCATCGACTGCATCACTGCTGATGGAGCCCAGGCGGCGCTGGGTCTGCTCAAGCGCAGGGCTAACATCGGCCTGATGATCACCGACCTGCGCATGGCGCCCAAGGACGGGCTGGAACTGATTCGGCTGGTACGCGAGTCGGCATGCGCGGCACTTTCGATCATCGTGGTGTCGGGCGACACTGATGTGAAGGAGGCGGTGGACGTCATGCACCTGGGGGTGGTGGATTTCCTGCTCAAGCCGGTGGACCTGGACAGGTTGCTGGAACTGGTGAGAAAGGAATTGGGGATCGAGTAAAGCATTGGGGCCGCAGAGCGGCCCCAAAAGGTTTTACAGCCCGTTACGTGCCTTGAACTCGCGGCGACGACGGTGCAGCACTGGCTCGGTGTAGCCGTTCGGCTGCTTGGTGCCTTCGATGACCAGCTCGATAGCGGCCTGGAACGCGATGTTGTCATCGAAGTTCGGTGCCATCGGGCGGTACAGGGCGTCACCGGCGTTCTGCTTGTCGACCACCGCTGCCATGCGCTTGAGGCTTTCCAGAATCTGCGCCTGGCTGACGATGCCATGGCGCAGCCAGTTGGCCAGCAGTTGGGCGGAGATACGCAAGGTGGCGCGGTCTTCCATCAGACCGACATCATTGATGTCCGGCACCTTGGAGCAGCCTACACCCTGGTCGATCCAGCGGACCACGTAACCCAGGATGCCCTGGGCGTTGTTGTCCAGCTCGTTGCGGATCTCTTCTTCCGACCAGTTGGTGTCGGCCGCCAGCGGAATGGTCAGGATGTCGTCCACCGAAGCCGGTGCGCGCTTGGCCAGCTCGCGCTGACGCTCCTGCACATTGACCTTGTGGTAGTGCAGGGCGTGCAGGGTGGCGGCGGTCGGCGATGGTACCCAGGCGGTGTTGGCGCCGGCCAGTGGGTGAGCGATCTTCTGCTCGAGCATGGCCGCCATCAGGTCCGGCATGGCCCACATGCCCTTGCCGATCTGGGCGCGGCCCTGCAAACCCGTGGCCAAGCCGATGTCGACGTTGTTGTTCTCGTAGGCGCCGATCCACTTCTCGTTCTTCATGGCGCCTTTGCGCACCACGGCACCGGCTTCCATGGAAGTGTGGATTTCATCACCGGTACGGTCGAGGAAGCCGGTGTTGATGAATACCACGCGCTCGGCAGCAGCCTTGATGCAGGACTTGAGGTTGACCGTGGTACGGCGTTCCTCGTCCATGATGCCGACCTTGACGGTGTTGCGCTTCATGCCCAGCAGGTCTTCGACGCGGCTGAAGATCTCGGCGGCGAAGGCTACTTCCTCCGGGCCGTGCATTTTCGGCTTGACGATGTAGACGCTGCCAGTGCGGGTGTTCTTGCGGCTGGTGTTGCCCTTGAGGTTGTGCAGGGCGATCAGGTTGGTGAACAGGCCGTCCTGGATACCTTCGGGAATCTCGTTGCCTTGGGCATCGAGGATCGCCGGGTTGGTCATCAAGTGACCGACGTTGCGCACGAACAGCAGCGAACGACCGTGCAGGGTGACGGTGCCACCGGCGGGCGCGGTGTACTCGCGGTCAGGGTTCATGGTGCGAGTGAAGGTCTTGCCACCTTTGGTCACGCTCTCGGACAGGTCGCCTTTCATCAGGCCCAGCCAGTTGCGGTAGACCACGACCTTGTCATCGGCATCGACCGCGGCGACGGAGTCTTCGCAGTCCATGATGGTGGTCAGGGCCGATTCCATCAGGATGTCCTTCACGCCGGCGGCGTCGGTGCTGCCGACCGGGGTGCTGGCATCGAACTGGAGTTCGAAGTGCAGGCCGTTGTGCTTGAGCAAGATGGCGGTCGGGGTGCTGGCGTCACCCCGGAAACCGATCAGCTGGGCGTCATCGCGCAGGCCGCTGTTGCTGCCGCCCTTGAGAGCGACGATCAGCTTGCCACCGTCGATGCGGTAGCCGGTGGAGTCGGCGTGGGAGCCGGCAGCCAGGGGCGCGGCTTCGTCGAGGAAGGCGCGACCGAAGGCAATGACCTTGTTGCCACGGACCGGGTTATAGCCTTGGCCTTTCTCGGCGCCGCCTTCGTCGCTGATGGCGTCAGTGCCATAAAGTGCGTCGTACAACGAACCCCAACGGGCGTTGGCGGCGTTCAGGGCGAAGCGGGCATTCATCACCGGTACGACCAGCTGTGGGCCGGCCATGTGGGCGATTTCTTCGTCCACGTTCTCGGTGGTGGCGTGGAAATCCTCGGCTTGTGGCAGCAGGTAGCCGATTTCCTGGAGGAAGCGCTTGTAGGCCGCGGCGTCATGGGCCTGGCCTTTGCGTGCCTGGTGCCAGGCATCGATCTTGGCTTGCAGTTCGTCGCGCTTGGCGAGCAGGGCTTTGTTCTTTGGAGCGAGGTCATTGATGATCTTTTCCGCACCCGCCCAGAACTGCTCGGCGACGATGCCGGTCCCTGGAATGGCTTCGTCGTTGACGAAGTCGTACAGGACCTTGGCGACCTGAAGGCCACCGACTTGAACGTATCCAGTCATTGCTTGCCTCACTCTGCTCAGCTATTTCGCTCTTCTGTATTAAGCCTGTAGCGCTTCTCTAAACACGGCACCAGTACTTGCCCTCATCATATGAGCGCGGCTGGGTGCGGCTCGCCAGACGGGCTGGCGGGCGGGTTGCGTATTTTCACAGGCGCCTTGGCAGACATCCAATCGACGTTTTGTAGTCCGCACCGAGGCATACTACATGAGGCAGTAGGCCGGTGAAAATCAGACTAAAAGCGTCGTTGTGCGACCAATCGGTCGCGTATGGTCACGCTGGGAGAGGATATGTTCGCAAAAAACAGGTGGATTGTTCCAGATAAATCTTGAAACAGTACACGATTAGTTGTGCGAACCGCCCTGCGGCAGGTTGCCGCGCCTTGCCTATACTGAGGCGATGCCCCCGTATTTCGCCGCGCGCAGCGGTGTCCCAGACCCAACAGCAGAGCTCAGGAGCGGCCCCGTGGACCATCTCGTACTGACAGTGATTGCCCCCGATAAAGCCGGGCAGGTCGAGCGTATCGCTCAATGCATTGCCGAGCATAACGGTAACTGGCTGGAGAGTCGCATGTCGCGGATGGCCGGGCAGTTTGCCGGGATCCTGCGTGTGGCGGTGCCGGCCGAGTCCTATGACGATTTGGTGGAGGCCCTGCACAAGCTTTCCAGCCACGACATTCGCGTGCTGATCGCCGAGAGCGGCATCGAGCCTTCCTGCACCTGGAAACCGATCGCCATGGAGCTGGTGGGCAACGACCGCCCCGGGATCGTGCGCGACATCACCCGGTTGTTGGCCGAGCAGGGCGTGAATCTGGAGCGCTTCACGACCGAGGTGCGCCCGGCGCCGATGAGCAGCGAGCCGCTGTTCTGCGCCGATGCATTGTTGGCGCTGCCACTGACGTTATCGCTGGATGACCTGCAACGGCGGCTGGAGAGCCTGGCGGATGATCTGATGGTCGAGCTGAAGTTGCGGCCCGAAGAGTGAATGCTGGCGGGTAATCCCGTGGAAGGGTTATCCCAGATTCGTGGGGGCGGCGCTGTGGATAACCTGGGGGCGCACCGCTGTAGCCCAGGCCTGTCAGGGCTTCTGGCGCTTTGAGCAAAAAATGTCCAGATTTCAGTGTGTTGTGCACAAAGCGCGGGGACGAGGGTGTGGATAACCTTTGGAGACATCGCTGCAGGCCACGCCATACGTGGCTTGCAGCGGTTTGTTCGTTTTTTGATCAGGCGCGTTTGCGCAGGCTCAGCCAGGCATCCACGCTGTAGAGGGCCAGGCCTGCCCAGATGAAGACGAACGCCAGCAGTGTGCTGGACGACAGGTGTTCACCGAACAGCAGTACCGCCTGCAGCAGAACCAGGGTCGGCGCCAGGTACTGCAGGAAGCCCAGGGTGGTGTAGGGCAGGTGACGCGCGGCGGCGTTGAAGCACACCAGCGGAACCAGGGTGACCGGCCCGGCTGCCATCAGCCAGAGGGCTTCGCTGCTGGTATAGAAGCTGGCGTGGGCGCTGGTCGCCTCTGGGTTGAGGAGCAACCAACCGGCAGCCAGGGGCACCAGCATCCAGGTTTCCACCACCAGGCCAGGCAGGGCTGCCACCGGTGCCTGTTTGCGGATCAGGCCATAGAAGCCGAACGACAACGCCAGCACCAGCGACACCCAAGGCAGGCTGCCGACTTGCCACACCTGCTGGGCCACACCCACCGCCGCCAGGCCCACTGCCAGCCATTGCAGGCGACGCAGGCGCTCGCCGAGCAACAACATGCCCAGCAGGACGTTCACCAAGGGGTTGATGTAGTAACCCAGGCTGGCTTCGAGCATGCGTCCGTTGTTCACCGACCACACATAGGTCAGCCAGTTGCCGGCGATCAACGCCCCGCTCAGGGCCAGGATGCCCAGGCGCCGCGGGTTTTCACGCAGTTCGCGCCACCAGCCCGGGTGCTTCCAGACCAGCAGCAGGAGCGAGCCGAACAGCGCCGACCAGAGTACGCGGTGGACGATGATTTCCACCGCCGGGACGCTCTGGATGGCTTTGAAGTACAGGGGGAACAGGCCCCAGATGATGTAGGCGCTCAGGCCCAGGATGTACCCGCGGCGCGGGTTGGCGGCGTGCATGGAGAGTCCTTGCTTAGGTAACTAAATACTGCACGCCTATTGTAGACAGACCACCTGTCGCTTCTAAAACAATTTCAGTGGTTCTTCATCGAGCGCTGCGATCTGTTCGCGCAGGGCGAGGATCTGATCGCCCCAGTAGCGCGGCTGGCCGAACCAGGGGAAGCTCGGCGGGAATGCCGGGTCGTCCCAGCGCCGGGCCAGCCAAGCGCTGTAGTGCAGCTGGCGCAGGGCACGCAGCGGTTCGATCAAGGCCAGTTGGCGCGGGTCGAAGTCGTGAAATTCGTTGTAGCCGTCGATCAGCTCCGCCAACTGGCCCATGCGCTCCTCGCGGCTGCCGGCGAGCATCATCCACAGGTCCTGGACCGCAGGGCCCATGCGGCAGTCATCCAGGTCGACGATATGGAAGGCCTCGTCGCGGAACATCAGGTTGCCTGGGTGGCAGTCGCCGTGCAGGCGAATCACTTCATGCGGGGTGCGGGCGTAGAGGCGTTCGACCCGTTGCAGCAGGTCGCGGGCAACGGATTCGAAAGCTGGTCGCAGTTCGTTGGGGACGAAGTCGCCTTCGAGCAAGGTGTGCAGCGAGGCATGACCGAAGTTATCCACCGCCAGCGCTTCGCGGTGCTCGAAGGGGCGGGCAGCGCCTACCGCGTGCAAGCGCCCGAGCAGTTGGCCCAGGCGGTAGAGCTGATCGAGATTGCCCGGCTCCGGGGCGTGGCCGCCTCGGCGAGGAAACAGCGTGAAACGAAAGCCCTGGTGTTCGAACAGGCTGCGACCTTCGTGCAGCAGGGGAGCTACCACTGGAACGTCGCATTCGGCCAGTTCGGCGCTGAAGCGGTGTTCCTCGAGGATCGCATCGTCCGTCCAGCGTCCGGGGCGGTAGAACTTGGCGATCAGCGGTTGCGCGCCTTCGATACCTACCTGGTAGACCCGGTTCTCGTAGCTGTTGAGGGCCAGCACCCGGGCATCGCTGAGAAAGCCCAGGCTTTCCACGGCGTCCAGGACCAGGTCGGGGGTAAGGGTGTCGAAGGGGTGGGACATGAAGGCTCCGGGCACGGCGGCAGGATAAGGTGCCATGGTAGCGCAGGTTGGCCTGGGGCTGCCCTGACCCTGTTACACCGGAACCCCCAGCAACACATAAGACGGATGAAACTGCACACGCACTTGGCTACCGGCGCCCAGCTGATGCTGTTCGAGCCAGTGCTCGTCGGCAAAGGCGCACAGGGTCTGCCCGTTACCCAGCACCAGCCGCACCTCGCTGGGCCCGTCTTCATCGGTCAGCACGTGTTCGACGGTGGCCTTCAGGCAATTGCTCCCTGCTTCGACGTGATCGCCCTCGACCAGCAATTGCACCCAGCCGGCCTTGAGCAGCGCGACCACGGTGGCATCGAGCGTCAGCTCCAGACGCTCGGTGCTGCCTCGGGTGATCAGTGCCTCGATCTGCAGCCCGCCGCCGAGATCGAGGCTGACCCGGTCGTGCCGCCCTTCGCGGCGCAATCCGCTGATGCGTCCTTGCAGCTGGTTGCGGGCACTGGTACGCAGCATCAGGCGGCCGAGCAGATCGAGGTCGCTGCTTTCTTCGGCGGCGTCCAGCAACTGGGCCTGCAGGGTTTGCAAACGTTGATACAGGCGCAATACCCGCTCGCCTTCGGCCGACAGACGCGCGCCGCCACCCCCACGTCCGCCCGTGCTGCGCTCCACCAGGGGTTGGGTGGCCAGGTTGTTGAGCTCATCGATAGCGTCCCAGGCAGCTTTGTAGCTGATGCCGGCGGCCTTGGCAGCGCGGGTGATCGAACCTTGTTCGGCGACATGTTGCAGCAAGGCGATGCGCTGAGGGCGACGGGCGATGTGCTGGGTGAGCAGGGCAGGTAGTGACATGACGGACGTCGGTCTTGGTGAAGATGCTGTGACGGTGCCGGTGGCCTGCCGGCAAGTCAAGACAAGGTGCCCTCCCTGCGCAGGTGCCAGCACCGCTCACACCTGCCCTGGTTTGGGCGTGCGCGCCAGGCAATACACATCGACCCGGCGGGCACCGGCTTTGCGCAGCAGCGTGGCGATGGCCTGGGCGGTGGCGCCGGTGGTCAACACGTCATCGACGATGGCCAGGTGAAGGCCATCGAGCCGCGCATCGGGTGCAAGCCCGAACGCCTGGCGCAGGTTGCGCCGCCGGGCCTTGGCGCCAAGGGTTTGTTGGGCAGGGGTGTCGCGGGTCCGGCGCAGCAACTGCTCGTTGCAGGGGATGTTCACTTGCGCGGATAGCCACCGTGCCAGCAAGGCAGCCTGGTTGAACCCTCGTCGGCGCAGTCGACGAGCGGTCAGGGGTACGGGTAACAACTGGTCAGGTTTTGCCAGCCCCTCGGCGAAGCGATGCGACAGCGCCTGGCCCAGCAAACGGGCCATCAATCGGCCAAGCGGCCACTGGCTGTGATGCTTGAACCGGCTCACCAGCGTGTCGATGGGAAATCCGAAGTACCAGGGCGCCACGACGTGGTTGAAGGCCGGCATATAGCGGCTGCATTGGCCGCAGGTCAAACCGGCCATCGGCAGGGGTAGGGCGCATCGGATGCAGTGATCGTCCAGCCAGGGTAGCGCGTGTTCGCATTCGGTACACAGGGTATAGGCCTGGTCGGCGGGCTCGTCACAGAGTAAACAGTGCTGGCTAATATTTATACACTTGTAAACCAAGTGTTTTGCGAGTGGTTGACAGTGCATGGGCCTTCCATGAGTATGCGATCTATCCGTGATGCGCTGGCGGGCTTTCCTGTCCCGGCGCCAGCAAGAGCCTAAACAAGGAAACACCGATGAGCGCCAGCACAACTGCAACAACACGTCACGACTGGTCCCTGGTCGAGGTCAAGGCCCTGTTCCAACAGCCGTTCAACGACCTGCTGTTCCAGGCGCAGACCGTGCACCGCGCGCACTTCGACCCAAACCGCGTGCAGGTTTCCACGCTGCTGTCGATCAAGACCGGCGCCTGCCCGGAAGATTGCAAATATTGTCCGCAGTCCGGCCACTACAACACCGGCCTGGAAAAACAGAAGCTGATGGAAGTGCAGAAGGTGCTGGAAGAAGCCGCTCGGGCCAAGGCCATCGGCTCCACCCGCTTCTGCATGGGCGCGGCCTGGAAGCACCCGTCGGCCAAGGACATGCCCTACGTCCTGGAGATGGTCAAAGGCGTCAAGGCCATGGGCCTGGAAACCTGCATGACCCTCGGCAAGCTCGATCAGGAGCAGACCAAGGCCTTGGCTGAGGCCGGCCTGGACTACTACAACCACAACCTGGATACCTCGCCGGAGTTCTACGGCAGCATCATCACCACCCGCACCTACGCCGAGCGTCTGCAGACCCTGGCCTATGTGCGCGATGCCGGGATGAAGATCTGCTCCGGTGGCATCCTCGGCATGGGCGAGTCGCTCGATGACCGCGCCGGCCTGCTGATCCAGCTGGCCAACCTGCCGGAGCATCCGGAGTCGGTACCGATCAACATGCTGGTCAAGGTCGCCGGTACGCCGCTGGCCGAGGAAGAAGACGTCGACCCGTTCGACTTCATCCGCATGCTCGCGGTAGCGCGCATCCTTATGCCCAAGTCCCACGTGCGTCTCTCCGCTGGCCGCGAGCAGATGAATGAACAGATGCAGGCCCTGGCCTTCATGGCTGGCGCCAACTCGATCTTCTATGGCGAGAAGCTGCTGACCACCGGCAACCCGCAAGCTGACAAGGACATGCAACTGTTCGCCCGTCTTGGCATCCAGCCCGAAGCGCGTGAAGAGCACGCCGATGAAGTGCACCAGGCGGCTATCGAGCAGGCACTGGTCGAACAACGCAGCAGCGAGCTGTTCTACGACGCAGCACAGGCCTGACATGGCTTTCGACCTTGCGACGCGCCTGGCCGAACGACGCGCCGCGGATCTGTACCGGCAGCGGCCGTTGCTTGAAAGCCCCCAGGGGCCGGAGGTGGTGGTCGATGGCCAGCCGCTCTTGGCCTTCTGCAGCAACGATTACCTAGGGCTGGCCAACCACCCGGAAGTGATCGCCGCCTGGCGTGCAGGCGCCGAGCGCTGGGGCGTGGGAGGAGGCGCCTCGCATCTGGTGGTCGGCCACAGCACGCCTCATCACCAGGTGGAAGAAGCCCTGGCCGAACTGACCGGACGGCCACGCGCGCTGCTGTTTTCCACCGGCTACATGGCCAACCTGGGCGCCATCACTGCCTTGGTGGGGCAGGGCGACACGGTGCTGCAGGACCGTCTCAATCATGCCTCGCTGCTCGATGGCGGCCTGCTCAGCGGTGCGCGTTTCAGCCGCTACCTGCACAACGACCCCGACAGCCTGACCAGCCGCCTGGAGAGGGCGACCGGCAATACGCTTGTGGTCACCGATGGCGTGTTCAGCATGGACGGCGACCTGGCCGACCTGCCTGCGCTGGCCAAGGCCGCCCGTGCTCATGACGCCTGGCTGATGGTCGATGACGCCCATGGACTGGGCACGCTCGGTGCCCAGGGTGGCGGCATCGTCGAGCATTTCGGCCTGGGCGTTGAGGATGTTCCGGTGCTGATCGGCACCCTGGGCAAAGCGTGCGGCACCGCCGGCGCTTTCGTGGCCGGCAGCGAGGAGCTAATCGAGGCGTTGGTGCAATTCGCCCGTCCCTACATCTACACCACCAGCCAGCCGCCAGCGTTGGCCTGCGCCACGCTCAAGAGTCTTGAGCTGCTGCGCCGCGAGACCTGGCGCCGCGAGCATCTGGCGGCGTTGATCCGTCAGTTCCGCGAGGGCACCGAGCAGATCGGGCTGGCGCTGATGGACAGCCCGACCGCGATCCAGCCGATCCTGATCGGCGACAGCCCACGCGCCCTGCAGTTGTCCCGGATGCTGCGTGAGCGGGGCTTGCTGGTGACCGCGATCCGCCCACCGACCGTCCCCGCCGGTAGCGCACGCCTGCGCGTGACCCTGAGCGCGGCCCACAGCGAGGCGCAGGTCCAGCTATTGTTGAATGCATTGGCCGAGTGTTACCCACTGCTGGAGTCCGCCGATGCGTAACCGACTGATCCTCTTGCCCGGCTGGGGCCTGGGCACTGCTGCACTTGAACCCCTGGCTGCAAGTCTCAGGGCCCAGGATTCGCGTCTGCAGGTCGAGCTGATGCCGCTGCCGGAGCTCGCCGATGCCGATGTCCAGGCCTGGGTCGATTACCTGGACCGCAAGCTGCCCACCGACAGTTGGCTGGGCGGCTGGTCGTTCGGTGGCATGCTCGCCAGTGCCCTGGCGCACAAGCGTGGCGATCACTGCTGTGGTCTGGTGACGCTCGGCAGCAATCCGAGCTTCGTCCAGCGCGCTGATTGGTCCCATGGCATGGCGGTGGACACCTTCGGCACTTTCCTCGATGGCTGTCGCAGCCATCCCCAGGTGACCCTCAAGCGTTTTCGCAGCCTGTGCAGCGATGGTGCGCAGATGCCGCGCACGCTACTGCGCCAGTTGGGTGTCGGTGTGCCGGACACCGATCCGCTTTACCTGGCCACAGGGTTGGAAGTCCTGGCCAAGCTGGACACCCGCAATGCCCTGGAGCAGTACGGCGGGCCGCAGTTGCACCTGTTCGCCGGCAGCGATGCGCTGGTGCCGGCGGAGGCAGCCAAGGCCTTGAGCGAGTTGTTGCCGGATGTGGAAGTCGGCCTGGTCGAAGACAGTTCCCACGCCTTCCTGCTGGAATATCCACAGGAGCTGGCGGCGGGCATCAAGAGTTTCTTGCATGAGAGTGGCGATGACTGACCTTTCCCGTCCGACCCTGCCCGGCACCCTGCCGGACAAGCGCCAGGTGGCGGCCTCGTTCTCCCGCGCCGCAGCCAGCTACGACAGCGTAGCGGCCCTGCAACGGGCGGTGGGGCTGGCGCTGCTCGGCCAGCTGCCTGCCGATCTGCAGCCTGCGCGCTGGCTTGACCTGGGCAGTGGCACGGGGCATTTCAGTCGCGCCCTGGCCGAGCGCTTCAGCGCTGCCACTGGGGTGGCGGTGGACATCGCCGAAGGCATGCTGCGCCATGCCCGTGAACAGGGTGGGGCGCATCATCATGTGGCGGGCGATGCCGAGCGGCTGCCGTTGCGCGATGACAGTGTCGACCTGGTGTTCTCCAGCTTGGCGGTGCAATGGTGCGACCAGTTCGGCAGCGTGCTGAGCGAAGCCCGCCGTGTGCTGCGGCCGGGCGGGGTGCTGGCATTCAGCAGCCTGTGCGTCGGCACCCTCGATGAACTGCGTGCCAGTTGGCAGGTAGTGGACGGCTTGGTCCACGTCAATCGTTTCCGACGCTTGGAGGACTATCAGCGGCTGTGTGGCCAGAGTGGCCTGCAGGTGCTTGGCCTGGAGCGTCGCCCGCATGTACTGCATTACCCGGACGTGCGCAGCCTGACCCACGAGCTCAAGGCCCTGGGGGCGCACAATCTCAACCCTGGGCGGCCTTCGGGCCTGACCGGGCGGGCGCGGATGCAGGGCCTGTTGCAGGCCTATGAAGGCTTCCGTCAGCCCGAGGGCCTGCCGGCCACCTACCAAGTGGTCTATGGCGTACTGCGCAAACCCTTGGCGGACGAGGCATAAGATGAGCCAGGCCTATTTCATCGCGGGCACCGACACCGATGTCGGCAAGACCACCATCGCGGCCGGGCTGCTTCATGCGGCGCGGTTGGAGGGCTTGAGCACCCTGGGCGCCAAGCCGGTGGCATCAGGCTGCACGCCAGGCGCCAAGGGCCTGCGCAACGCCGATGCCCTGGCCCTGATCGCCGAAAGCTCGGTGAAGCTGCCTTACGAGCAGGTCAATCCGTTCGCGTTCGAGCCGGCCATCGCTCCGCATGTGGCGGCGCGTGAGGCTGGGGTCAGCCTGGACGTGCCGGTGCTGCTGCAGGCGATGCAGCATGTACTGGCCCAGGGGGCCGACTTCACGCTGGTGGAGGGGGCGGGGGGCTGGCGGGTGCCGTTGTCCGCCCATGCCAATCTGTCGGACCTGGCCATAGCCTTGAAGCTGCCGGTGATCCTGGTGGTGGGTGTGCGTCTGGGTTGTATCAACCACGCTTTGCTGAGCGCCGAAGCGATCGCCCGTGACGGGCTGCAACTGGCGGGGTGGGTGGCCAATATCGTCGACCCGCGGACGTCGCGTCTGGAAGAGAACCTCGCCAGCCTCGCCGAGCGATTGCCGGCGCCTTGCCTGGGGCGGGTGCCAAGGCTCAAGCAGGCCACGGCCGAGGCCGTGGCGGAGCACCTGCACCTGGATCTTCTGGATTGACGTGCTCAGCATTGTCTATTAAGTGGCACAAGGCTATTAGGTATTTAAACGGGCCTTTTGCGCTTTCGGCTGCTTTAATAAGCCTGACCTTGCATCCTGCGTCTTTGGAGTCCCGACATGGAAATCACCGGTAGCACTGCCTATTACGCTGGCCTTGGCGCCATCCAGGCCGGGCAGAACCGAGTCGACCAAGCCGCCAGTCAAATCGCCAGCAGCACCGTCGAGCGTGCCGCCACCAGCCAGTCCAGCGACTATCAGGCCGAGCGCCTGCGGGCGGTCGATCGCAGCCAGCAGATGGACCTGGCCACCAGCACCGTCGAGTTGGCGCTGGGCAAGCATGAAGTCGCACTGGGCGTGAAAGTCGCCAAGGCCTCGGACGAAATGCTTGGCCGGTTCATCGATACCTACGTCTGATCCAACCCCTCACGCACCGCCTAGACTTCTTGTGGAGCGGCGGTTCTACACGCTGATTTTCTGATCTCAACCAGACGGCTTCGTTGTCTGTGTCGTCCTGTTCGCGGGTAAGCCCGAGAACAGGCTGCGGCATCCAAGGTTGTCTAGGAAGTCATGGCGTATATGTCATGTTTCGCGGCGTAAATGGCACCATAGTCCATCCTTGACATTGGGCGGAGCTAAACGTAAGTTTCAAACAACTGTTTGACCGAAAGCCGCC
Source organism: Pseudomonas sp. PKS (assembly GCF_051913525.1). Classification (NCBI taxonomy): domain Bacteria; kingdom Pseudomonadati; phylum Pseudomonadota; class Gammaproteobacteria; order Pseudomonadales; family Pseudomonadaceae; genus Pseudomonas; species Pseudomonas sp. PKS. The sequence continues at coordinate 73,758 of NZ_JBEGDO010000012.1, read as the reverse complement.
AAGAGCTGGTTGGTACCTGCGGTCTCTCCACTGGACTCATCACAGAGGTTCATCGCTATGCCTGATTACAAAGCCCCCTTGCGTGATATTCGCTTCGTCCGTGACGAGCTGCTCGGCTACGAGGCGCATTATCAGAGCCTGCCGGGTTGCCAGGACGCCACGCCCGACATGGTCGACGCGATCCTCGAGGAAGGCGCGAAGTTCTGTGAACAGGTGCTGGCGCCGCTGAACCGTGTCGGTGACCTGGAAGGCTGCACCTGGAGCGAGTCGGGCGTTAAGACCCCGACCGGTTTCAAGGAGGCCTACCAGCAGTTCGTCGAAGGTGGCTGGCCGAGCCTTGCACATGACGTCGAACACGGCGGCCAAGGCCTGCCTGAGTCCCTGGGCCTTGCCATCAGCGAAATGGTCGGTGAGTCCAACTGGTCCTGGGGCATGTACCCAGGCCTGTCCCATGGCGCCATGAACACCCTGTCTGCCCACGGCACCGCTGAGCAGCAGCACACCTACCTGACCAAACTGGTGACCGGTGAATGGACCGGCACCATGTGCCTGACCGAGCCGCACTGCGGTACTGACCTGGGCATGCTGCGCACGAAGGCCGAGCCTCAGGCGGATGGTTCCTACAAGGTGTCCGGCACCAAGATTTTCATTTCCGCTGGCGAGCACGACATGGCCGACAACATCGTCCATATCGTCCTCGCCCGCCTGCCCGATGCCCCGGCGGGCACCAAGGGCATCTCGCTGTTCATCGTGCCGAAGTTCCTGCCCAACGCCGAAGGTGGTGTGGGCGAGCGCAACGCCGTGAGCTGTGGCTCCATCGAGCACAAGATGGGTATCCACGGCAACGCCACCTGCGTGATGAACTTCGACGGCGCTACTGGCTTCCTGATTGGCCCTGCCAACAAGGGCCTGAACTGCATGTTCACCTTTATGAACACCGCTCGCCTGGGCACCGCGTTGCAGGGCCTGGCCCATGCCGAGGTGGCTTTCCAGGGTGGCCTGAAGTATGCCCGCGAGCGTCTGCAGATGCGTTCGCTGACCGGCCCGAAAGCCCCAGACAAAGCCGCCGACCCGATCATCGTCCACCCGGATGTGCGTCGCATGCTGCTGACCATGAAGGCCTTTGCCGAAGGCAACCGCGCCATGGTCTACTTCACCGCCAAACAGGTGGACATCGTCAAGTACAGCCAGGACGAGGAAGAGCGCAAGAAAGCCGACGCCCTGCTGGCCTTCATGACCCCGATCGCCAAGGCCTTCATGACCGAAGTCGGCTTTGAGGCCGCCAACCACGGTGTGCAGATCTACGGCGGCCACGGCTTCATCGCCGAGTGGGGCATGGAGCAGAACGTGCGCGACAGCCGTATCTCCATGCTGTACGAGGGCACCACCGGTATCCAGGCCCTGGACCTGCTCGGTCGTAAGGTGCTGATGACCCAGGGCGAGGCGCTCAAGGGCTTCACCAAGATCGTGCACAAGTTCTGCCAGGCCCAGGAAGGCAACGAAGCCGTCAAGGAGTTCGTCGAGCCGCTGGCCGCGCTGAACAAGGAGTGGGGCGAGCTGACCATGAAGGTGGGCATGGCCGCGATGAAAGACCGCGAGGAAGTCGGTGCTGCCTCGGTGGACTACCTGATGTATTCCGGCTACGCCTGCCTGGCGTACTTCTGGGCCGACATCGCCCGCCTGGCTGCCGAGAAGCTGGCTGCCGGCACCAGCGAAGAGGCGTTCTACACTGCCAAGCTGCAAACCGCGCGCTTCTACTTCCAGCGTATCCTGCCGCGTACCCGTGCGCACGTGGCGGCAATGCTGTCCGGCGCGGGCAACCTGATGGCCATGAAGGAAGAAGACTTCGGTCTGTCCTGCTGAGCCACGCGGTAGCCTGAAAGAACCGCCTGCCTTCACCGGCAGGCGGTTTTTTTATGTCTGGCGCTGGAAGCACACATCCAGCAATCGTTTTAAACGTCCCGTGTATTCATCTATTCATGTGCGCTGCCGATGAACTAGAGGCACAATGCTATTATTGATCTGCCGGGTCGGAGATTGCCTTTTGTTTCGTTTATCCGCTGTACGCGTGAGCCATTTCCTGCCTTCGTTGTTCCTGTTGCTGTCGGGGCTGGCAGCAGCTTATGTGAGGGACCTCAGTGTCTTCTTCACCTCCCTGTTCAATGTGCTACCGACATTGGTGCTGTTGCTCGGCGGTGCCTATTGCGCGGTGTACCGTCGTCAGCGCGAGCTGTTCTTGATGGTCACGGTGTACATCGCCTATTTCCTGCTCGACACGCAGACCGATTTCTACCGCGACAATGGCCGGGTCCGAGAGGACGCGGCGGTCGTGTTCCACCTGGTCTGCCTGCTGTTGCCCATTCTGTTCGGGCTGTTCGCGGCGTGGCAGGAGCGCACCCACCTGGCCCAGGACCTGCTCGCCCGCTTCGCCGTGCTGTTCGCCGTCGGCAGCGTGGCGGTGGCGTTGGAGCAAAGTTTTCCGCAGGCACTGCTGAGCTGGTTGGCGGAGATACGTTGGCCATCGCTGCATGGTCAATGGATGAGCCTGATCCAGCTGGCCTACCCGCTGTTCCTGGGGATGTTCGTTCTTTTGGTGGTGCAGTACCTGCGCCAGCCGCGACCCTTGCATGCGGCGCAGATCATCGGTCTGATCGGCATCTTCTGGATGTTGCCCAAGACATTCATCCTGCCGTTCACCCTCAACATCATGTGCAGCCAGGTCATGCTGATGATCGCGGCGGCGGTGTCTCATGAGGCCTATCAAATGGCCTTTCGCGATGAGCTGACCGGCCTGCCGGGGCGCCGCGCTCTGAATGAGCGCATGCAGCGTCTGGGGCGCAACTATGTGATCGCGATGACCGACGTGGACCACTTCAAGAAATTCAACGACACCCATGGCCATGATGTCGGTGACCAAGTGTTGCGTCTGGTCGCCAGTCGCTTGGGGCGTGTCACCGGCGGTGGGCGTGCCTATCGCTACGGTGGCGAGGAGTTCGCGCTGGTCTTTGCCGGCAAGACGGTCGAGGAGTGCACGCCGCACCTGGAAGCGGTGCGGGAAATGATCGCCAACTATGCGATCCAGTTGCGTGACCAGAACAGCCGCCCACAGGACGACTCGGCCGGACGTCAGCGCCGCGCGGGCGGCGCGGGCAGTACGGTTTCGGTGACCATCAGCATTGGTGTCGCGGAACGCCAGGTGGATCATCGCTCACCGGATGAAGTGCTCAAGTCCGCCGACGAGGCGCTGTACAGCGCCAAGGGGGCCGGTCGTAACTGCGTCGTGGTTTTCGGGCAGCATCCCCGGCGCGGGGCGGTTCGCATGGCGTCATGATCGCCGTGACTGAATGTGACTAATTGGTCGCATGATGACCCTATGTCTCGTAAAAGTTGTTCGGTTACACTGGCTTCAACCTAGTGTCGCGGTCCTGTGGGACCGCCCCGACCTGATAGCGAGAGGTTGTCATGGCTGAGTACAAAGCGCCGCTGCGCGACATGCGTTTCGTTCTGAATGAAGTCTTCGAGGTGGCTAAGCTCTGGTCGCAACTGCCGGCCTTGGCCGAGGCGGTCGATCAGGATACCGCCATGGCTGTGCTGGAAGAGGCGGGCAAGGTCACCGGCAAGACCATCGCTGGGCTAAGCCGTAGCGGTGATGAAGAAGGCTGCCATTGGGACAACGGTGCCGTGCGCACCCCGGCGGGCTTCATCGAGGCCTACAAGACCTACGCCGAAGGCGGCTGGGTGGGCGTGGGTGGTGACCCGCTGTTCGGCGGCATGGGCATGCCCAAAGCCATTTCGGCGCAGGTCGAAGAGATGGTCAACGCCTCGAGCCTGGCCTTTGGCCTGTACCCGATGCTGACCGCAGGTGCCTGCCTGTCGATCAACGCCCACGCCAGCGAGGCGCTGAAGGAAAAGTACCTGCCCAACATGTATGCCGGTGTCTGGGCGGGCTCCATGTGCCTGACCGAGCCCCATGCCGGTACCGACCTGGGGATCATCCGTACCAAGGCCGAGCCCCAGGCTGACGGCAGTTACAAGGTCAGCGGCACCAAGATCTTCATCACCGGCGGCGAGCACGACCTGACCGAGAACATCATCCACTTGGTACTGGCCAAGCTGCCGGATGCGCCGGCGGGCCCCAAAGGCATCTCGCTGTTCCTGGTGCCCAAGTTCCTGGTCAACGAAGATGGCAGCCTGGGCTCACGCAACCCGGTCACCTGCGGCTCGATCGAGCACAAGATGGGCATTCAGGCCTCGGCCACCTGCGTGATGAACTTCGATGACGCCACCGGTTACCTGGTGGGTGAGCCGAACAAAGGCCTGGCGGCCATGTTCACCATGATGAACTACGAGCGCCTGGGCGTTGGCATCCAGGGCCTGGCTTCGGCCGAGCGCTCCTACCAGAACGCCGTCGAGTATGCTCGCGAGCGGTTGCAGAGCCGGGCACCGACCGGCCCGCAAGCCAAAGACAAGGCCGCTGACCCGATCATCGTCCATCCGGACGTGCGTCGTATGCTGCTGACCATGAAGGCGCTGATCGAAGGCGGGCGTGCCTTCTCCACCTATGTCGCCCTGCAACTGGACAGCGCCAAGTACAGCGAAGATGCCGCCACACGCAAGCGCAGCGAAGAGCTGGTGGCGTTGCTGACACCCGTGGCCAAGGCCTTCCTCACCGATCTGGGCCTTGAGTGCACCGTCCACGGCCAGCAGGTGTTTGGCGGTCACGGCTACATTCGCGAATGGGGGCAGGAGCAACTGGTGCGCGATGTGCGCATCACCCAGATCTACGAGGGCACCAACGGCATCCAGGCTCTGGACCTGATGGGGCGCAAGGTGGTCGGCAGTGGCGGCGCGTTCTACCGTCTGTTCTCCGATGAGATCCGTCAGTTCATTGGCAGCGCTGGCGCCGAGCTGGATGAGTTCACCCAGCCCCTGGCCACCGCGCTCGACGAGCTCGACGGGTTGACCGAGTGGGTCATGGCGCAGGCCAAGGGCAACCCTAACGAGATCGGCGCGGCCTCGGTGGAGTACCTACAGGCCTTCGGCTACGTGGCTTATGGCTACATGTGGGCCTTGATGGCGCGCGCTGCTCGAGCCGGTGAGGCAGACGAGGCGTTCTATGGTGCCAAGCTTGGCACCGCGCGTTTCTACTTCGCCCGCCTGCTGCTGCGCGTGAATTCGCTGGTGGCGTCGGTGAAGGCTGGAAGCGAGACGTTGTACCTGCTCGACGCCGCACAGTTCTGATATTGCTCATGTAAGCCCGCTCCTACACCGTCATCACTGGCCAGGTAGGAGCGGGCTTTTTTCGAGTGGGATTCCACGGAATGTCGTCTTTTGAGACTTTTGTGTAAGTGATTTCTTACACGACGCGGTGGCTTTTTTCCTCTTTTCTGAAATTGGATCCAGGGCTAATCTTTACCCCATGGACGTAGCGCAGGATGCGCAATGGACAGAACAGGGACAACGTAGGATTTCCTGCCAGGGTGGTGGGGCGATATGGACGTCAAGGGAAACAGTCTGGAAAACCCCGCTTCGGCGGGGTTTTCTTTGTCCGCTTGTTTTTCAGCCAAGCACGTCCAAGGGCGAAACGCCTGGCAGGCGGGCGTCGGTTTCTTCCTCCAGCAGGGTACGCAGCAGTTCCACCGAGGCCTGCTGGCGCTGGGCATCGCGGAACACCAGGCCGACCTTCAGCGGCACCCGCGGCTCGCTCAAAGGCTTCCACAGCAAGTCCTGGTCATCTTCGGTGGCATCCTTTGCCCGGCCGGGCAGGATGGTTGCCAAGGCGGTATGGGCCAGGCTGTCGAGAATTCCCGCCATGTTGTTCATCTCCGCCTGCACTTGCGGCCTGCGCCCCAGGCTGGCCAGTTGCGCCTGCCAGATCTGCCGGATCTGGAACTCTTCGCCGAGCATCAACATCGGCAATTCAGCCGCCTGGCGCAACGAGACTTTCTTGAAGTCCTTCAAGGGGTGGGTATTGGGGATGACCAATTGAAGTTCATCTTCGTATAACAACAGCCCATGCAGGCCCGGTTGGCGCGGCGGCAGGTAGCTAATGCCGATATCCAGGCTGCCATTGAGCAGGCGCCGCTCGATTTCCAGCCCTGACAATTCATAGATCTGCACCACAAGATGCGGTTGAGCCCTGCGCACGCGCTCCAGCAGTTGCGGCACCAGGCTCGGGCGCACGGTCTGCAGTACGCCGATTGCCAGCGTGCGTAGAGACTGGCCCTTGAAATTGCGCATCGCTTCATGGGCACGCTGCAGACCGTCAAGCAAGGGCAGGGCGTGGTTGTACAAGGTGTGGGCGGCGAGGGTCGGCAGCAGGCGTTTATTGCTGCGTTCGAACAGGCTCAGGTCGAGGCTGTGTTCGAGTTGGCGAATCTGCTGCGACAACGCCGGCTGGGACAGCGACAGGCGCTCGGCGGCCCTGCCCACATGGCCCTCTTCATACACCGCGACGAAATAGCGCAGTTGTCGAAAATCCATAAGTTTTATTTATCGAAAAAGCTGGAAAAACGAAATGGCCGAATGTCGGCTTGAAGCCTAGTCTAACGCCGTATTCCAAAGGGTTACAGCGCTCAACGAGCCGATTGTTACCTGAAGAGAAAAACACTTTTGATAGGCAAGGCAAAATAAACCGCTGCCGACCCTGACCCAGATTGGCTGGAGCCCCGATGAACCTGTTCAACCTGCGCCGTTCGGCCCCTGCCGCTGCCGAGCCCAAGCCTGCTCCGGTGAGCGCGCCAGCGGTGTCGGAGCCGACCCGCGAACGGCTGATGCCAAGCGCCGAGCGGGCACCGCAGGTGTTCGTACGAGGCCAGGGCTCTTGGCTGTGGGACAACCAGGGCCATGCCTACCTGGACTTCACCCAGGGCTGCGCCGTCAACAGCCTCGGCCACAGCCCAAGCGTGCTGGTCAAGGCCCTGGGCAACCAGGCCCAGGCGCTGATCAACCCAGGCGCGGGGTTCCATAGCCGTGGCTTGCTGAGTCTGGTCGATCGCCTCTGCCAGAGCACCGGCAGCGATCAAGCCTACCTGCTCAACAGCGGTGCCGAGGCCTGCGAGGGCGCCATCAAGCTGGCGCGCAAATGGGGGCAGCTGCATCGCAACGGTGCCTATCACATCATCACCGCCAACCAGGCCTGCCATGGGCGCAGCCTGGGGGCGCTGTCGGCCTCCGACCCGTTGCCCTGCAATCGCTGCGAGCCCGGCCTGCCAGGTTTCAGCAAGGTGCCCTTCAACGACCTTGCGGCCCTGCACGCCGCCGTGGACTCGCGCACCGTGGCGATCATGCTCGAGCCGATCCAGGGCGAGGCCGGAGTGATCCCGGCGACTCGCGAATATCTGCAAGGGGTCGAGCGTCTGTGTCGCGAGCTGGGCATCCTGCTGATTCTCGACGAAGTGCAGACGGGCATTGGCCGTTGTGGCGCTTTGCTCGCCGAGCAGACCTATGGTGTGCGCGCCGACATCATTACCTTGGGCAAAGGCCTGGGTGGCGGTGTGCCGCTGGCGGCCTTGCTGGCCCGCGGCAGCGCATGCTGCGCCGAGCCGGGCGAGCTGGAGGGCAGCCATCATGGCAACGCGCTGATGAGCGCGGCTGGCCTTGCGGTGCTGGAGACCGTGCTCGAGCCAGGCTTCTTCGAACACGTGCAGGACAGCGGTCGCCATCTGCGTGACGGCCTCAGCCGCCTGGCCGGTCGCTATGGCCAGGGCGAAGTGCGTGGCCAAGGGCTGCTCTGGGCGCTGCAGCTGCAAGAGGACTTGGCCCGCGAGCTGGTCGAGGCGGCGCTGCACGAGGGGCTGCTGCTCAACGCACCGCAGGCTGATGTGGTGCGCTTTTCGCCAGCGCTGACCGTGAGCAAGGGCAACATCGACGAGATGCTCCTGCGCTTGGCCCGTGCCTTTGCCCGCTTGCATGCCCAGCAACACAGTCGCCGCGAGGTGTCGGCCTGACCGGCCCTGGGCACTACGAATTTGAACGAACCGTCTCGCGTTCCTGCGCATCGCCCTTGGCCAGCAGTTTTTGGCTCGGGGCGTTTTTTTTTGCCTGGCGCTTGGTCAGGGAACCCTGGCGTTACCCGGCTAGTCTCTTTTGAAACCCTTCCAAGGAGAGACGAACATGGATTTCATCCGCATCATCATCGCTATCATCCTGCCGCCACTGGGCGTATTCCTCCAGGTCGGGTTCGGCGGCGCGTTCTGGCTGAACATTCTGCTGACATTGCTGGGTTACATTCCGGGCATCGTGCACGCGGTGTACATCATCGCCAAGCGCTGACACTTCGCGAGTAAACCTGCTCCGACACGGCTCACCGCCTGTCCTGTGGGAGCGGGTTTACCCGCGCAAAGGCCTCCGATGTCTATCGCCCAGCACCCGACAATAGAACTTCCATTCTTCCTCCAGCGCGTGCGCCAGGTTCTGCGCCTTGCGCAGCCCGTGCCGCTCGCCGGCATAGAAGTGCCCCTCGGCTTCGATGCCATTGGCTTTGAGTGCAGCCAGCATCGCGCGGGTCTGCTCGGGCACCACCACGGCGTCCAGCTCGCCCTGGAAGAAGATCACCGGCACCTTGATCTGGCCCGCATGTAGCAACGGCGTGCGCTGGCGATAGCGTTCGTGGTCGAGTTGCGGATCACCGATCAGCCAGCTCAGGTAGTCGCCTTCGAACTTGTGGGTGACTTGGTCGAGGGCGACCGGGTCGCTGACCCCATAGAGGCTCGCCCCCCCGCGGAACACATCATGGAAGGCCAAGGCACACAGCGTGGTGTAGCCCCCGGCACTGCCGCCGCGGATGAAGGCCTGACGCGGGTCGACCAGGCCGAGTTTGGCCAGATGGTCGACGGCGGCGCAGGCATCCTGCACATCGAGCTCGCCCCAGTTGAGGTGTAGGGCCTGGCGATAGGCACGGCCATAGCCGGTGCTGCCCCGGTAGTTGAGGTCGGCCACGGCGAAACCGCGCTGGGCCCAGTACTGGATACGTGCATCGAACACCGGGTAGCAGGCCGAGGTCGGTCCGCCATGGATGAACACCACCAGCGGCGACGGGCTTTCGGCGCCGATGGCCGGATAGAAGAAACCATGGGCCTGGCCATTGCCACTGGGGTATTGGATGGGGTGCGGGCGGCTGACCCGGTCGGCGGGTAACGCAAGCCCACCGCCGGCAAGTACCCTGCTCTGGCCGGTGTGCCGATCGAAGGCGACGACCGCAGGCGGGGTCAGGGGCGAGGCGGCGATGGCATAGACATGCCCGGCATCCACGGCGAGGCTGCGAAAACGCGTGTATTCGCGTCCCAGGCGCTGAACCTGACGATCTTCGCCGTGCAGCCCCAGCAGTCCGAACCCATCCTCGAACCAGCTGGCCAGGTACGCCTGCGGCCCGATCGGTAGCCAGGTGCTGGCGCCCAGTTGCCAAGGTGCGGCGGCATGGTCGGCGGCTGCGGCAGGCAAGGCTTGCCAGGTGCCTCCCATCTCGCCCCAGGGTTGCCAGAAACCGTTTTGGTCAGAGAGACAATAGAGCTGGCCTTGGGCATCGAAGCGCGGTTGTTGCAGTGAAACCTCCCGCGGCCCATGCCCTGCCAGGCAGTACACCGTGCCCCAATGACCGTCATGGTTGCGCGCCCGGCACATCAGGCGGGTGCGAGTCCAGGGCTGCGCGGGGCGGTCCCACTCGATCCAGGCCAGGCGCTGTCCATCGTCGCTGAGGGTGGGCGAGGCATAGAAATCAGCCCCCTCGGCCAACACCTCGCGCCCCTCGGACCCGATGGCCACGAGCCGGTGCTCGACCGACTCGCCATGGCGCTCCTCGACTGCCAGTACCCGTCCCGCATGCCACAGCACATCGCCGTAGCGGCACTGCGCGTCCTGGGTCAGCGGGCGCGGTGAGGAGCCGTCGAGGGCCTGGGTATAGAGCTGCTGGTCGGCTTCATTGACGAACACCACGCCGTCGCCACCAAGGCAGAAGCTGCCGCCGCCGTATTCATAGACGCGGCTGCGTGCGCTGAAACCGTCCGGCGTCAGGCAGTGGGCCTGCTCGTTGCGCCAATGCCAGAGGCGGCAGGCGCCATCGGCGGGGCGGAATTCGTTCCAGAATACGCCGTTGGCACCGACCTTGAGTTCAGCGAAATCGGTGCTGGCCGCGACCGCCTGGGCGGCGCTGAAGTCAGCCGCGGGTGATGATTCGTGAGTTGCGCTCATTGCGGAAGGTCATCTCTTCGATGGTCAACTGGGCGGTTTGCGCTTCTTCACGGGCCTTGAGAATGATGCCGTGATCAGGGGATTTGGCGCACACCGGATCGGCGTTGCTGGCATCGCCTGTGAGCATGAAGGCCTGGCAGCGGCAGCCGCCGAAGTCCTTTTCCTTCTCGTCGCACGAGCGGCAGGGCTCGGGCATCCAGTTGTAGCCACGGAAGCGGTTGAAACCGAAGGAGTCGTACCAGATATGCCGCAGATCGTGGTCGCGCACGTTGGGGAACTGCACTGGCAGTTGGCGTGCGCCGTGGCAGGGCAGGGCGGTGCCATCGGGCGTGATGGTCAAGAACAGGCTGCCCCAGCCGTTCATGCAGGCCTTGGGGCGTTCCTCGTAGTAATCCGGGGTGACGAAGATGAGCTTGCAGGGGTTGCCCGCGGCCTTGAGTTGCTCGCGGTATTCGTTGGTGATGCGCTCGGCCCGTTCCAGTTGGGCGCGGGTCGGCAACAGCCCCAGGCGGTTGAGGTGCGCCCAACCGTAGAACTGGCAGGTGGCGAGTTCTACGAAATCCGCCTCCAGGGCGATGCACAGCTCGATGATGCGGTCGATCTTGTCGATGTTGTGCCGGTGGGTGACGAAGTTGAGCACCATGGGGTAGCCATGGGCCTTCACTGCGCGGGCCATCTCCAGCTTCTGGGCGAAGGCCTTCCGGGAGCCTGCCAGCAGGTTGTTCACCTGCTCGTCGCTGGCCTGGAAGCTGATCTGGATGTGGTCCAGCCCGGCCTGCTTGAAGGCGGCGATCTTCTGCTCGGTCAGGCCGATGCCGGAGGTGATCAGGTTGGTGTAGTAGCCCAGGCGGCGGGCTTCGCCGATCAGCTCGGCCAGGTCCGGGCGCACCAACGGCTCGCCGCCGGAGAAGCCCAGTTGGGCCGCTCCCAGCTCGCGCGCCTCGGCCATCACCCGGAACCACTGTTCGGTGCTGAGCTCCTGACCCTGTTGGGCGAAATCCAGTGGATTGGAGCAGTACGGGCATTGCAAAGGGCAGCGGTAGGTAAGCTCGGCGAGCAGCCACAGCGGCAGGCCGACTTCGGCCTTGGCTGGCACTTCAGGCGAGGACGATCCAGTGTTCGGCACGGGCCACCTCCATGAACTGCTCGATGTCGTCGGCGACTTGCGGGACATCCGGGAACTGACGCTCGAGCTCGGCGATGATCGCCGCCACATCGCGCTCACCGTCGATCAGCGCGCCGATCAGGCCAGCGCTTTCATTGAGCTTGATCATGCCCTCGGGGTATAGCAGGACATGGCCTTTTTGCGCAGGTTCGTACTGGAAACGATAGCCCGGGCGCCAGGCGGGGACTTGCTTGCGGTCGAAACTCATAGGGCGATCCCTTTGTGCCAGACCCGCTCAGCCGTGACGGTGTGGTAGGGCGGGCGGTTCAGTTCATAGGCCATGCTCATGGCATCGAGCATGCTCCAGAGAATATCCAGCTTGAATTGCAGGATTTCCAGCATGCGCTCCTGCCCCTCGCGGGTCTTGTAGTGCTGCAGGGTGATCGCCAGGCCGTGCTCCACGTCGCGCCGGGCTTGGCCCAGGCGGGTGCGGAAATAGTCGTACCCGGCCGGGTCGATCCAGGGGTAGTGCGTGGGCCAGCTGTCCAGGCGCGATTGGTGGATCTGCGGGGCGAACAGCTCGGTCAGCGAACTGCTGGCGGCCTCCTGCCAACTGGCGCGGCGGGCGAAGTTGACGTAGGCGTCCACGGCAAAGCGCACGCCCGGCAGTACCAACGCCTGGGAGCGCAATTGGTCCGGGTCCAGGCCCACGGCTTGGCCCAGGCGCAGCCACGCCTCGATGCCGCCGTCCTCGCCCGGTGCGCCATCGTGGTCGAGCAGGCGCTGGATCCACTCGCGGCGTACTTCGCGGTCGGGGCAGTTGGCCAGGATCGCAGCATCCTTCATCGGGATGTTGACCTGGTAATAGAAGCGGTTGGCCACCCAGCCCTGGATCTGCTCACGGGTGGCGCGGCCTTCGTACATCGCCACGTGGTAGGGGTGGTGGATGTGGTAGTAGGCGCCCTTGGCGCGCAGGGCCTGCTCGAATTCAGCAGGGGACAGGGGTCGTGCATCGTTCATCAATTGACTCCCATAGAACGCACTATCGGCTGACTTCGCCGCCTGTGGGAGCGGGTGAACCCGTTCCCACAAGGGCCGAGCAGCCCCGTTACAGCTCGATGCTCATGCCGTCGTAGGCCACTTCCACGCCGCGGCGTTGCACTTCGGCCCGCTCGGGTGAGTCCTCATCGAGAATCGGGTTGGTGTTGTTGATGTGGATGAGCACCTTGCGCTGACGCGAGAAGCCGTCCAGCACCTCGAGCATGCCGCCTGGACCGTTCTGCGCCAGGTGGCCCATCTCGCGGCCGGTACGGGTGCCGACACCGCGGCGTTGCATTTCATCATCCTCCCACAGGGTGCCATCGACCAGCAGGCAATCGGCGCCCCGCATCATCTGCAGCAGTTTGTCGTCGACCTGGCCCAGGCCCGGGGCGTAGAACAGCTTGCCGCCAGTGCGGGTGTCTTCCACCAGCAGGCCGAGGTTGTCACCGGGGTGTGGATCGAAGCGGTGGGGTGAATAGGGCGGCGCGGCGCTGCGCAGGGGGAAGGGGGTGAACCGAAGGTTCGGGCAGGCTGGGATGACGAAGCTGCCTTCGAGCTCGATGCGGTTCCACACCAAGCCGCCATTCCAGTGGCTGAGCATGTTGAACAGCGGGAAGCCGGTGGTCAGGTCCTGGTGGACCATCTCGGTGCACCAGACCTGGTGCGGGCAGCCTTCACGCAGGCTGAGCAGGCCGGTGGTGTGGTCGATCTGGCTGTCGAGCAGGACGATCGCGTCGATACCAGTGTCGCGCAGGGCGCGGGCTGGCTGCATTGGCGCGAAGGCCTGGAGCTGGGCACGGATGTCCGGCGAGGCGTTGCACAAGATCCAGTGCTCGCCATCGTCCGACAGTGCAATGGAGGACTGGGTACGCGCCGTGGCGTGCAAGGTGCCGTCGCGATAGCCCTTGCAGTTGGCGCAATTGCAGTTCCACTGGGGAAACCCGCCACCGGCGGCGGAACCGAGAATCTGGATGTACATGGCTGCTCTCTATCCGAAAACCGTTGCCAAAAAACGCAAACGCCCCGGCGGACCGAGGCGTCTGATCGCAGCGATGCTTAGCGGTTGGCGAAGTACATGGTCACTTCGAAGCCGATACGCAGGTCAGTGTAAGCAGGTTTGGTCCACATGGGCGTTCTCCTTCCGGATGAGGTTTGGGTGGTCAGTTACTGGTTTGGCGCCGCCTTGGGAAGGAGGTTCCATTGACTGAGATTGCGCTATCTTACAAGAAAAATTTGTACCGAAAGGTTAATTATTCGAAAAGTGCCGTTGCAGTCTCTGTAACAATCCGGCTGCGTTCAGTGCCAACTGGCATCCGGCGCCGGGGCGTTGGCCAGGCACAACCAGCCATGCTCGGCTGTCAGCAACTGCTGCTTGAGCTGATCTAGATGCGTTTGCTCTGTCGTCAGGATAGACCGCCTCAGCGCGGCAAGATCGTCGGCATCTGTGGCCAGGTGTGTCTGCCATGCCCATTGCGCGACATCGACATTGTTCATGGCACTTTCCTCAAGTTGGGCGGCGAGGTCTTCGCGGGCGTGCGCGTCGAGCGGCAGGTTCTGATCGAGCAAATGCAGGATATGGTCGAGGATCTGCGCATGGCTGGCCTTGGGCGACTGCACGCCGAAGAGCAGTCCGCCGACCCCTTCGACCTGACGAAAGGTACTGAACACGGCGTAGCCCAACTGCAATTCGACACGCAGACGCTGGTAGTACGGGCCTTGCAGCAGGTGGGCGAGCAGGCGGCCAGCGGCTTGCTGGTGCGCGGGCAGTGGGCAGAACAGCAGCAGCGCCTGTTCGCTGCCTGGGGGCTGGAGTGCATGCCAACGGCGACCCGCGAGTGATGGAGGGGCATGGCGCGTTTCAGGCGTGCCCATCACACCCTGAAGTGCCGCCGCCAGCGCTGACTGCTCGGCCGTGGCGAACCCCACCGCCAAGCCCTGCCAGCGAGCGGTTTGCCAGAGTGCGTCAAGTGAGGCTTGGTTCAGTACACAGTCATTGGGCTGTGGAGGTGGGTCATGCCGGATCGCATCGGGCAGTGCCTGGAGCAAGGCGCGGATCGGAACCAGCGCAGGCTTGGGCGTCGGTGGCGATTGCCAATCGTCCACGCCAGGTTGGCGTAGCAGCGGGAGGGCTTCGTCGAGCGTGCGTATCACCGCTTCCGGTGCGCCTGCGCAGCGCAACTGCCAGGCATTGCCGCTCGCCGTGAAGTCCAACTGCAGCGACGCCCGCTCGGCGCGTTCGACCAACGGCTGTAGCGAGTGCTCAAGCAGGGGCTGGAAGTGCTGGCCCAAGGGCGAGCTGACGTGCCAGCGCAGGTAGAGCGCGGCAAAGCGGCGTGAAGCGGGCAGGGCGTTGCTGATCGCGAGATTCGCGGGCAAGGGCGCGCGCCCAGGGCGGGGCAGGGTTGCCAGCAAAAGGGGGTCGGCGGGCGGTAGTTGCCAGTGGCCATGGTCGCGGTGCGGCAGGCTGTCCAGCAGCGCGCGCAAGGCGTCGAGGCCTTGCTCGTCAAGGGGGCGAAAGGGCAGGCCTGTGCTATCCCGGCGCGCCAGCTCCAGAGCGCTGGCAGTGTATGTACGACGTTGCTGTAGTTGGGCATGCGTGCGGTTCAGCGCGTTGTGATCGGCCTGGCGCAGAAAGCCCAGCCAGCCCTGGAGCGAGGCCAGGATCTCGCTTTGCGAGGCGTCTTCGCTCACCTTGAGCTGTGCGCTCCAGAGCAACTGCCCGGCATAAGCATAAAGGGGCTCGGCCTTGAAGCTGCGCAGCCAGCCGCGCTGGCGCAGGTCGGCCAGCCAGCCGCCAGGCCGGTTGTCGCCCAGACAGGCGAGCAGCAACTCCAAGGCGGCTTCGGCGCCTTCGGGCAGATGCTCGTGGGCAAACAGCAGGTCCAGATGATCATCGGCCCTTACAGCGGCTGGCTGCGCACGCTGCGAGAGCCTCGGGGACTGGGCTCGCGCGACGGGTTCGCCAGCGGCCAGCAACAGGCCAAAGCGTGTGCCCAACGCTTGAAGATCGTCCAGCGATTGGGGGCCGCACAGGCTGAGCACCATTTGCCCACCGTGGTAGTAGCATCGATGGAAGTCGCGCAGCGCCAACTGGAATGCTGGCGCCTGTATGGCCAGGGAGTATCGATTGCCAGCGTGAAAACCGCCCAGCGGATGCGCAGGCGCTGCGCTCTGCAGCAGGGCGAATTGCCGTTGGGCTTGTGGGTTGCGCGACCAGGCGATGAACTCCGCGTGGATCACTTCCCGCTCACGGCGTTGGCGCTCGATGCTCAGGTCAGGTTCCGCCAGCATCTGGCACAGGCGCTCAAGACCACCTGCCAGCGCGTGTGGCGGGACTTCGAAGAAAAAATCGGTGGTGCGTTCGCGGGTGCTGGCATTGACCTGACCGCCCAGGCCTTGCACGTAGCGCATCAGGCCGTCTGTCAGGGGGAAACGGTGGGTGCCGAGAAAGAACAGATGCTCGAGAAAGTGCGCAAGCCCGGGCCATTTGGTCGGAGCGTCATGGCTTCCAGCATGCACCCGGATGGCCGCGGCAGCGCGTTTGAGGCGCGGGGCGTGGCGCAGGGTGAGCTGCAGGCCATTGGAGAGGGTGAGGTGGCGGGTGGCGTCAGGCATGGCGTAATCCTAACGCATTGGTCGGCCCTGATCTGCAGGCGTGGGCCTGCTTCGTGCGAGGGCCGCGTCACGGCCTTGGCGCGTATCAGGTATTACGCAGATGAAGCTCGCAGCGTAGGTCGGTCAGATAGGGAAATGCCTTGCGCCCTTGCACTACGCGTTCGTGGTCAAGGTCCGCCACCAACTGGCACTCCTCCTGGCCGGCCATCGCCAGAACGCTGCCGTCCGGCCCGATGATGCTGCTTTGGCCGCAGTAGTGGATCTCATCCTCGGCCCCGCAATAATTGGCATAGACGAGGAAGCACTGGTTTTCCTGTGCCCGCGAGCGCACGGTGACCTGGCAAGTGAAGTCGTAGGGCTGCATGTTAGCCGTCGGCACCACGATCAGTTCGGCGCCGCCCAGCGCCAGGCGCCGGGCGTTTTCCGGGAACTCGATGTCGTAGCAGATCAACATACCCAGCCTCCAGCCCTCCAGCTCGACCACAGGGAAGTGATCAGGGCCCGGGCTGAACATCGAACGGTCCAGTTCGCCGAACAGGTGCGTCTTGCGGTAGTTGCACAGGCTGCGACCGTGGCTGTCGATCAACTGCACGCTGTTATACAGCGCGCCATCCTCGCCTCGCTCCGGATAGCCATAGGCGATGGCGATGCGATGGGCCTGGGCGATATCGACCACGCTCATGGCCGACGGGCCGTCGTTGGGCTCAGCCAGGCGCTGTACGGCGCCCAGGCCGATGTTGTAGCCGGTCAGGAACATCTCCGGGCATACCAGCAACTGCGCGCCGCCAGCGGCGGCCAGTTGCGCCTGCTGTTGCAGGCGCTCGAGGTTGCCGGGTACGTCCAGTGGCCTTGGCGCGCCTTGGTACAGGGCGATGCGCATGGTGCGTCCTCGTGTCAGTCCGGCAGGGCGATCGGGCCGAGGTCATGGAAGACATCGCCTGGGCCCGGGTTTTCAGGATGGGTCTTGCCGCCGAAGTGGTTCATGATACCCCACACCGCGTTCAGCGATGTCTGCACCGCGCCTTCCACCCAGGCTGGGGTCCACGACACATCGTCGCCAGCAATGAAGATGCCGCGCTGCTCGGCAGGCATGTCCTGCTGCATGAAGTGCGCGTACATGCGCTGGTTGTAGCGGTAGTGCCCTGGCAGCGCGCCTTTGAAGGCGCCGAGGAAGTAAGGGTCGGCTTCCCAGGAAATGGTGATCGGATCGCCGATGATGTGCCCCGCAATATCGGTTTTCGGGTAGATCTTCTTCAGTGCATCGAGGGCCAGCTGCACACGTTTTTCGGTCGGGTGCGGCAGCATCTTCAGGGCATCGCTCATCCACGCGTAGGACAGGCAGATGACCCCCGGCTTGTCGTCGCCGTTATCGAACAGGTAGGTGCCACGGGTCAGGCGGTCGGTGAGCGTCATGCTCATCAGGTCGCGCCCGGTTTCCGGGTCCTTGTCCTTCCAGAACGGCCGGTCGACCATGACGAAGGTCTTCGACGACTGCATGTAGCGGGTGCGGTCCAGGGCCATCCACATCTTTTGCGAGAACAGCGACTCCTCGCAGTCGATCTGGGTGGTCAGCAGCCAGGTCTGGCAGGTCGCGAGCACTGCGGCGTAATTGCGGGTATCGCCCCAGGTGTCGGTGACCGCCAGGCTGCCATCGGCCGCGCGGTGTATGCGCTTGACCCCGCCGCGTGGCGCGCCGCCATGCAGCGAGCTTAGGCTGGTGCCGGCTGGCCAGTGGGCGCAACGCTCGGGTACGTGACGCCAGATGCCCTGAGGCACTTGCTCGACGCCGCCGACCACCAGGTGCTGATGGTCGTCGCAGTTGGTCATCACCACGCGGAAGATTTCCAGCATCGAGTTGGGGAAGTCCGAGTCCCAGCCACCGGTGCCGAAGCCGACTTGGCCAAAGACTTCGCGGTGCTGGAAGCTGAGCTTGGCGAAGGAGCGCGAAGTGGCGACAAAATCATAGAAGGTGCGGTCGTCCCACAGCGGAACCAGGGTGTTCCACAGCTCTTTCAGGCGCGGTACATCGCGGTCACGGATGGCTTGCTGGATCTCGCTGAACTGGGCGCCGCTTTCCAGGGCGTCGGCCCAGGCATCGGCCACTTCCTGGAACAATGCCGGCAGGTCGGAAATCTTCTCGGCGTAATAGGTCTGGCCTTCCAGGTCGATGACCGTGCTACCGGAGGCTGGGGTCAGCGGGTTGGGGAAAGGCTTGGTTTCCAGGCCCAGTTTGTCGACATAGTGATAGAACGCCGTGGACGAGACCGGGAAGCGCATGCCGCCCAGTTCGGCGACGATGCCGTCAGTGCCGTTGAAGGCCTGCGAGCGCAGACGCCCACCCAGTTTCGAGGCTTCGTACACCACCGGCTTGAGGCCCAGCTTCATCAACTCGTAGGCCGCCACCAGACCTGCGATGCCACCACCGACGATCGCCACTTCTTCGCCATGACGCTCGGCTGGAATGCTGCCCAAGCCGGCCGGGTGTTCCAGCCAGTCGTCAAAGCCGAAGGGGAAGTCCGGGCCGAAGATGGTGACAGGTTTCTTGCCGTCGACGGGGTGGCGGTTTTTCTTGTTCATGTGATGACCTTGCCAGGGAGGCTACGCAGAAGGCGGAGCCTGAGTATAGAAAATGTCTGGAGGCCATTTTATGAAGCGGGACGTTCGTAATTAAGGTGCAGAGTGGCGTCGTTATGTGAAATTTATCGTCTTAATGACTGCTTGATCGTGCAGAGTGACGAATACTTTTCACCAGGAGCAACGCCGCCTTCGTTTCGAGGCTGAATGATCAGCCCGGTTGGCCCCGGTCGACCTTGCTGCTGAGAATGATGGAGGTCGTGGTTTTCTCGACCCCTTCCAGGCTGCCGATCTGATCAAGCAACTGGTCCAGTTGTTCTGGCGAGTCGCTGCTCAGCCAGGCCACATAGTCGAATTCGCCACTGACCGCGCACAACTGCTGAACCTGGCCCATGGCGCTGAGGCGTCGCACGATGTCCTTGCCCGAACGCGGCTGTGCTTTGATGCCCACATAGGCCTGCAGGCCCCCTCCACGCATCCGCTGGCCCAGACGCACACCGTAGCCGGTGATGATCTTGCTCTTCTCCAGCCGCTCCAGACGGGAATTGACGGTAGTACGGGCAATACCCAAGTGCCGGGCGAGGGTGGCGACGCTTTCCCGGGCGTTAATCTGCAGCAGGGAGATCAACTGGCGGTCGATTTCATCGAGGGTGATGGAGCGGGCGTCGGGCATGGCGAATCTCTTTGATAGTCGGTTCAGCGGGGTGGGAGTGTTATGCAGGAGGAAGCGTGCCTGCCTGGGCCGCCCGTTATCATAAGAGCGCAGCCGCTACGCTGACCAGCAGTTGGCGGTGAGGGGAATCTTGGAATGATCGAGCAGGGCGGAAAGTGAGTTTTGAAGCGCTGCTTGAGTGCTGGTGTGCAGAAGTGTCAACAAGAAAAACCAGGGCGCCGGATCGGCACGCTCGGTGTTACATAACCTCGGGAGCACCCGCCAAACATCCAGACAGCAAAAAGCCGCGCAGTGCGCGGCTTTGAGTATGGTGGGCCCACACGGACTCGAACCGTGGACCAAAGGATTATGAGTCCTCTGCTCTAACCAACTGAGCTATAGGCCCCAGAGGTGGCCCGGATTATAACGAGGGTTTGAGGTGGGTGCCATCTGAAAGATCTGATAGTGCTATGCGAAGGAAGGTGGCGGCGAACTCCTCCGCAGGCAGAGGCAGGCTGACGATGTAGCCCTGGATTTGTTCGCAGCCTTCGCAGGCGAGAAAATTTTGCTGCGCCTGGTTCTCGACGCCTTCGGCAATGATGGTCAACTGCATGCTGCGCCCCAGGGCGATGATCGCGCGGGTGATGGCGACGTCATGGGGATCGCTGGGCAGGCCGCGAATGAATGACTGATCGATCTTGAGAATGTCCAGGGGCAGACGCTTGAGGTAGCTCAGGGACGAATAGCCGGTGCCAAAGTCGTCGATGGCCAATTGGACACCGAGAGCCTTGAGCTGATGAAGGATGGCCAAGGCTTCCTCAGCCTGGCTCATGATGAAGTTCTCGGTGATTTCCAGCTGCAGGTCCCCGGCCTTGAGCTGGTAGGTCTTGAGCAGGTGTTCGATGCGTCTGGCCAGGTTGGGCTGGCGCAGTTGGGCGCCGGCGAGGTTGATCGACAAGGGGCCGAACGGCTCGTAGGTGTTCTTCCAGCCGTACATCTGCCGGCAGGCCTGCTCCAGTACCCAGTCGCCCAACTGCAAGATGGTGCCGTTCTCTTCGGCCAGGTGGATGAACTGCTCTGGCGGGACGTCGCCAAGGCTTGGATGGCGCCAGCGGATCAAGGCCTCTGCGCCCACCAGGTTCTGGGTCTTGAGGCTGAACTTAGGCTGAAAGCACAGGCTCATTTCGTTGCGCTCGATGGCGCGACGCAGTTCGTGCTCCAGGGCGATACGCTCGCTGGCTTGGGCGGTCAGGTCGCGGGTGTAGGCCTCGACCCGGTTGCGGCCCTTGGCCTTGGAGCGGTACATGGCCGCGTCGGCGTTGCGAATCAGGTTGGCGACGTCGGTACCGTCCTGTGGATAAAGGCTGATGCCGATGCTGGCACTGGTGAAGAACTCATGTTCACCGGCTTCGAACGGGGCGTGGAAGCAGGCCAGCAGCTTATTGGCGATGGCGCTGGCATCGCTTGGGCGATGCAGACCGGGCAGGAGGATGATGAACTCATCGCCGCCCAGCCGCGCCACGGTGTCCAAGTCGCGTACCTGCTCTCTTAGGCGTTGGGCGATGCCTTTGAGCAGCAGGTCGCCGACCGGATGGCCGAGGCTGTCGTTGATGTGCTTGAAGCGGTCCAGATCGAGAAACAGCACCGCACCCTGGCGGTTGGCCTCTTGCGGGCACGTGAGGGCAGCCTGCAGGCGTTTTTCGAACAACGCACGGTTGGGCAGGCCCGTCAGCGGGTCGTGGTGGGCCTGGTAATCGAGCTTGGCTTGGGCCAGCTTGAGGCTGGAGATATCAGCGAACACTGCCACGAAGTGGGTGATCTCATGGTCGCGGTTGCGCACGGCGCTGATGGTCAGCCAGCCGGGGTAGAACTCGCCATTCTTGCGCTTGTTGTAGATCTCGCCTTGCCAATGGCCTTCGGCAGTCAACTGGTGCCACATGGCCGCGTAGAACGCGCTGTCGTGCTGCCCGGACGCGAGCAGGCGCGGCGTTTGCCCAAGGGCTTCGATCTCGCTGTAGCCGGTGATCTCGCTGAAGGCGCGGTTGACGGCGTTGATGCGCTGGTCGGGATCGGTGATGAGCACCCCTTCGGCAGTGTTCTCGAACACCGTGGCGGCCAGTTGCAGTTTTTCCTGCATCAGATGGCGCTCGGTGATGTCCCGGGCGATGGTCAGCATGCAGTCGGTGCTTTCGATCGGCAGCGGCCTGGCGGAGAGCTCGCACAGGCGGATCTGCCCATCGCTGCGCCGGATATGACAACTGAAGTCGCGCACGAAGCCGTCGCGCTGCAATTGCTCGATCAGGCGCTTGCGCTCGTTGAGATCGACCCAGATGCCCAGGTCCAGGGAGGTCTGGTCCAGGGCCGGATTGATGTCATAGCCGGTAAGGCGGCAGAACCCTTCGTTCACTTCGAGCAACAAACCGTCGCTTTGGCGCGACAGCAACAGGCCGTCGGGGGAGGCATGGAAGGCCTTGGCGAACTTCTCTTCGGAGGTCTGCAACTGTTGCTGGGTTTCCTTCAGTTGGCTGATGTCGCGCACCGCCACGACCATGGCCCGGGTGCCGTCGAGGTCGAAGGTCTCGGCAGAGGTCAGGCCGGTGAATACCTGGCCGTTGCTGCGGCGAAAGCTCATTTCCAGGTTGCGGATACCGCCTTGCTGCAGGCGCTCGAGCAGAGCGGGGCCCGCCCCGGCCACGGCCCACAGGTCCAGTTCGGTGGCGGTGCGACCGATCACCTGGCCTGGGCTCAGGCCAATCTGCTCCTCGAAGGCTTCGTTGACTTCCAGCAGGCAGCCGTCGCTATGGCGGGCGATCACCAGGATATCCGGGCACTGCTGGAACACCGAGGCGAACTTCTGTTCCGACAGGCGCAGGGCGTCTTCCGTACGCTTGGTTTCGCTGATGTCGATCATCAAGCCCCGCAGCAACGGGCGGTGGCCGTGTTCGATCATGCTGACGATATTGCGCACCCAGAGGGCGTGACCGTCGGCGCGGATCACCCGATAGTCGAGGCTGTGGTCGCGCCCGGCGGCGGTTTCGCTGTCGCAATAGGCCTGGGCCCAGAGCGCGTCCTCAGGATGCAGGATGCTGCGCCAGAAGCCGGGGCGCAGCCAATCACTCAAGGGGTAGCCGAGCAGGTCTTCGGCATGGGGAGAGACATAGCTGTACGTGAAGTCGTTGGCATCGGCTTCCCAGGCGATGGCGGACAGGCTTTCGACCAGGCTGCGGTAGTGATACTCGCTGCTGCGCAGTTCCTGTTCGAGGGCGATGCGTCGGGAAATTTCCGAACTCAGGCGTCGGTTGATACGAATGACCACCGCCAGGCCGGCAAGCAGCAGCAAGACCGCTGGCAGGCCGTAGAGCAGCATGTCACTCCAGAACGACCGCTGGTCGACGACGTTCCCGACCCAGCGTTGCTGGATGTGGCTGATTTCTGCCGTGGTCATGTCGGCCATGACCTTGTCGAGGAGGCCGACCAGTACCTTGTTGTCCTTCTGGACCGCCATGGCCAGTTGATAGCGATAGGGCGTCTCACCGCTGACGTACAGGCCGTCGAGTTTTAGCTGGCGCAGGGCCCAGATGCTCGAGGCGAGGTCACCGACCGCGGCGTCCACTTCATCTGTCGCCAGGGCCTGAAGGGAGGAGCTGACGTTGGGCAGTGCCACCAGGTTCAGGTCCGGGTGGTGAGTGCGCAGCAGCTCATGGGGTGCGTAGTTTTCCACCACGGCAACCTTCAGCCCATACAGGTCTTCGAGGGTACGGGGCTGTGGGCCGCCCTTGTGGGCCAGGATGACAATGGGAAAGTCCAGGTAGGGGCGGGTGAAGGCGAGGTATTGCTGGCGTTCGGGGGTCGACATGATGCCGGGGAGCAGGTCGATGCGTTTTTCCCTCGCCTGCTGCAATACCTCGGTCCAATTGCTGGGCTCGATCGGTTTGAGCGATATCCCCAGACGCTCTTGGATCAGGGCGATGTAATCGGCGGCCAATCCCTGGTAACGGTCGTTCTGGTCGCGAAACTCGAATGGCGGCCAGGAGGCATCGACGCCCAGGCGCAGGTGTGGGTGAGCGCTGAGCCAGGCTTTTTCTTCATCAGTCAGGGTCAGGGCGCCGGCCGTTGTGTTCCACGCAAGCAGGATCAGCAACAGAAGGGCCGGCACAAAGGACATAGCGGCCTCTCATTCAGGTGGTCTGAATCGAGTGTAGACGGGCAATGGCCAAGGGGAGTGGCGATCGTGTGGGGATGGTCACGTGCCTGAAAAGAAAAACCCCGGCCTGGGCCGGGGTTTGTCATCACTCGTCGAGGAAGGAGCGCAGGTGCTCGCTTCGCGTCGGGTGGCGCAGCTTGCGCAGCGCCTTGGCTTCGATCTGACGGATCCGCTCGCGGGTCACGTCGAACTGCTTGCCTACCTCTTCGAGGGTGTGATCAGTGTTCATGTCGATACCGAAACGCATGCGCAGCACCTTGGCTTCGCGTGCGGTCAGGCCCGAGAGCACGTCACGCGTGGCTTCCTTGAGGCTTTCGACCGTGGCCACGTCGATCGGGGACTGCATGGTCGAGTCCTCGATGAAGTCGCCCAGATGCGAATCTTCATCGTCACCGATCGGCGTCTCCATGGAGATCGGTTCCTTGGCGATCTTCAACACCTTGCGGATCTTGTCCTCAGGCATTTCCATGCGCTCGCCCAGCTCTTCCGGCGTCGGTTCGCGACCCATTTCCTGCAGCATCTGACGGGAAATACGGTTGAGCTTGTTGATCGTCTCGATCATGTGCACCGGAATACGGATGGTGCGTGCCTGGTCGGCAATCGAGCGGGTGATCGCCTGGCGGATCCACCAGGTGGCGTAGGTCGAGAACTTGTAGCCGCGACGGTATTCGAACTTGTCCACCGCCTTCATCAGGCCGATGTTGCCTTCCTGGATCAGGTCCAGGAACTGCAGGCCACGGTTGGTGTACTTCTTGGCGATGGAGATCACCAGACGCAGGTTCGCCTCGACCATTTCTTTCTTGGCGCGGCGGGCCTTGGCCTCACCGATCGACATGCGGCGGTTGATTTCCTTGATCTCGGCGACGGTCAGACCGGTTTCGTTCTCAAGGTCGATCAGCTTTTGCTGGCAGGCGACGATCGCAGCGTCTTTCTCACCCAGGGCGGCAGCCCACTTGGTGTTGCGCTTGGACAGGTCACCGCTCCAGGTCTGGTCGGTCTCGTTGCTTGGGAACAGACGCAGGAAGTCGGCGCGAGGCATGCGGGCGTCACGTACGCACAACTGCATGATGGCGCGTTCCTGGGCACGCAGGCGATCCAAGGCACTGCGCACGCGCTCGACCAGAACGTCGAACTGCTTGGGCACCAGCTTGATCGGCATGAACAGATCAGCCAGGGCCTGGAGGGCTTCGATGCTCTCTTTGCCGCTGCGGCCGTGTTTCTTCAGGATCTTGCCGGTGGCCTGGAGCTGGTCGGCGACTGCGCCGAAACGCTGGCGGGCGACTTCAGGATCCGGGCCGCTTTCGCCCTCGTCCTCGCTGTCGTCGCTGCTTTCTTCGCTTTCTTCGTCGTCGTCCTCTTCTTCCTTGGCGGCTGCGGCCTTGGCGCCCGGGATCGGCACTTCTTCGGTCGGCGCGGCAATGTTGTCGTCAGGGTCGATGTAACCGCTGAGGACATCGGACAGACGGCCACCTTCGGTGGTGACACGATCGTATTCGCTGAGGATGTAGTCGACAGTCCCCGGGAAATGGGCGATGGCGCCCATGACTTCGCGAATGCCTTCCTCGATACGCTTGGCGATTTCGATCTCGCCTTCGCGGGTCAGCAGCTCGACGGTACCCATTTCGCGCATGTACATGCGCACCGGGTCGGTCGTGCGGCCGATATCGGTCTCGACTGCCGCCAACGCTGCGGCGGCTTCTTCGGCTGCGGCTTCGTCGGTGTCGGCTTCCGCCAACAGCAGGGCATCCGCATCCGGAGCACTCTCGAATACGTTGATCCCCATGTCGTTGATCATGCGGATGATGTCTTCCACCTGTTCCGGATCTGAAATATCCTCAGGCAGGTGGTCGTTGACCTCCGCGTAAGTCAGGTAGCCCTGCTCACGACCGCGGGTGATCAACTCTTTGATACGAGATTGCTGTTGCGCTTTTCCGGACATAACACCCTATCCACTGAAGGTCTTGGCGGGCAAAAAACAAGCCGAGGATTATACCCGAGCATGGACCTCACGCGCCAGATGAGGTCGGGGTTTGTGCGGGAACATTCCTGCTCAGCAGTGCGAGGAGCTGCGATTTTTCCTCGGTGCTCAACTCGCTTTGACGTGCTTTCCTGAGCAGATGTTCCAGGCTGCGCTCGCGTTGGCGGGCGGACAAGCTAGTTATAGTGTCGAAAAACTGTTGTTCAAGGTTATCGGCATCGATCAGCCATTCCTTTTCCGCCAGGGCCCGCAGCAGGCGGCCTTGTTCGGTGCCGTGCCAACGTGCAATCAACTGCATTGAGCTTAGCTTAGGATTCTTCTGTGCGGCCTCGATCAGGGCCACCAGCAACTGGCTGTAGATATGTTCTTCGTCGGCAAAATGGCTGGCATCTTCCACCTTCCCTGCCAGCAGCGGGTAATGCAGCAGGGTGCGCAGGGCCGACAGCGTCGGCGGCTCGACCGGGGCCGGGACGCGCGGTGGTGCTTCGCCTCGCTGGCCGTCGCGTTGCCAGGGCTTGCCGCCTTTTTTGTCCCAGGGCTTGCCATCCCACGGTTTCTTTGCGCCCTTGTTCGGGGTCCATGGGCGCTGCTCCTGCTGGGCAGGCGCGTAGTCGGGCTGATGCGCGTCGCTGTAGTCAGGAGCGTAGCTGGCCATGGCGTCATAGTCATAGCCTGGGTCGTAGTCGGGCACGTTCGGTGCCGGCGCGTGCTGTGCCAGCTGCTCGACCTGCTGAGGGTCGAGGCCGGTTATTTCCTTCAAGCGATTGCGCATGAGCTGACGCAAATTGGCGCCCGGAATCTTTTCGATCAGCGGTGCGGCCAATGTGGCCATGTGCGCTTTGCCTTCCAGCGAACGAGGGTCTGCCTCGTTGCTCAATTGCTCGAAAAAGTAGTCCGCCAGCGGTTGGGCGTGCTGGTTGATGCGGGCCATGAAAGCGTCGGTGCCTTCGGCGCGGACCAGGCTATCCGGGTCTTCGCCCTCGGGCAGGAACAGAAAGCGCGCCCGGCGCCCGTCCTGCAGGCTGGCCAGGGTGGACTCCAGGGCGCGCCAGGCAGCCTTGCGGCCAGCCTGGTCGCCGTCGAAGCAGAACAGGACACTCGGCACCACGCGAAACAGGCGCTTGAGATGCTCTTCGCTGGTCGCGGTGCCTAGGGTTGCCACCGCGTTGCGCAGGCCTTGCTGGGCCAGGGCGATGACGTCCATATAGCCCTCGACCACGATGATTTCATCAAGGTTGCGGTTGTGCTTTCGCGCTTCGAACAGGCCGTAGAGTTCCTGGCCTTTGTGAAAGACCGGGGTTTCCGGGGAGTTCAGGTACTTGGGCTTGTCATCACCGAGGACCCGGCCGCCAAAGGCGATGACCCGGCCGCGGCTGTCACGGATTGGGAACATCACCCGGTCGCGGAAGCGGTCGTAGCGCTTGCCGCTCTCGGCGTTCTCGACCAACAGGCCTGCGTCGATCATCACTTTCTGTTGCAGGCTGTCGGCGCCCAGGTGTTTGAGCAGGTTGTCCCAGCCCGGCGGCGCGAAGCCCAGGCCGAAGTCGCGGGCGATCTCGCCGGACAGGCCGCGACCCTTGAGATAGTCCACTGCCGCCTTGCGGGTCGGGTGAGCGCGCAAGGCCTGGCGATAGAACTCGGCAGCGGCTTCCAGCAGTGGGTAGAGTGGTGAATCAGTGGGCTGACGGGGCTTCTGGCCTCGGCGGCCTTCTTCTCGCGGCACTTCCATGCCTGCGGCACGGGCCAATTCCTCCACGGCCTGGGGAAAGTCCAGGTTGTCGTGGTCCATGACGAAGCCGAGCGCGTTGCCGCCAGCGCCGCAGCCGAAGCAGTAATAGAACTGTTTGTCGGGGCTGACGGTGAAGGAGGGGGTCTTCTCTTTGTGGAACGGGCAGCAGGCGGAGAGATTCTTGCCGGTTTTCTTCAGTTGGATGCGCGAACTCACCACATCGACGATATCGGTGCGGTTGAGCAGGTCATCAATGAAGCTTTGGGGAATCAGCCCGGCCATGGCAGTCTCGTCATCTGGCAGCTGGCAAGTCTAATCGCTACGCGCGGGTTCGGGGCGAGTAGTGCGGTGCAGGAAGAGTGAGAAAAATGTGCTCGTCAGCCACGGAGGGCTCGTCAGTCAGGACGTGCACGACTGGTCGAAGACCAGCTCTGACGTGTCAGGCAGGTTGCCCCGGAGTTGTTGCAAGGGGCGCCTCGGACGTGAGTCTGAGGTTTGAAACAACCGCTGCCATCAACCCGGCACAGGGCCGGGCGGGGCAGAAGCTTTGCGTAGAACGTCTGTATTAGTACAGACGAACGGCGCGGCGCTGTTCGCGCTGAACCTTCTTGGCGTGACGCTTTACAGCGGCAGCAGCTTTGCGCTTGCGCTCGGCAGTCGGCTTCTCATAAAACTCGCGGCTACGAACTTCAGCCAGTACACCGGCTTTTTCGCAGGAGCGCTTGAAACGACGCAGAGCTACGTCGAAGGGTTCGTTCTCTTTAACTTTGACGGCTGGCATCCAGGGCTACCTTCATTCATTACCGGGGTAGACGTGCTCCTGGCAAAACAAAAAGGTGTGCTGGAGAACGTCGGTTTTCAAGGGTTGCGGATGTTAACCCTTAGCTGGCCGGAATGCAAAGCCTCTGATCGAAAACCGCTGGTCGGCATGGGGTACGAGGACTATCATGCGCGCCTTCGAATTCAGCCTCGACAAGGCACGGACCCATGCTAGTACTGGGATTGGAAACATCCTGCGACGAAACCGGCGTCGCATTATACGACAGCGAGCGCGGCCTGTTGGCCGATGCCCTGTTCAGTCAAATCGACCTGCACCGCGTCTATGGCGGCGTAGTGCCGGAGCTGGCCTCGCGTGATCACGTCAAGCGCATGCTGCCCTTGATCCGCCAGGTGCTGGCCGAGGCCGACTGTGTCGCCACCGAGATCGATGCGATCGCCTACACCGCTGGCCCCGGGCTGGTCGGCGCGCTGCTGGTCGGCGCTTCCTGCGCCCAGGCGCTGGCGTTCGCCTGGGACATCCCGGCGATCGGCGTACACCACATGGAAGGCCACTTGTTGGCGCCCATGCTGGAGGAAACCCCGCCAGAGTTTCCGTTCGTCGCATTGTTGGTCTCTGGCGGCCATACCCAACTGGTGCGGGTCGATGGCATCGGCCAGTACGAGCTGCTAGGCGAAAGTCTGGACGATGCGGCAGGCGAGGCGTTCGACAAGACGGCCAAGCTGATCGGCCTGAATTACCCCGGTGGCCCGGAAATCGCCCGTTTGGCCGAAAAAGGCGTGCCGGGCCGCTTCGTGTTCCCACGGCCAATGACCGACCGTCCGGGCCTGGAGTTCAGCTTCAGTGGCCTGAAGACCTTCGCCTTGAATACCTGGCAGCAATGCCGGGACGCCGGCGATGATAGCGATCAGACCCGCTGCGACCTTTCGCTGGCGTTCCAGCAGGCGGTGGTCGAGACGTTGACCATCAAGTGCAAGCGCGCGCTCAAGCAGACCGGCCTCAAGCGCCTGGTCATCGCGGGTGGTGTGAGTGCCAACAAGGCCTTGCGCGCCTCGCTGGAAACCATGCTCGCCAGTCTCCATGGCAATGTTTACTACGCGCGTCCCCAGTTCTGCACCGACAACGGCGCGATGATCGCCTATGCCGGTTGCCAGCGGCTGCTGGCCGGGCAACGACAGGATCTGGCGATCAGCGTGCAGGCGCGCTGGCCGATGGAGCAGTTGTCGGCCGTATGAGGCGAGGTATTGCCGGGCAGGGCATTCAGAAATGTCGTTCGCGCCCGGCAAACAGGTCGCGTAGATTGCTGCGGTGGCGCCAGACGATGAGTACTGTAAGCACGGTGATTGGCAGCAGTGCCTCGGGTTCGCGCCAGGCCAGTAATGGCAGCGTCAGCGGTGTGGCAATCAATGCGGCGAGGGAGCTGGTGCGGGTGAGGTAGAAGGTCAGCAGCCAGGCGGCGATGGCCAGCAAGGCGGCCGGAAAGTACAGCCCCATGAGCATGCCGGCTGCGGTGGCCACCCCCTTGCCGCCCTTGAAGCAGAAGTAAAGCGGGAACAGGTGGCCAATGACTGCACAGAGGCCGATCCAGGCTTGCTCCTGCAGGCCGAGGCCGGCCAGCTGGGCGAACAGCACGGGCAACAGCCCCTTGCACAGGTCGCCGAGCAGGGTCAGGATCGCCAGCTTGCGGCCCGCCAGGCGTAGCATGTTAGTCGCTCCGGCGTTGCCTGAGCCGCTCGAGCGCGGGTCCGGGCTGCCGCTGATGCGGCTGAGGACGATGGCGAAGGACAGAGAGCCGAGCAGGTAGGCAAGCAGCGCCAATAACCAAAACATGCTAACTATTCCGGGCGAGGACGCCTTGATTCTAACGGCGCCAGTCGCCCTTGTCGTGCTGTGGAGAGAAGTGCTTGGACAGAGTGTTCATCGAAGGCCTGGAAGTCGAGACCGTCATCGGTGCCTATGACTGGGAGCGGGATATTCGCCAGTGCCTGCGCCTGGACCTGAGTTTTGCCTGGGACAACCGCCCGGCGGCGGCAGGTGACGACCTGAGCCTGGCCCTGGACTATGCCAGTGTGAGCGCGCGTATCCAGGCGTTCGCCGAACAGTCCCGCTATGAGCTTGTGGAGACCTTCGCCGAACGCTTGGTTGCGGCGCTGATGGAAGAGTTCAACATCCCTTGGGTACGCCTGAAGCTGACCAAGCCCGGCGCCGTGCCGGCTGCCCGCGGTGGTGTCGGTGTGGAGATCGAGCGCGGATGTCTTTGAGCACGGTTTACCTAGGCCTGGGCAGCAATATCGACCGGGAGGCGCACCTGTGCGCCGGGCTCGATGCCCTGGCGAGCGTTCTGCAGGGCATGCACTGCTCTCCAGTGTTCGAGAGCCAAGCGGTGGGCATCAAGAGTGGGCCTTTCTACAACCTGGTGGTGACCGGCAAGACGGACCTGCCGCTGCTGGAGCTGGACCGTCGGCTCAAGTTCATCGAGGCGGACAATGGTCGCTATGCGCCTGAGCGCAAAGGCCTGCCGCTGGACATCGATGTGCTGATGTACGACGACTTGTTGGGGACTTTCAACGGCTTGGTGTTGCCACGGGCCGAGATTCTGAAGAACGCGTTCGTGTTGTGGCCGCTGTCGCTGATCGCGCCGCAACTGGTGCATCCCGGCGAAGGTAAAAACATGGCTCAGCTGTGGCAGGAGGCGCGGATCGAGCAGGTGCTGGCGCCGGTGCCGTTCGAGTGGCGTGGGTTGCAGCTGACGCCACGGCAGACCATCTGAAGGCGCCTCTGTGGGAGCGGGGGCGCCGGTGAATGCGGTGTGAACCCACCGCTCATCGATGACCCGCTCCCATGGAGAGCAATTCAGCGTTGCCTATAGATCTCGAGTGCCGTCAGCCGGGCCTCCTTCAGCGCTTCGCCCAGTGCCTGCCCGGTCAGGCCTTTCTCCACCAATCCCTTCACATCGACCGCCTTGGCCACTGCCGCCGCGCCGCGCAGGTAGTCGGCTTGTGGATAGGCCTGGTTCTCGCCTCGGCTGCGCGCTTGTGCCTGGCAGGCGGCAATGAAGTCCTCCAAACGCTGGGGGCGACGGTACACATCGAATTTCTGCAGCAACTCCAGCAGGCCGGCAGCGCTCAGTTCCAGGGCACCATGGCACAGGGTTTGGCATTCCACGACCAGCAAGGCCAGTTCCTGGGACTCCCGGGGCGCCTTGAACCGCTGGTTGAGTGCCTTGGCCTGGTTCAGGTCGGCAAGTTCATGCAGCAGGCAGGCCCAGCGTACGTGGAGCGGTAGCTGCTCGCGGGCGGCCTGCTCCAGTGCTTGCAGGGTATGGCTTTGCTGCTTGTCCAGCAGTGCGTCCACTTCTGGCATCAGGACCTTCAGGGCGCCGCAGTCGCGTAGCACCTGGATGAACACCTGGGGTTGATCCTCCATCAGCGCGCGCTCGATCTCCTTCCAACTGCGCTCGGCGGTCAGCGCCTGCAGTTCGCCGGATGCGCTGATCTGGCGCATCAGCTCGAGCGTTTCGTCGGCGACCTTAAACCCCAGCGGTGCATAGCGGGCGGCGAAGCGGGCCACGCGCAGCACGCGCAGGGGATCTTCGGCGAATGCCGGAGAAACGTGACGTAACAAGCGCTGATCCAGATCATTTTTGCCATGATAGGGATCGTACAGGTTGCCCTGTTCGTCTTCGGCCATGGCGTTGATGGTGAGGTCCCGACGGATCAGGTCCTCTTCGAGGGTCACTTCGGGGCTGGCATGGAAGGTAAAGCCACCATAGCCCCGCCCGCTCTTGCGTTCGGTACGCGCCAAGGCGTACTCCTCGCCCGTATGCGGATGAATGAACACCGGGAAATCAGCCCCGACCGGACGGTAACCCAGGGCCTGCATCTGTTCGACCGTGGCGCCGACCACCAGCCAGTCGATATCGCTGACCGAGCGCCCGAGCAGGCGGTCGCGCACCGCGCCACCGACTTTGTAGATTTGCATTAAAAACCTCCGTGACTGCCGACAGGATAACCTGTCGACAGCTACGAAGGGGGGCTCTAGAGGTGGTGGACCACTGCCAGGTCCATGCGACCGTATTCACCCGTCTCGCTCTGGTCGCCCCGGGGAGGCATGTGATGGGTCTTCATCACCTGGTCGCCTTGCACGGTTTCCAGGTGGATATCGAAGCCCCACAGGCGATGAAGGTGCTTGAGCACTTCCTCGGTGGAGTCGCCCAGCGGCTTGCGATTGTGCTGCTGGTGGCGCAGGGTCAGGGAGCGGTCGCCGCGACGGTCGATGCTCCAGATCTGCACGTTGGGTTCGCGATTGCCCAGGTTGTACTGGGCGGCCAGTTGCTCGCGGATGATCCGGTAGCCAGCTTCGTCGTGGATCGCCGGTACCAACAGGTCGTCGCGCTGGTCGTCATCCAGGATGCTGAACAGCTTGAGGTCACGGATCACCTTGGGCGAGAGATATTGCAGGATGAAGCTTTCGTCCTTGAAGCTGCTCATGGCGAACTTGAGTGTGGAAAGCCAGTCGCTGCCGGCGATGTCAGGGAACCAGCGTCGATCTTCTTCCGTTGGGTGTTCGCACATGCGACGGATGTCCGTGTACATCGCAAAGCCCAGGGCATAGGGGTTGATGCCGCTGTAGTAAGGGCTGTCGAAGCCCGGCTGGAACACCACGCTGGTGTGCGACTGCAAGAACTCCATCATGAAGCCTTCGGTCACCAGGCCTTCATCGTAGAGGTCGTTCATCAGGGTGTAATGCCAGAACGTCGCCCAGCCTTCATTCATGACCTGGGTCTGGCGCTGCGGGTAGAAGTACTGGGCAATCTTGCGCACGATGCGCACCACTTCGCGCTGCCAAGGCTCGAGCAGCGGCGCGTGTTTTTCGATGAAATAGAGGATGTTTTCCTGCGGTTCGGCGGGGAAACGTACATCATCGCGTTCATTGCCTTTTTCCGAGCCCTTGGGAATGGTGCGCCACAGGTCGTTGATCTGCCGTTGCAGGTGCTCCTCGCGCTCTTTCTGCCGGCGACGTTCTTCCTCGGCAGAAATGGGGTAGGGGCGCTTGTAACGGTCGACGCCGTAGTTCATCAGGGCATGGCAGGAATCGATGAGGTCTTCGACGGCATCGATGCCGTGGCGCTCCTCGCATTGGGCGATGTACTGCTTTGCGAACACCAGGTAATCGATGATCGAGCTGGCGTCGGTCCAGGTGCGGAACAGGTAGTTGCCCTTGAAGAAACTGTTATGGCCATAGCAGGCATGGGCGATCACCAGCGCCTGCATGCACATGGTGTTTTCTTCCATCAGATAGGCGATGCACGGATCGGAGTTGATCACGATCTCGTAGGCCAGGCCCATCTGGCCACGGCTGTAGGACTTCTCCGTGCTGAGGAACTGCTTGCCGTAGGACCAATGGTGATAGCCCAGCGGCATGCCGACGGAGGCATAGGCGTCCATCATCTGCTCGGCAGTGATCACCTCGATCTGGTTGGGGTAGGTGTCCAAGGCGTAGCGCTCGGCCAGGCGGCTGATTTCGCGGTCATAGGCCTGGATAAGCTCGAACGTCCACTCGGACCCGGTGGAAATGGGTTGGCGTCTCTGCTCTCTGGCGGTCATGTGGCTAACCTGCGCTGGAAGAGTTCACGGAAGACCGGGTAGATATCACCGGCCGATACCAACTGCTGCTGGGCGAAGGTATCTGGGAAAGCCTCGCCGATGCGCTCGTATTCATACCAGAGCGCCTGATGTTCGCGAGGGGTGATCTCGACGTAAGTGTAGTACTGCACATGCGGCATGATCTGCTTGGAGAGGATGTCACGGCAGATCGGCGAGTCGTCGTTCCAGTTGTCGCCGTCCGAGGCCTGGGCGGCATAGATGTTCCAGTCGCTGGCCGGGTAGCGTTCGGCCATGATCTCCTGCATCAGCTTGAGTGCGCTGGAGACGATGGTGCCGCCGGTTTCCCGGGAGTAGAAGAACTCTTCTTCGTCCACCTCGCGAGCGCTGGTGTGGTGGCGAATGAATACTACCTCGATGCGATCGTAGTTCCGCTTGAGGAACAGGTACAGCAGGATGAAAAACCGCTTGGCGATGTCCTTGGTGGCCTGGGTCATGGAGCCGGACACGTCCATCAGGCAGAACATCACCGCTTTGGAGCTGGGGTTGGGCTGCTTGACCAGCAGGTTGTACTTGAGGTCGAAAGTGTCGAGGAAGGGCAGGCGGTTGATGCGTGCCTTCAGGCGTTCAATCTCGGCCTCGGTGGCCTGGATATCGGTGAAATTGTCCGGCTCCTCGACCTTGAGGCGGGCGAGCTCGGCCTGGGCCTCGCGTAGCAGGGCACGGCTGCTGCCGGTCAGGGCAATACGCCTGGCATGGGCCGAGCGCAGGGTACGGACAATGTTGATGCGTGAGGGGTTGCCCTCGTTGGCGATGCCTGCGCGCACTGTCTTGAAAGTGTCGGCGCCGGTCAGGTGACGCTTGACCAGGTTAGGCAGTTCCAGGTCCTCGAACATGAATTCGAGGAACTCTTCCTGGGTGATCTGGAACACGAAATCATCCATGCCCTCACCGGAATTGCCGGCCTTGCCGCGACCGCCACCCCCTCCGCCACCTTGCGGCCGGGGGATGTGCTCGCCTGCGGTGAACTCTTTGTTGCCGGGGTGGATGATGGTCTGTTTACCGCCACGACCATGGTGCAGCACGGGCTCGTCGATATCACGGCCCGGAATGCTGATCTGCTCGCCATGCTCCATGTCCATGATGGAGCGGCGGCTCACGGCCTCTTCGACGGCTTTCTTGATGTGCTCACGGTACCGCCGCAAGAAGCGCTGGCGGTTGACCGTGCTCTTGTTCTTGCCGTTCAGGCGTCGGTCGATTACGTAGCTCATGGTCCCTCCGGTGACTGGATGCAGCTGCAAGCCTCAAGCTTCAAGCTGCAAGAATGAGCAGCCACCGCTGCCGCAAGCTGTGGCGCGAGACGTGGCCTGGCGCCGGACAGCTTGCAGCTTGCGGCTTGTCGCTTGCCGCTTTATTGCGATTTCCTGACCCGCAGATACCATTCCGACAGCAGCCGAACCTGTTTGTCGGTGTAGCCACGTTCCACCATCCGGGTGACGAAGTCGTTGTGTTTCTGTTGGTCCTCCTTGCTAGCCTTGGCGTTGAAGCTGATGACTGGCAGCAGGTCTTCGGTGTTGGAGAACATTTTCTTCTCGATCACCACGCGCAGCTTCTCGTAGCTCAGCCAGCTCGGGTTCTTGCCGTTGTTATTGGCCCGTGCCCGCAGCACGAAGTTGACGATCTCGTTGCGGAAGTCTTTCGGGTTGCTGATACCGGCCGGCTTCTCGATCTTCTCCAGCTCTTCGTTGAGAGCGATGCGGTTGAGGATCTCGCCGGTTTCCGGATCGCGGTACTCCTGGTCCTGGATCCAGAAGTCGGCGTACAGCACGTAGCGGTCGAAGATGTTCTGGCCGTACTCGCTGTAGGACTCCAGATAGGCGGTCTGAATCTCCTTGCCGATGAACTCGATGTAGCGCGGAGCCAGGTATTCCTTGAGGTAGCGCAGGTAGCGCTCGCGTACTTCGGCAGGGAATTGCTCCTGTTCGATCTGCTGTTCGAGCACATAGAGCAGGTGCACCGGGTTGGCGGCGATTTCGTGGGGATCGAAGTTGAACACCTTGGAGAGGATCTTGAAGGCGAAGCGGGTCGACAGGCCGTTCATGCCTTCATCGACACCGGCGGCGTCGCGGTATTCCTGGATCGATTTGGCCTTCGGGTCGGTGTCCTTGAGATTTTCGCCGTCGTAGACGCGCATCTTCGAATAGATGTTGGAATTCTCGGGCTCTTTCAAGCGCGACAGTACGGTGAACTGCGCAAGCATCTTGAGGGTGTCCGGTGCGCAGTGGGCCTTGGCCAGCGAGCTGTTGATCAACAGTTTGTCGTAGATCTTCACTTCGTCGCTGACACGCAGGCAGTAAGGCACCTTGACGATGTAGATCCGGTCGATGAACGCTTCGTTGTTCTTGTTGTTGCGGAAGGTGTGCCATTCCGATTCGTTGGAGTGGGCCAGCAGGATCCCGGAGTAGGGGATCGCCCCGAGGCCTTCGGTACTGTTGTAGTTGCCTTCCTGGGTGGCGGTGAGCAGCGGGTGCAGGACCTTGATCGGCGCCTTGAACATCTCGACGAACTCCATCAGGCCCTGGTTGGCCCGGCAGAGCGCACCCGAGTAGCTGTAGGCGTCGGCATCGTTCTGCGGGAATTCCTCGAGCTTGCGGATATCCACCTTACCGACCAAAGCGGAAATGTCCTGGTTGTTCTCATCACCTGGTTCGGTCTTGGCGATGGCGATCTGGTTGAGGATGGAGGGGTAGAGCTTGACCACCCGGAACTTGGAGATGTCGCCGCCGAACTCCTGCAGGCGCTTGGTGGCCCACGGGGACATGATGGTGTTCAGGTAGCGCCGCGGAATGCCGAATTCTTCTTCGAGAATGGCGCCGTCCTCGCTGGCATTGAACAGCCCCAGGGGCGATTCGAACACCGGAGAGCCTTTGATGGCGTAGAAGGGGACCTTCTCCATGAGCTGCTTGAGCTTCTCGGCCAGGGACGATTTGCCGCCACCCACCGGGCCCAGCAGGTACAGGATCTGTTTCTTCTCCTCCAGGCCCTGTGCGGCATGGCGGAAGTACGACACGATCTGGTCGATGCATTCTTCCATGCCGTGGAAGTCGGCAAAGGCCGGGTAGCGCCTTATTACCTTGTTGGAGAAGATTCGCGACAGCCTGGAGTTCGTTGAGGTATCGACCAGCTCTGGTTCGCCTATGGCCAGCAACAGCCGTTCGGCCGCCGATGCATAGGCACTGCGATCCTCTTTGCACAGCTCGAGGTACTCCTGCAGCGAGAATTCTTCCTGGCGGGTTGACTCGAAACGTTGTTGGAAGTGGCTAAAAATGCTCATGACGTCACCTCGCTCGATACGTTGGAGCCGACGCCGGATCAGTCAGCATGATGCTGGCATGCAACCGGGCTGGCCGATTGCTGTATACCCCCCAGAACACCCGTAGAAACGCTACCGATGACCCGCACGCCGGTGTACCGGCTCTCCCCTTTTTTGGATGGCCTGGGCTTAAGGATAGTTGGTTATACGGGAGGTCAAGGGCGCGAGGCCGAGAAGATACTCACGACCGTTCGTCAGGAAAGGCCCAAGCCCGCACGTGGCGCGGGCTGCGGGAAAATGAAAAATTTTATTCGGCGCTGCCTTGGGCGGTTTCGGCCGGGTAGGTGCTGCGCCACAGCTCGAAGCCGCCATCGAGGCTGTACACCTCGGAAAAGCCCTGGCCCACCAGATAGGCCGCGGCGCTCTGGCTGGAATTGCCGTGGTAGCAGACCACGAGGGTCGGGGCGTCGAGGTCGGCATTGCGGATGAACTCCGCGACCGAATGGTTATCCAGGTGCGTGGCGCCGCTGATATGGCCGGCGGCAAACGCCTGTGGGTCGCGAATGTCGACGACCACCGCACCTTGCTCACGCAAGGCCAGGGCCTGCTCGGGAGGGATGCGCTTGAATTCGCTCATGGGGCGGTTTCCTTCGGGGCTGATCGTTAAGTCTAGTCGGTTATGCCGGTTGGCGTGGGGTGCCGTCGTCGGCGCACTCGCAGCGGTGGAATTCGCCGCTGTCGACGTTGTACAGCGTCATGGCGCCACCCCAGACGCAACCGGTGTCCAGGCCGATGACATCGGGAACATCGACACGCCCTTCCAGGGCGGCCCAGTGGCCGAAGAGGATCTTCACATGACGTGAGCGGCGGTCCTTGTGGGCGAACCAGGGCTTGTAGCCCTTGGGAGCGCTGTCCAGGCCTTCCTTGCTCTTGAGGTCGAGCTTGCCCTCGGCGGTGCAGAAACGCATGCGGGTGAAGTAGTTGGTGATGACCCGCAGGCGTTCGACGCCGGTCAGGTTTTTGCTCCACTTGTTCGGCTCGTTGCCGTACATGCCGTCGAGGTAGAGTTTCAGACGGGTGTCGTCGCGCAGCACCTCCTCCACTTCAGCCGCCAGTTCGAGCGCCTTGCCCAGGGTCCACTGGGGTGGGATGCCGGCGTGGACCATGGCGATGCCGCGTGATTCGTCATAGTGCAGCAGCTTCTGCTGGCGCAGCCAGTCGAACAGCTGGTCGGCATCTGGTGCTTCTATGATCTCGCGCAGGGTGTCGCTCTTCTTCAGACGCTCGACGTTGTACCAGGCGGCCAGCAGGTGCAGGTCATGGTTGCCCAGCACACACACCAGCGACTGACGGATCGAATACAGAAAGCGCAGGGTCTCGAGCGACTCGGGGCCGCGGTTGACCAGGTCGCCGACCAGCCACAGGCGGTCCACGGCGGGGTTGAAGTGCACGCGTTCGAGCAGGCACTTGAGCGGCTGCAGGCAGCCCTGCAGGTCGCCGACGGCGTACACCGCCATCAGTGCAGTGCTCCAGGCACGGCCAGGCGGAACGGCGCGATGGGCGCATCGAAGTGTTTGCCGTCTTCGGCGAACATCTGATAGCTGCCCTGCATGGTGCCGACGCGGGTCGTGAGCACCGCGCCGCTGCTGTAGGTGTGGCTGTCGCCGGGCTCGATGAGCGGCTGCTGGCCGACCACGCCCGCTCCGCGAACCTCTTCGACTTCCCCGTCACCGTTGGTGATCAGCCAGTGGCGCGAGACCAGCCGGGCCTTGAGTGTGCCGTTGTTCTGTACCGTGATGGTGTAGGCGAAGGCAAAACGGTCGTTGTCGGGATCGGATTGTTCTTTGAGGTAACGGGTCACGACGCTGACGTCGATCTGATAGCGGGGGTCTGACATGCAAAGGCCTTGGACGAGCGGACGCAAATACTGCAATGGTTGCAGTCTAGGCCATGGACGGGGCTGGAGGCCAGTTATGCAGGGCCTGGCGTCGCTGGTAGACATTTTCGGCCCCATCGCGGGCTTGCCTGCGCGATGGGGCCACAGTACTAGCGTGTGCCTAGCTGGCGCTGGGCTGCTCGGCCAGCTTGTCGGCCAGGCGTACGAATGCCGCCAGGTCCAGTTGTTCCGGACGCAGGCTGCCATCGACGCCTGCTGCCTCGATGGCCTGGCTGTCAAGCAGGCCCTTCAGGGTGTTGCGAAGGGTCTTGCGACGCTGGTTGAAGGCTTCGCGGACGATGCGTTCGAGCAGGCGTGGATCCTTGGCCGGGTGTGGCAGGGTTTCGTGCGGCACCAGGCGGACGATGGCTGAGTCCACTTTCGGCGGCGGGTTGAAGGCGCCAGGGCCGACGTTGAACAAGTGTTCCACGCGGCAGTGGTACTGCACCATGATCGACAGGCGGCCCCAGTCACCGCCGCCTGGGCCGGCGGCCAGACGCTCGACCACTTCCTTTTGCAGCATGAAGTGCATGTCGCGGATCAGGTTGGCGTGTTCCAGGAGGTGGAAGATGAGTGGGGTGGAGATGTTGTAGGGCAGGTTGCCCACCACCTTGAGGCTGCGCTCGGGCACGCCCAACTGATTGAAGTCGAACTTCAGGGCATCGCCCTGGTGCAGGCGGAAATTGTCCCGGCCTGCAAACTTGTGCTGGAGAATCGGCACGAGGTCCTTGTCCAGTTCGACGACGTCCAGTTGGGCGCCGCTGCCCAGCAGGCCTTCGGTCAGGGCACCCTGGCCCGGGCCGATTTCCAGCAGATGCTCGCCGGGCTTGGCGTTGATGGCGCGTAGGATGCGGTCGATGATGCCCGCGTCGTGCAGGAAGTTCTGGCCGAAGCGCTTGCGGGCCCGGTGTTGGTATTGCTCGTTCATGGTCGGTTCTCGGCCATCTGGTAGGCGGTTTCCAGGGCGACGCGCAGGCTCCCGGTGTCGACCTTGCCGCTGCCGGCCAGGTCCAAGGCGGTGCCGTGGTCGACCGACGTGCGGATGATCGGCAGGCCCAGGGTCACGTTGACTGCGGCGCCAAAGCCTTTGTACTTGAGTACCGGTAGGCCCTGGTCATGGTACATCGCCAGCACCGCATCGCAGTGCTCCAGATATTTGGGGGTAAACAGGGTATCGGCCGGCAGCGGACCGCGCAGGTCCATGCCTTGGCTGCGTAGGCGCTGCAAGGCGGGCTCGATGATGTCGATTTCTTCGCGGCCCAGGTGTCCGCTTTCGCCGGCATGCGGGTTGAGGCCGCAAACCAGGATACGGGGCTGGGCGATTCCGAACTTGTCGCGCAAGTCGGCATGCAGGATCCGCGTGACCCGCTCCAGGCGCTCGGCGGTAATAGCGTCGGCGACATCGCGCAGGGGCAGGTGAGTGGTCACCAGGGCCACGCGCAAACCATGGGTGGCCAGCATCATCACCACCTGGTTGGTGTGGGTAAGGTCAGCCAGGAATTCTGTATGGCCAGAGAAAGCGATGCCGCTTTCATTGATGACGCCCTTGTGCACCGGTGCGGTGATCATGCCGGCGAAATGCCCATCCAGGCAGCCTTGGCCAGCGCGGGTCAAGGTCTGCAGCACGAAGGCGGCATTGGCCTTGTCCAGCTGCCCGGGCATCACCGGGACGGCCAATGGCGTGTCCCAGACATACAGGCTACCGGCGGGGGCGGGCTGGTCGGGCCAGGCGCCTTCGATGACCGGCAGCAGATTGACAGCCAGCCCCAGCTGCTTGGCCCGCTCTACGAGCAGGTCACGGCTGGTGATGGCGATCAGGGGGTGGGGCTGGGCCTCGGCGGCCAGCAGCAGACACAGGTCGGGGCCTATGCCGGCCGGCTCGCCGGGCGTGACGGCGAAGCGCAGGGGCTTCACTGGGCGGCCTGGTCGGCGCCAGGCAGCTTGATTTCAACGTAGGCTTCGTCGCGGATCTGACGCAGCCAGGTCTGCAGCTCTTCGTCGTACTTGCGGTTGCGCAACACGCTCAGGGCCTGCTGTTCACGCGCTTGCTCGGTGCTGTCAGTGGCGCGGCGGCCCAGCACTTCCAGCACGTGCCAGCCGTACTGGGTACGGAACGGACGGGTCACTTCGCCCTGAGGGGCGTTGGCCATCTGCTCGCGGAACTCCGGCACCAGGCTATTAGGGTCGACCCAGTTGAGGTCGCCGCCGTTGAGGGCCGAACCTGGGTCTTCCGAGAAGCTCTTGGCCAGCTCGCCGAAGTCTTCGCCATTCTTGATGCGCTCGTAGAGACGCTCGGCCAGTTGCTCGGTGGCTGCATCGCTGCGGATCTCGCTCGGCTTGATCAGGATGTGGCGCACGTGGACTTCGTCACGCAGCACGCTGGCATTGCCCCCACGCTTCTCCTCGAGCTTGAGGATGATGAAGCCGTTGGGGATGCGAATTGGCTGGGTGATGTCGCCGTCGGCCATGCTGCTCAGCATCTTGGCGAAATCAGGCGGCAGTTGGCCGGCTTTACGCCAGCCCATCTCGCCGCCTTCCAGGGCGTTCTCGCTGGCGGAACGGGCGATGGCCATCTGACCGAAGTCCGCACCTTGCTTGAGCTGCTGGTAAACCTCACCGGCTTGCCGGGCGGCCGCCTGGATGGCCTCGGAGTTGGCGCTTTCCGGGGTCGGGATCAGGATGTTGGCCAGGCGATACTCTTCGGACAACTGCATCTTGCCCAGGTCCGAGTTGAGGTAGTTCTTAACCTCCTGCTCGGAGACCTGGATGCGTTCGGCCACACGGCGCTGGCGCACGCGGCTGATGATCATCTCGCGCTTGACCTGGTCACGGGCATCGTCGAACGACAGACCGTCATGGGCCAGGGCGGCACGGAACTGATCGAGGCTCATGCCGTTGCGCTGGGCAATGGTGCCGATGGCCTGGTTGAGTTCCTCGTCGGTGATGCGGATGCCGGAGCGCTCGCCGATCTGCAGTTGCAGGTTCTCGACGATCAGGCGCTCCAGCACCTGCTGTTCCAAGACGCCTGCAGGCGGCACGCCGCCGCCGCGCTTGGCGATGGTCTGTTGCACTTCGCGGATGCGCTGGTCCAGCTGGCTTTGCATGACCACGTCGTTGTCGACGATGGCCACCACGCGGTCCAGGGGTTGTACCGCGGCATGCACCGCGCCACTCAGCAATACGGCGCCCAGCATCAGCGGGCGCAGGCGATCAATAAGCTTGGTCTTCACGTGTACGATAACCTTGAATGCCTTCGTCGAGGAACGACTCGACCTTGTTGCCCACGACACCGCCGAGGCCTTTGAGCACCACTTGCAGGAAGATGCCGTGGTCGCCTTTTTCGTTATCTGGCACTGCCTGGCTGAAATCGTCGTAGTCGATCCAGTAACGGTTGATCAGACGCAGCTTCCAGCAGCAGCTGTCATACTCGAAACCGCCCATGGCTTCCAAGGTGCGATTGCGGTTGTAGTCATGTTGCCAGCGGGCGATAACGCTCCATTGCGGCACGATCGGCCAGATAACCGAGAAGTCGTGCTGCTGGATCTTGTAATAGTCCTTGATGTAGTTGGGGTCGCCTGGAACGCCGTAGTCACCGCCGGTCTTCCAGGTACCGCTTAGCTGGTCATAAATGATCAGGTCGTTGCGGTAGCGATAGCCGATGTTGACGATCTTGTTGGGATTGTCCTCAGGCTGGTAGTGGAACATGGCGCTACCCGAGCGAGCCTTGTGGCTGTCCGGATCCCAGTTGTAGTCGGAGTTGAAGCGCCAGTCGCGGTTGAAGGCGTACTGGTACTCAAGCGCGTAGGGCGATACGTCCGACTGAGCGTCATCGCGGGTGCGCCAGTCGATGCCAGGCATCTGCACTTCACGATCTTTGAAGTAGAGGGCCTGGCCAATGCTGAAGCGCTGACGTTCGAAGCCGTTTTCTTCGATCCAGCGGTTGGTCACGCCCAGCGACAGTTTGTTCTCGTCACCGATGCGGTCGGAGCCACTGAAGCGGTTGTCGCGGAACAGCGAGGCGTAGTTGAAGTAGGTCTCGCTGGTGTCGAAGACCGGGATGTCCTTCTGGTCCTTATACGGGACGTAGAGATAGAACAGGCGCGGCTCGAGGGTCTGACGGTAGTTCTTGCCAAACCATTGGGTGTTGCGGTCGAAGTATAGGCCGCTGTCAACGCTGAATACCGGTACGCTACGGTCCTGCGAACTGGAGAAGTCACCTCGTAGGTCACGTACTTCAGGTGTGGCGTTGGCCAAGTCGTTCTTGCCCTTGCCGTCCAGGTCCAAGTCGTAGTGGGTATAGACATACTTGAGCTTTGGCGTCAGGAAACCATAGCTGGCGTCCATCGGCAGGCTGATCGCTGGCGCCACATTCAAACGGGTGCCGTTGGAGCGAGCCACGCCGAAAATGTTCTCGTCGAGCCTGCGTCCATCGGGGCCTGCCGAGGTGTCCAGCTGACCATCTTCGTTGAATACGGTGCCGCTCTTGAGGTCACGCTCGAACCGAACGGCTTCGGTGTCGTAAGAGAAATCGAACCCGCTCGGGTGATAGGGCAGCATGCCGTTGAGCGTGATCTGCGGCAGCTTGTCGTAGGGGGTGATGCGAGAGATGGTTGCCATCTCATAGGCTTGCAAATTCAATCGTGCCTGGTAGCTATCACCGCGATAGGTGAGCGCCCCTTGCTGGTTAATCACGTCCCGACTTTCGACACCGATCTGATCGGTATCCAGATCCTGGAAGTAGAACGGATCGCTGATGTCGGTGTAGTCCACCTCGCTCATCAAGCGCGAATCCAGCCCGCCCTTGTGCTGCCAGTTGTACATCCAGCGCTGTTCTTTGTAGTCGGTCTGCTCTTTACGATCGTCGTTCTTGTCGTTCAGGTACGCAGCACCGAACTGGCCTTCGCTGGACTTGGTGAGGTAGCGGAACTCGCCTTCCATCAGCATGCCGCGTTTGGCCATGTAGCGCGGGTACAAGGTGGCGTCGTAGTTTGGCGCCAGGTTGAAGTAGTAAGGCGTGACCAGCATGAAGCCGGTGTCGCTGCTGGTGCTGAACGACGGCGGCAGGAAGCCGGACTGGCGACGGTCGTCGATCGGGAAGTAGATGTACGGTGTATAGAACACCGGGAAATCCTTGACCCG
The DNA here is from genome assembly GCF_051913525.1 of Pseudomonas sp. PKS. Taxonomy (NCBI): domain Bacteria; kingdom Pseudomonadati; phylum Pseudomonadota; class Gammaproteobacteria; order Pseudomonadales; family Pseudomonadaceae; genus Pseudomonas; species Pseudomonas sp. PKS. Next base: position 29,903 of record NZ_JBEGDO010000012.1, on the reverse strand, counting down.
CAGGGTGACGTTGGTCGCGGTACCGAAGCCGGTGGCCGGGTTCAGGGTGATGTTGTTGCCCTTGAGTTGCCAGGCGTTGCTACCCGGCTCACAGGTGGTATAGGTACCGTCCTTGAGGCGGATGATGGCGTTTTCACCGCGCTTGGCATACAGCGCATTGCCGCGGATGTGCGACTTGTGCATCACATATTCGGCGTTGTCGACCTTGGCCTCGCCGGTGTCCAGCTGGATTTCGGCCTGGTCGCCAACGACCAGCGAGCCGTTGTCGCGCAGCTTGACGTTGCCCTTGAGCTCGCCGCGGTTCTCGGCCTGGTACAGGTTGGCCTCGTCGGCCTGGACCTGCATGCTGCCTTGGCGCATGACCACGTCACCAGCGAGGGTGGCGATCTGCTGCTCCTGCTGGTAACGGGAGACCTTGGCGTTCAGGTAGGTCGGCGCCTCGTCCTTGGGCGTGGTGTCGTCCATGCCAGGACGCGACGGCTCGATGTATGCACCACCGCAGTACGGACCGGTCTCGGCCAATTGGGCGGCGGTGAGTTTGTCGCGGGGAACCCAGTCAAGGTGGCTGTAGTCTTCGCTACGCGACTTCAGGCCGCGGCCCTTGCTCTCGGTGACCAGCACCGGCTTGGGTTCGCCATCGGCGTCGGTCTCGGCGACCTGGGCGTCACCGCCCGAGCTCAGCGCGGCGCCTTCGTGCACCGGGCGCGGCGGCAGATTGTTGGCCGTGGTCTTGGGCTTGCAGTCCCAACCACCGGAGGCGGACACTTGGCAGTCGAACTGCTCGGCTGCCACCACGTATGACGTGGCCAGAGGTTGCAGGGCCAGCAGACCGCCAGTCACCAGCAACGGAAACTTTCTACGAAACGCGGGGGATTTCAATGCCATCTTATTAGTCCGGGCTTCCTGCGTGCCATCTGCCCGCGTGTGGGGCCGCACGCCTCTCGATGGTCTGAAAAAGATGCTGGATAATAAAGCATGACCCGCTTGACGGCTAGGGCCGTCGGAGACCCTTGTAATGCCTGATCACGATGTACGCCTGCAACAACTGACTGCTTGGCTCGATGAGCAGCTTGATCATCTTTTCCGTAAGAACGCCTGGGGCGAGGTGCCCGAAGGCAGCCTGACCGCCGCCAGCAGCGACGCGAGCTTTCGTCGTTACTTCCGCTGGCAGGCCGATGGGCGCAGCTTCGTGATCATGGATGCGCCGCCTCCTCAGGAGAACTGCCGCCCCTTCGTCGATATCGATCATCTGCTTGCCAGCGCCGGCGTGCATGTCCCGGTGATTCACGGCCAGGATCTGGAACGCGGCTTCCTGTTGCTGGGCGATCTGGGTCGGCAGACCTACCTGGATATCATCGATGCCGACAATGCCGATGCCCTGTTCGCCGATGCCATCGACGCCTTGCTGGCCTTCCAGCGCCTGCCGATGGACGCGCCGCTGCCCAGCTACGATGTCGCCCTGTTGCGCCGCGAAGTGGAGCTGTTCCCCGAATGGTACGTGGGGCGTGAGCTGGGCTTGACCTTTTCCGAGGCGCAGCAGGCGACCTGGCAGCGGGTGAGCCAGTCGCTGATCGACAGCGCCCTGGCCCAGCCCAAGGTCCTGGTACATCGCGACTATATGCCGCGCAACCTGATGCAGAGCACACCGAACCCTGGTGTGCTGGACTTCCAGGACGCGGTCTACGGCCCGGTGACCTACGACATCACCTGCCTGTTCAAAGACGCGTTCGTCAGCTGGTCCCAGGTGCGTGTCGAAGGCTGGCTGCGCGATTACTGGCAGAAGGCCAAAGCGGCCGGCATCCCCGTGCAGGCAGACTTCGAGGACTTCCACCGCGCCAGTGACCTGATGGGCGTGCAGCGTCACCTGAAGGTGATCGGCATCTTCGCCCGTATCTGCCACCGCGACGGCAAGCCGCGATATCTGTCTGACGTGCCGCGATTCTTCGCCTATATAGATGAAGTGATCAGCCGTCGTCCCGAGCTGGCCGAACTGGGGCAACTGATCGCCGAGCTGAAGGCCGGAGCGCGTTCATGAAGGCTATGATCCTGGCGGCGGGCAAGGGGGAGCGCATGCGTCCCCTGACCTTGCATACTCCCAAGCCACTGGTGCCAGTGGCAGGCCAGCCATTGATCGAATACCACCTGCAGGCGCTGGCCAAGGCAGGTGTTACCGAGTTGGTGATCAACCACGCTTGGCTGGGCCAGCAGATCGAGGATCACCTGGGCGACGGCGCCCGCTTCGGCCTGAGCATCCGCTACTCGCCCGAGGGAGAACCGCTGGAAACCGGCGGCGGGATCTTCAAGGCGCTGCCGTTGTTGGGCGATGCGCCGTTTCTGCTGGTCAACGGCGACATCTGGACCGATTACGACTTCGCCCGGTTGCGCGCGCCCCTGAAGGGGCTTGCGCACCTGGTACTGGTCGACAACCCAGGCCATCACGGCCGTGGTGACTTCCGTCTGGACGGCCAGCGAGTCGTCGATGGCGACGAGGCAGCTGGCACCCTGACCTTCAGCGGCATCTCCGTACTCGATCCTGCGTTGTTCGAAGGCTGTGAGCCCGGAGCCTTCAAGTTGGCACCATTGCTGCGTCATGCAATGGCCGAAGGGCGGGTGAGCGGTGAGCACTTCCAGGGGCACTGGGTCGATGTCGGCACCCTTGAGCGCCTGGCCGAGGTCGAGCGCTTGATCGGCGAGCGCCTTTGATATGTGGTGGCCAAGCACATTGATAGGTGCCGGCGCCGGTTTCGCTGTGGCCAGCATCCCTGGTGCGTTGCTCGGGGCCCTGCTTGGCCAAGCCATGGACCGGCGCCTGCGTCTGGAGGGCTGGGACGACTTGCGTGAGCGTCTGGGTGGGCGTCCGGCATTGCGTGACGAGGAATTGCTGTTCGTCCTGCTCGGGCGACTGGCCAAGAGCGATGGCCGGGTCGTGGATGGGCACATCCAGCAGGCCCGCCATGAAATGACCCGTCTGGATATGGCCGAACCGGCGCGGTTACGGGCAATCGCTGCTTTCAATCGCGGCAAGTCGGGCAAGGTTCGTGTGGGGCGCTACCTGCAGCGGATCAAGCAACAGCCCCATGCCGCTGAAGGCACCCTGCGCGCCTGCTGGCGGATGGTCTGGGCGGACGGCAAGGCGGGGATGCGCGAGCGCGAGCTGCTACTGGAATGGGGTCGCCGGCTAGGTCTGTCGCGGACTCAGATCCAGGCGCTGGCCCTTGAATACGAACCGCGCAAGGCGGCGCCGGAGGGTGCTGTGATGACCTACGCAGCGGCCCTGCGCCTGCTCGGCGTCGAGGCGGACAGCGAGATCGAGCATGTCAAGCAAGCCTATCGCCGTCTGGTCAGCAAGCATCATCCGGACAAGCTCGCCGGCAGCGGGGCCAGCGACGCGCAGGTGCGTGAGGCGACCGAGCGCACCCGTGAGCTGCACCAGGCCTATGCCATGGTGCGCAAACGGCGTGGGCTTTAACGCCTCTGACTGGTGGAAGCGGGCGAGCGCCCGCGATGGGCTGCAAGGCCCCCCAATCACTCCTGCGGCATCAACCACCCACGCACCCGGCGGAACAGCTGCTCTTGCTGCGCCGCCGCATTCCCGGGCATGGCTATCAGCGACAGCTGCCGATACTGGTTGTCCTTCTGCCGCTTGCTGGCTTGCAGGCGCTGCTCGGCAGCACGGCGGTCACGGGGCTGGGTGCTGTAGTAGACATCGGCGGTCGGCACTTTCACGGTGGGCGCCAGGGCTACGAGGTCTTGCTCCACCTGAGCCGGTGTCTGCGGGGCGATCATCACCAGCTTTTGCACCTGGGGTGGTTGCCGCTCGCTGAGGTAGCGCGCGGCCCAGTAGGCGCCACTGCCATGGCCGACCAGGGCGATGCTGCGCGCGCTGTGCTGCTGGGCAAAGACTACTGCTGCATCGAGGCGGGCGAAGATGCGCTCGGCGTCGGCCGGATCGTTTTGCTCGGCGGCTTCCTTGGCATCGGTGCTGTCGGCCGCATCGGCTTCGGCGGCCGTGGCCTGGGCAACGTTGGCGTTGGCATCCTCCGGCGTGTCCTTGGCGGGCGCTGACTCGCCCTCGCCCTTTTCAGGTTCGGGGGTAGGCTTGCTCTCGGCTCGCGGCTGCGGGCTGTCGCTGACAAGGTCCGGCAGGCTGATGCTCAAGCTGTGCCAGCCGACATCGGGGAACTTGCGCCGCAGCGGCCCGACAGCATCGGGCCAGTCGGCGTTTTCACCGGCTCCCGGGACGATGATCACAGCGCCCTTGGGGTCGGCGTCGTTGGCCGGCTTCCACAAGGCGAGGAAGTGTTCGGCGCCCGCCTGCAAGGTTTGCTGTTCGGCCTTGGGCACGGTACGTTCGAGCGCCTGGGCATCTTCCTGGCTGCGTTCGGCCAGGGGGGGGCGAGGCGCGGGCGCCGTGGGCGACTCGGCGGCGGGAGGTGTTTGAGGTTCGGCGGCCTGTGTGCCGAGCGGTAGGATCGTGGCCAGGCAGCAAATGGCCAGCGTCGTGCGATAAAGTGTGAACATGAATCAACCCAAGGCCAGAATGATACCGGCAGCCTAATAGTATTTGTCCGTGACGGCCATGCGCGTCGGCCGTCCTTGCCCAGACGAGCATATAGATGAAGCGAATGCGTTGCCTGTTGGTTATCGGCTGGTTGCTGCTGCCCTTGATCGCCTTGGCAAGGCCCGCGCCTGAGCCTTCGGTGGTGTTGGAGCCGGCTCAGCAGCAATGGCTGGATGACCACCGCAACCTGCGGGTCGGTCTGGTGCTGCAGGCGCCCTATGCCCAGTTCGATCGTCGGCTTCAGCAGTTCTATGGTGCCAATGTCGAGATCGTGAACGCGCTGGCGCGTCTGCTCCGGCTGGACCTGACGTGGCGCAACTTCCCGGATCAGGCAGCCCTCGAGCATGCCCTGCAAGCCGGTGAGATCGATTTCGCGCCCGGCCTGACCCAGACCCCGGCCAGCCTGCGCCTTTGGTTGTTCAGCGATCCTTACATGCGTGTGCCCCAGATGGTCGTCGGGCCGCGCACGGGGGCGATGGCGGTCGAGCTGGAAAACCTGGGCGCCAACGACCGGGTGGCGGTGCGCATGCCCAGCGCCTTGGCCGATTACCTGCGGGCCAACTACATCAACCTCAACTTGCAGGGCGTGCCCAACGAGCGCCAGGCCCTGCAATTGGTGCTGGGCGGCCAGGCCAGTTTCGCGGTCATGGACGAAGCGCGCTTGAGCGGGTTGTCTCGGGAAAGTGAGTTCGGCGAACTGGCGGTGGTCGGTGACATTGGCCTGCCGCAACTGCTTAGGGTCGGTTCGCGGCGCGACTGGCCGATCCTGGCCGATGTCCTGGAGCGCGGCCTGCAAGCCATCCCCGCCAAAGAGCTGGAGCAACTGCACCAGCGCTGGCTGCAACCGAAATATCCACGATTGAGCGACACCGCAGGCTTCTGGCAGAACCTGGCGTCGTTGTTCGGCCTGTTGCTGATCTGCGCTGTGGCCACGCTGCTCTGGCAACGGCGTCAGCAGCATCAGCTTGAGCGCAACCTGCTGGCTACGCGGGAAACCCTGGTCGAACGCCAGACGCGCGAAGAGGCGTTGCGCCTGAGCCAGTTTTCCATCGACCAGAGCACGGTCGGCATTCTCTGGGTCAACTGGGACAGCCATGTGCGCTACGCCAACCACGCCGCCGAGCGCATGCTCGGCAGGGGCGAAGGTGAGTTGCTGGATCGGCCACTGATCGACTTCGAGCCCAACCTGCACATGGATCGCTGGTTGCAGTTGTGGAAACGCGTGCGCACCGGCGAAGGAGGGGTCGAGCCGTTCGAGACCCAATGCCTGCGCAGCGACGGCAGCCTGTTACCGGTGGAACTTTCGCTGAGTTTTCTGCGTTTTCGCGATGCCGAGTACCTGGTGATGTTCATCACCGACATTACCGAGCGCCGCCGCGCCCTGGCGGCCTTGCGCGAAAGTGACGCGCGGCTCAAGGGCATCGCAGGCAACGTCCCTGGGCTGGTGTTTCGCCTGGAGCGCGACCCGGCCGAAGGTGACCTGGAGTTCCCGTACATCAGTGAGGGTAGCGAAGCGCTGGTCGGCTATGCGCCGGCCCAGATCCAGCATCCGGACATGGGCCTTCGCAACTTGGTCCATCCCGAGGACCGCGCCGATTACCACCGGGTCCAGGACTTGGCACTGGCCACCGACCAAGACTGGTCCTGGCAGGGGCGGATCCTCACCCGTCAGGGCGAACAGCGCTGGGCCGACATCAAGGCCAGTACCCGGCGCCTGGCCGACGGCCGGGTGGTGTGGGACGGCATTGTCTGGGACATCACCCAGAGCAAACGAGTCGAACTGGAGCTGGCGCGGTCTCAGGAGCAATTGCGCGAACTTTCGGCGCACCTGGAGAGCGTGCGCGAAGAGGAAAAAGCGCGGATCGCCCGGGAAGTTCATGATGAACTGGGGCAAATGCTCACGGTGCTCAAGCTCGAAGTGTCCATGTGCGAGCTGGCCTACGCCGAACTCGACCCTGGCCTGAATGAGCGTCTGGACAGCATGAAGCGCCTGATCGCGCAGCTGTTCCAACTGGTGCGCGATGTGGCCACGGCCTTGCGTCCGCCGATTCTCGATGCCGGCATTGCCTCGGCCATCGAATGGCAGGCACGGCGCTTCGAGGCGCGTACGCAGATCCCCTGTCTGGTACAGGTGCCGGACAATCTGCCAGCATTGAGTGACGCCAAGGCCACCGGCCTGTTCCGGATCCTGCAGGAGGCGCTGACCAATGTGATGCGTCACGCCCAGGCCCATACCGTGCAGATCGAGCTGGCGTGCGGTGAGGGCTGTCTGCGCATGACGGTCATCGACGATGGCGTGGGGTTCAACTGCGATCAGGCCAGGCCCACGTCCTTCGGCCTGGTGGGCGTGCGCGAGCGGGTCCTGATGCTGGGCGGCGGCATGACGCTGGACAGCGAGCCGGGTGAAGGTTGTAGCCTGAGTGTGACCATTCCGTTGGGGTAGGGGAGAACGACCGTGATACGCGTGCTAGTGGCCGAAGACCACACGATTGTCCGCGAGGGCATCAAACAGCTGATCGGCCTGGCCAAGGACATGCAGGTGGTGGGCGAAGCCGGCAACGGCGAGCAATTGCTCGAGACCTTGCGGCATACGCCCTGTGAGGTGGTGCTGCTGGATATTTCCATGCCCGGCGTGAATGGCCTGGAGGCGATCCCGCGCATTCGGGCGCAGCACAACCCACCCTCGATCCTGATGCTGTCGATGCATGACGAAGCGCAGATGGCCGCCCGAGCCCTGAAGGCCGGTGCCGCAGGCTATGCCACCAAGGACAGCGACCCGGCCCTGCTGCTCACCGCCATCCGGCGGGTGGCCGCTGGCGGACGCTACATCGACCCGGCGCTGGCGGACCGCATGGTCTTCGAGGTCGGTCTTACGGAGACTCGGCCCTTGCATACGCTGCTGTCGGAGCGCGAGTTTTCGGTGTTCGAACGCCTCGCCCAAGGGGCCAACGTCAACGACATCGCCCAGCAGCTGGCGCTCTCGAGCAAGACCATCAGCACCCACAAGGCGCGCTTGATGCAGAAGCTCAAGGTGAACTCCCTGGCGGAATTGGTGAAGTACGCCATGGAACACAAGCTGGTGTGAGTGTTCTGGTTGCGACAACGGCGAGCGGCGGCCCAGGCGTGGACCTGTGGAGGCGGGTTTACCCGCGAAAGGGCCGACCCTGCGATTCCCGTTGCCTGGGCTGACCTCGTCGCGGGTACACCCGCTCCCGAAGGGGGCGACGCTGGGCGGGTGCGCTATCCCAATCCCGCCAACCTTGTAGGGATCGCCCTACAACAAATCTTCCATCCGGATGATGGCATTCTCTCAGCGCCCCCGATTTTCCGGGGCTTGCGCCTTCTCTAGTCTTTGCCTACGCAGTCATTCCAACAAGAAGGTGCAGGCATGAGCGAGGCGAATTCGAACGCTGCCACCGGCGAGATCCTGGTCAGCTTCCGCGGTGTGCAGAAAAGCTACGACGGCGAATCGCTGATCGTCAAAGACCTCAACCTGGACATCCGCAAGGGCGAGTTCCTGACCCTGCTCGGTCCGTCCGGCTCGGGCAAGACCACCAGCCTGATGATGCTGGCCGGTTTCGAGACCCCCACCGCGGGTGAAATCCAGCTGGCCGGGCGCTCGATCAACAACGTGCCGCCGCACAAGCGTGACATCGGCATGGTGTTCCAGAACTACGCGCTGTTCCCGCACATGACCGTGGAGGAGAACCTGGCGTTTCCTCTGACTGTGCGCAACCTCAGCAAGACCGACATCAGCGAGCGGGTCAAGCGTGTGCTGACGATGGTCCAGCTCGATGCTTTCGCCAAGCGCTACCCGGGCCAGTTGTCCGGTGGCCAGCAGCAGCGCGTGGCCCTGGCCCGCGCCCTGGTGTTCGAGCCGCAACTGGTGTTGATGGACGAACCACTCGGCGCGTTGGACAAACAACTGCGTGAACACATGCAGATGGAGATCAAGCACATCCACCAGCGTCTGGGCGTGACCGTGGTCTACGTGACCCACGACCAGGGCGAGGCGCTGACCATGTCCGACCGGGTAGCGGTGTTCCACCAAGGCGAGATCCAGCAGATCGCCCCGCCGCGCACCCTTTATGAAGAGCCGCGCAATACCTTCGTGGCCAACTTCATCGGTGAGAACAATCGCCTCAACGGCACCTTGCTGTCCCGTGATGGCGAACGCTGCCAGGTCCAGCTGGCCCGTGGGGAGCGGGTCGAGGCCTTGGCGGTGAACGTTGGCGAGGCGGGTGATCCTGTGACGTTGTCGATCCGCCCCGAGCGCGTGCGCCTCAATGGCCACAGCGAAAGCTGCGTCAATCGCTTCTCCGGCCGCGTGGCCGAATTCATCTACCTGGGCGACCACGTGCGGGTTCGCCTGGAAGTCTGCGGCAAGGGTGACTTCTTCGTGAAGCAGCCGATCGCCGAACTCGACCCGGCCCTGGCCGTGGGCGATGTGGTACCGCTTGGCTGGGAGGTGGAGCACGCCCGCGCGCTCGATCCGATTGCCGAAGCCCATTGATGGTTTGCTTCACCAACCCTTAACTGTGGAGAGAACAATAATGCACAAGCAGTTGAAACTGACCGCCCTGGCCCTCGGCTTGTTCGCCGCCGGCCAAGCCCTGGCCGCGGATCTGACCGTGGTGTCCTTCGGCGGTGCCAACAAGGCTGCCCAGGTCAAGGCGTTCTACGAGCCATGGGAGAAGGCAGGCAAAGGCAAGATCGTCGCCGGTGAATACAACGGCGAGATGGCCAAGGTCAAAGCCATGGTCGACACCAACAGCGTCTCCTGGAACCTGGTGGAAGTGGAGTCGCCGGAACTGGCCCGCGGTTGCGACGAGGGCATGTTCGAGGAGCTGGACCCGGCCTTGTTCGGCAACGAGGCCGACTACGTGCCGGGCGCCATCCAGCCGTGCGGCGTGGGCTTCTTCGTGTGGTCCACGGTGCTGGCCTACAACGCCGACAAGCTCAAGACCGCGCCTACCAGCTGGGCTGATTTCTGGGATACCCAGAAATTCCCGGGCAAGCGTGGCCTGCGCAAGGGCGCCAAGTACACCCTTGAGTTCGCCCTGATGGCCGACGGCGTGGCGCCCAAGGATGTGTACAAGGTGCTGGGCACCAAAGAGGGCCAGGATCGCGCCTTCAAGAAGCTCGACCAGATCAAGCCAAGCATCCAGTGGTGGGAAGCGGGCGCCCAGCCGCCGCAGTACCTGGCCTCCGGTGACGTGGTCATGAGCTCGGCCTACAACGGCCGGATCGCCGCGGTGCAGAAAGAGAGCAACCTCAAGGTCGTCTGGAACGGCGGCATCTACGACTTCGACGCCTGGGCCATTCCGAAAGGCGCCAAGGATACCGACCTGGCGAAGAAGTTCATCGCCTTCAGCGTCCAGCCCGAGCAGCAGAAGACCTACTCCGAGAACATCGCCTACGGCCCGGCCAATACCAAGGCTGTCAGCCTGCTGTCGGATACGGTGAAGAAGGACATGCCGACCACGCCTGAGAACATCGCCAACCAGGTGCAGATCGACGTGGCCTTCTGGGCCGACAACAGCGAGCAGCTGGAGCAACGCTTCAACGCTTGGGCGGCGAAGAAGTAAGCCGCGTTGACGGAGCGCCGGCCTTTAAGGCGGCGCTCATCGTTCCCCAGATTTTCGGAGTTCGCCATGGCCATTGCAGTGCCCCTGAACGAAGGCGCAGGTAAAAGCCTCAAGCAGCGCCTCAAGCATGCCGAGCGGGTCAACCGTTGGAAGGCGCAGGCGTTGATCGCGCCGCTGGCGCTGTTCCTGTTGCTGGTGTTTCTGGTGCCGATTGCGGCACTGCTGTACAAGAGCGTCGGCAACCCCGAGGTGGTCAACGGCCTACCACGCACCGTCGAGGCCATCGCGCAGTGGGATGGCAAGGGGCTGCCGGGCGAGGACGTGTACAAGGTGCTCAGCCAGGACCTGGCGGAGTCGCGCAAGAAACAGACCCTGGGCGATCTCTCCAAACGCCTGAACATGGAGTTGGCCGGCTACCGCAGCCTGCTGGCCAAGACCGCACGGGCGTTGCCGTTCAAGGCCGAGCCCACTTCTTATAAAGATGCCCTGCAGACGCTCGATGAGCGCTGGGGCGACCCTGCGTACTGGCAGGCGATCCGTCGCAACACCAGCGCAGTGACACCGTTCTACCTGCTGGCGGCGTTGGACCATCGCATTGACGACTTGGGCGAGCTGGCCAAGGCCACCCCAGACCAGGCTATCTACCTGGACATCTTCACCCGGACCTTGTGGATGGGGGTGGTCATCACCGCAATCTGTCTGGTGCTGGCCTACCCGCTGGCCTACCTGCTGGCCAACCTGCCGACCCGGCAGAGCAATTTGCTGATGATTCTGGTGCTGCTGCCGTTCTGGACCTCGATCCTGGTGCGGGTGGCGGCGTGGATCGTGCTCTTGCAGTCCGGTGGTTTGATCAACAGTGCGTTGATGGCCATGGGCATCATCGATGAGCCGCTGGAGTTGGTGTTCAACCGCACCGGTGTGTACATCGCCATGGTGCACATCCTGCTGCCGTTCATGATCCTGCCGCTGTACAGCGTGATGAAGGGCATCTCGCCCAGCTATATGCGTGCGGCGATCTCCCTGGGTTGCCACCCGTTCGCCAGCTTCTGGCGCGTGTACTTCCCACAGACCTATGCGGGTGTGGGGGCCGGTTGCCTGTTGGTGTTCATCATCTCCATCGGCTACTACATCACCCCGGCGCTGCTGGGCAGCCCGAATGACCAGATGGTCAGCTACTTCGTGGCCTTCTATACCAACACCAGTATCAACTGGGGCATGGCTACCGCCCTGGGCGGACTGTTGCTGCTGGCCACTGTGGTGCTGTACCTGATCTATAGCTGGCTGGTTGGCGCCAGCCGCCTGCGCCTGAGCTGAGGAGCCCTGTCATGCTGAGCCCTTACATGTCGCCCGTCGAGCGGGTCTGGTTCTACAGCCTGCGTATTCTCTGCGGTTTGATTCTGCTGTTCTTGGTGTTGCCGGTGCTGGTGATCGTGCCGTTGTCATTCAACAGCGGCAGCTTCCTGGTGTACCCATTGCAAGGCTTTTCGCTGCACTGGTACCAGGACTTCTTCGCCTCGGCCGAATGGATGCGGTCACTCAAGAACAGCATCATCGTCGCCCCGGCCGCCACCGTGCTGGCGATGGTATTCGGCACCCTCGCCGCCATCGGCCTGACCCGCGGGGACTTCCCGGGCAAGTCGTTGGTCATGGCCCTGGTGATTTCGCCGATGGTGGTGCCGGTGGTGATCATCGGTGTGGCCAGCTACCTGTTCTTCGCGCCACTGGGCATGGGCAACAGTTTCGTTTCGTTGATCCTGGTGCACGCGGTGCTGGGCGTGCCCTTTGTCATCATCACGGTGTCGGCCACGCTGCAGGGCTTCAACCAGAACCTGGTGCGGGCTGCCGCCAGTCTCGGTGCCTCGCCGCTGCTGACCTTCCGTCGGGTGACCCTGCCGTTGATTGCTCCAGGCGTGATCTCCGGCGCGCTGTTCGCCTTCGCCACCTCCTTCGACGAAGTGGTGGTGACGCTGTTTTTGGCCGGCCCTGAGCAAGCGACCTTGCCACGGCAGATGTTCAGCGGCATTCGCGAGAACCTCAGCCCGACCATCGCCGCGGCCGCGACCTTGCTGATTGCCTTCTCTGTGGTGCTGTTGCTCACCCTTGAGTGGCTGCGCGGGCGCAGCGAGAAGTTGCGGACTCAGCAGCCGACCTGATCGCCCCGGATCAATACTCGCTCTCACAGGGCTACGCTGAATCTGTGGGGGCGGGTTGACCCGCGAAGCGTTTTGCACCGCGTTGAAGCAATTGGTCGATACCCATTGATACCAATCAGCCTTCATTCGCTTGCCTGAGTTACAATGCGCGCCACCGTGATTTCTGCCAACAGGTGCGCCATGCAGCCCTACGCTATTGCCCCCTCCATCCTCTCCGCCGATTTCGCCCGCCTGGGCGAGGACGTCGACAAGGTGCTGGCCGCCGGGGCCGACATCGTTCACTTCGATGTGATGGACAACCACTACGTGCCCAACCTGACCATCGGCCCGATGGTCTGCAGCGCCCTGCGCAAGTACGGTGTGACCGCGCCGATCGACGTGCACCTGATGGTCAGCCCGGTCGATCGCATCATTGGCGACTTCATCGAAGCGGGCGCCACCTACATCACCTTCCATCCTGAAGCGTCCCTGCACATCGACCGCTCCCTGCAACTGATCCGCGACGGCGGCTGCAAGGCCGGCCTGGTGTTCAACCCGGCCACCAGCCTGGATGCGCTCAAATACGTGATGGACAAGGTCGATATGGTGCTCTTGATGAGCGTCAACCCAGGCTTCGGTGGCCAGAAGTTCATTCCCGGCACCCTCGACAAACTGCGCGAAGCCCGCGCGCTGATCGACGCCAGCGGCCGTGATATCCGCCTGGAGATCGACGGTGGCGTCAACGTCAACAATATCCGCGAGATCGCCGCCGCCGGTGCCGATACCTTCGTGGCTGGTTCGGCGATCTTCAATGCGCCGGACTACCAGGAAGTCATCGGCAAAATGCGCGCCGAACTGGCCCAGGCGCGCCCATGAGCGGCTTCGAGCAGCTGTTCCCGGGAGCGCTGCCAAGGCTGGTGATGTTCGATCTGGATGGCACGCTGATCGATTCGGTCCCTGACCTTGCCGCCGCCGTGGATCGCATGCTGCTCCAGATGGGGCGCCCACCCGCAGGCCTGGAGGCCGTACGCCACTGGGTCGGCAATGGCGCCCAGGTCCTGGTCCGCCGCGCCCTGGCCGGTGGCCTGGACCACGATGCCGTCGACGATGCGTTGGCCGAACAGGGCCTGGCCCTGTTCATGGAGGCCTATGGGCAAAGCCATGACCTGACGGTGATCTACCCCGGTGTGCGCGACACCCTGCGTTGGCTGCGCAAGCGCGGCGTGGAAATGGCGCTGATCACCAACAAGCCCGAGCGCTTCGTCGGGCCACTGCTCGATCAGATGAAGATCGGTCGTTATTTCCGCTGGATCATCGGCGGCGACACCCTGCCTCAGAAAAAACCCGATCCGGCCGCGTTGCTGTTTGTCATGAAGATGGCCGGCGTGCGCCCCGAACAGGCACTGTTCGTGGGCGACTCGCGCAGCGATGTGCTGGCGGCCAAGGCGGCAGGAGTCAAGTGCGTAGGACTGAGCTATGGCTACAACCATGGCCGGCCGATAGACGAGGAGTCGCCCAGCCTGGTCATCGACGATCTGCGTGCCTTGCTGCCAGGTTGCTTAGTCCCGGCCACTGGGATAACGTTGGCGGACCTTCAAGCCTCACAAGACAGAGAGTCCACCGTGGCGGTTACCGGCAAATTCTGGATGAAAGTCATCAAGGCCCTGGCCCGCTGGCGCTGGCGCGCCTGACTTCTGCCCGCCGGCGCCTGCCGGCCCGTCCGCTTGCCCGACCCCATTGCTGCTTGCCACGAGGCTACCCATGACCCGCGAAGAATTCCTGCGCCTGGCCGCTGCCGGCTACAACCGCATCCCCCTGGCCTGCGAAACCCTGGCCGACTTCGACACGCCGCTGTCGATCTATCTGAAGCTTGCCGACCAACCCAACTCCTACCTGCTCGAGTCCGTTCAGGGCGGTGAGAAGTGGGGGCGTTACTCGATGATCGGCCTGCCATCGCGCACCGTGCTGCGTGTGCATGGCTACCACGCCAGCATCCTGCAGGACGGCGTGCAGGTGGAAAGCCACGACGTGGAAGACCCACTGGCGTTCGTCGAAACGTTCAAGGATCGCTACAAGGTCGCTGACATCCCGGGCCTGCCGCGCTTCAACGGTGGCCTGGTCGGCTACTTCGGCTATGACTGCGTGCGTTATGTGGAAAAGCGCCTGGGCGCCTGCCCGAACCCGGACCCGCTGGGTGTACCGGACATCCTGCTGATGGTCTCCGATGCCGTGGTGGTGTTCGATAACCTCGCCGGCAAGATGCACGCGATCGTGCTGGTGGACCCGGCCGAGGAGCAGGCCTACGAGCAAGGCCAGGCGCGGCTGCAGGATCTGCTGGCCAAGCTGCGCGAGCCGATCACCCCGCGTCGCGGCCTGGACCTGAGCGGCCCGCTCGCCGCCGAGCCCGCATTCCGCTCCAGCTATACCCGCGAGGACTACGAGAACGCGGTCGGGCGCATCAAGGAATACATCCTGGCCGGTGACTGCATGCAGGTGGTGCCGTCCCAGCGCATGTCCATCGACTTCAAGGCCGCGCCAATCGACCTGTACCGGGCGCTTCGCTGCTTCAACCCGACGCCTTACATGTACTTCTTCAACTTCGGCGACTTCCATGTGGTGGGCAGCTCGCCGGAAGTGCTGGTGCGTGTCGAGGACAACCTGGTCACCGTGCGACCGATCGCCGGGACCCGTCCACGCGGCGCCACCGAGGAAGCCGACCGGGCATTGGAAGACGACCTGCTGTCTGACGACAAGGAAATCGCCGAGCACCTGATGCTGATTGACCTGGGCCGTAACGATGTGGGACGGGTATCGTCCACCGGCAGCGTGCGCCTGACCGAGAAGATGGTCATCGAGCGCTACTCCAACGTCATGCACATCGTCTCCAACGTCACTGGCCAACTGCGTGAAGGCCTGACTGCGATGGACGCCCTGCGCGCGATCCTGCCGGCTGGCACCCTGTCGGGCGCGCCCAAGATCCGTGCCATGGAAATCATCGACGAGCTGGAACCGGTCAAGCGTGGTGTCTACGGCGGCGCCGTGGGTTACCTGGCCTGGAACGGCAACATGGACACCGCCATCGCCATCCGCACCGCGGTGATCAAGGACGGCGAGCTGCATGTGCAGGCAGGCGGCGGCATCGTCGCTGACTCGGTACCGGCGCTGGAGTGGGAAGAAACCATCAACAAGCGTCGAGCCATGTTCCGCGCGGTGGCCCTGGCGGAGCAGACGCCACAAGCCTGATGGACGATGGATGGACGGCGCCGAACGTGGCGCCGTTTCTCTTTGAGGCTGTTTTGCAGTCCATCGCGAGGCAAGCCCGCGCCGAGAAGGTTGGCGGAGCCCAGTGGGGTTTTCGCGGGGGGTAAGATCCTTTCCATTGTTTTTTCGGAGCAACCCGATTGACCTTGACGAAGCGAGGGGAATTCAACGCCCGTCGATTCGATTCTCCATATTTACGGGCATATTGCACCCGTCGCCCCGGTAGGCTACTGTGCCGAGACGTATAAGCGAGACCTATCCTGTGTTGATCGTCAGCAAACTCTTGATGCGCGTAATCAAGGCCCACGCCCGTTGGCGTTGGCGCGCCTGACTTTATCTCCTGCCGGCCCGTCCGGCCCCCCCGTTTGCCTTCCAGTTGCTTCATCCACCGCTCGCTGCGGGACAGCCCGCGCTTGCACCGGCATTGGAAGGTTCGAATTCAAAGTCAGTAGATTCAAGAGGTTCAGCCCGATGTTACTGATGATCGACAATTACGACTCCTTTACCTATAACGTCGTCCAGTACCTGGGCGAGTTGGGCGCCGAGGTCAAGGTCATTCGCAACGATGAAATGACCATCGCCCAGATCGAAGCCCTCAACCCCGAGCGCATCGTCGTCTCCCCTGGTCCTTGCACGCCGAGCGAGGCCGGGGTCTCCATCGAGGCTATCCTGCATTTCGCCGGCAAGTTGCCGATTCTCGGCGTCTGCCTGGGTCATCAGTCCATCGGCCAGGCCTTCGGCGGTGACGTGGTCCGCGCCCGCCAGGTGATGCACGGCAAGACCAGCCCGGTTCACCATCGCGACCTAGGCGTGTTCGCCGGCCTGAACAACCCGCTCACCGTGACCCGTTACCACTCGCTGGTGGTCAAGCGTGAGACCCTGCCCGAGTGCCTGGAAGTCACCGCCTGGACGGCTCATGCCGATGGCTCTGTCGACGAGATCATGGGCCTGCGCCACAAGACGCTGAACATCGAAGGGGTGCAGTTCCACCCCGAGTCGATCCTCACCGAGCAGGGCCACGAACTGTTCGCCAACTTCCTCAAGCAGACCGGCGGCCATCGCTAAGGAGCGAACATGGATATCAAGAGCGCGTTGAGCCGTATCGTCGGCCACCTGGACCTGTCCACCGAAGAAATGCGCGATGTCATGCGCCAGATCATGACGGGCCAGTGCAGCGAGGCGCAGATCGGTGCCTTCCTGATGGGCATGCGCATGAAGAGCGAGAGCATCGATGAGATCGTCGGTGCCGTATCGGTGATGCGTGAGCTGTGCAACAAGGTAGAGCTGCAAACCCTCGACGGCGTGGTCGACATCGTCGGCACCGGCGGCGATGGTGCGAACATTTTCAACGTGTCCACCGCGTCGGCGTTTGTCCTCGCGGCTGCGGGTTGCCCGGTGGCCAAGCATGGCAATCGCGCGGTATCCGGCAAGAGTGGCAGTGCCGACCTGCTGGAGGCAGCTGGCATCTACCTCAACCTGACGCCCGTGCAGGTCGCCCGCTGCATCGACAGCCTGGGGATCGGTTTCATGTTCGCCCAGACCCACCACAGTGCCATGAAGCATGCTGCCGGCCCGCGCCGTGACCTGGGGCTGCGCACCCTGTTCAACATGCTGGGCCCGCTTACGAATCCGGCCGGTGTGAAACATCAGGTGGTCGGGGTGTTCACCCAGGCCCTGTGCCGTCCGCTCGCCGAAGTGCTGCAACGCCTAGGCAGCAAGCATGTGCTGGTGGTGCATTCCAAGGACGGTCTGGACGAGTTCAGCCTGGCCGCACCGACCTTCGTGGCCGAACTGAAGAATGATCAGATCACCGAATATTGGGTCGAGCCCGAAGACCTTGGCATGAAGAGCCAGAGCCTGCATGGTCTGGCCGTCGAAGGCCCGCAGGCCTCGCTGGAGCTGATCCGCGACGCTCTTGGCCGGCGCAAGACCGAGAATGGCCAGAAGGCCGCCGAGATGATCGTGCTCAATGCTGGCGCCGCGCTGTACGCTGCCGACCATGCCATGAGCCTCAAGAGCGGTGTGGAACTCGCTCATGATGTGCTGCACACCGGCCTTGCCTGGGAGAAGCTGCAAGAGCTGGGCGCCTTTACCGCGGTATTCAAGCAGGAGAACGAAGCATGAGCGTACCGACGGTGCTGGAGAAGATCCTCGCTCGCAAGGTCGAGGAAGTGGCCGAGCGCAGTGCCCGGGTCAGCCTGGCCGAACTGGAGCTCCTGGCCAAGGCGGCCGACGCCCCGCGAGGCTTTGCCAACGCTTTGCTCGAACAGGCCAAGCGCAAGCAGCCGGCGGTGATCGCCGAGATCAAGAAGGCCTCGCCCAGCAAGGGTGTGATCCGCGAACATTTCGTGCCGGCCGACATCGCCGTCAGCTATGAAAAGGGCGGGGCCACCTGCCTTTCGGTACTGACCGATGTGGATTACTTCCAGGGCGGGGATGCCTACCTGCAGCAGGCCCGCGCGGCCTGCAAGCTACCTGTGATCCGCAAGGATTTTCTCATCGATCCCTACCAAGTGGTCGAGGCTCGCGCACTGGGCGCCGATTGCGTCTTGCTGATCGTCGCCGCGCTGGATGACGTGCGCATGGCTGAACTGGCCGCTACCGCCAAGTCTGTCGGGCTCGATGTCCTGGTCGAGGTGCATGATGGTGCTGAGCTGGAGCGAGCGCTGAAAACCCTCGACACCCCGCTGGTGGGGGTCAACAACCGCAACCTGCATACTTTCGAGGTCAGCCTGGAGACCACGCTGGACCTGCTGCCACGCATTCCGCGTGACCGCCTGGCCATTACCGAGAGCGGCATTCTCAACCGTGCCGATGTGGAGTTGATGGAAATCAACGAGGTCTATTCGTTCCTGGTCGGTGAGGCGTTCATGCGTGCCGAGCAGCCGGGGCTGGAGTTGCAGCGACTGTTCTTCCCCGAGCGTGCGGTGAAAACCGTGATTCAGGAATTGGACTGATCGATCGAAGCCGGCGTTTGCCGGCTTTTTTGTGTGCCTGCTCTTCGCCGTCTGAGCGCAACGAAAATCCCATGGGAGCGGGTTTACCCGTGACAGGGTTTGTGCAAACAACATCTTTAGGTGGATCAATGACCGACCAACCCCTGGCGCTGACCGTCGAACAAGGCCTACACGCCGAGCAGGAGCTGCTGGCTGCGGTATGCCGCGGCGAGCGTGACGCGGGTGTGCTGTTCTGGCGCCCGACTGACCACGCTCTGGTGATGCCTCGACGCATGAGCCGCCTGGACAATTTCGAGGCTGCCTGCTCTGAGCTGGCCATTGCCGGTTGGCCTGTGCTGTTGCGCGAAACGGGCGGTGAGCCGGTGCCTCAGTCCCATTCGACGGTGAACGTGGCGTTGGTCTACGTTGCGCCGCGCAGCGAAGGGGATCATGGACGTATCGAAAATGCCTACGAACGCCTGTGCCTGCCGCTGTGTGAAGTGTTGCGCGAGTGGGGCGGTGTGGCTTCGGTCGGCGAGATCGATGGCGCGTTCTGCGACGGTCGGTACAACGTCAACCTCAATGGCCGCAAGCTGGTCGGCACTGCCCAGCGCTGGCGCCAGGGCTTGGGCGGCAAGCGTGCGGTCGTGCTGGTGCATGGCGCGCTGTTGCTGGACAACGAGCGAGCGTCGATGGTCGCGGCGGTCAACCGCTTCAATGAATGCTGCGATCTGGAGCAGCGTTGCCGGGCCGACAGCCACATCGCCCTGCACGAAGTGGTGCCCGAGGCACCGTGGTTCGAGCGCCTGAACCAGGCCTACAACGAGGTGATCGCGGCGATCCCTCGCGACTAACGGGTGCCGTGGACCACCATGGTCTTGCCCTTGACCTGCACCAGGCTGCGCTCCTCAAGGTCCTTGAGCACGCGGCCGACCATCTCCCGTGAGCAGCCGACAATGCGACCGATCTCCTGACGGGTGATCTTGATCTGCATGCCGTCCGGGTGGGTCATGGCATCGGGCTGCTTGCACAGGTCGAGCAGGCATCGGGCCACGCGTCCAGTGACATCGAAGAAGGCCAGATCACCCACCTTGCGCGTGGTATTTCGCAGGCGCTGGGCCATCTGGCTGCCCAGGGCGTAGAGGATGTCCGGGTCCTGGCGGGCCAGTTCACGGAACTTGTCGTAGCTGATTTCCGCGACCTCGCACTCGGTCTTGGCACGGACCCAGGCGCTGCGCTGTTGCTCTTGTCCTGCGGACTCGAACAGGCCTAGCTCACCGAAGAAGTCCCCGCTGTTGAGGTAGGCGATGATCATTTCATGGCCATCGTCATCCTCGATCAAGATGGTCACCGAGCCCTTGATGATGAAGGACAACGTTTCAGCCCGATCACCGGCGCAGATGATGTTGCTTTTGGCGGTGTAGCGGCGGCGCTGGCAGTGGGCGAGCAGCTTGTCGATATTCTTGATCTTGGCAGGTAGAGCGGAGGCAACCATCACGAAATCCTGTTCGGGGCGAGGCATTGCACTTTTTATAGGACGTTGGCGACAAGCGCCAGTCATTTGGCGTCAGCTTATCAGACACTGCCGCTTGCAATGGCATTAAAGGCGCTCGCATTGCGCTTTTCCGAGAGCGCCACAAGGACTAAGCTGACGACCTTTCTCAAGCATCTTGGAGTCCAGATACATGAAGGCACGCATCCAGTGGGCCGGTGAAGCGATGTTCCTCGGCGAATCGGGGAGCGGCCATGTCGTGGTCATGGATGGCCCGCCCGAGGCAGGTGGTCGTAACCTGGGCGTGCGCCCCATGGAAATGCTGCTGCTCGGCCTGGGCGGCTGCAGCAGCTTCGATGTGGTGAGCATCCTCAAAAAGTCTCGCCAGGCCGTGGAGAGCTGCGAAGCCTTCCTGGAAGCCGAGCGCGCCAGCGAAGACCCGAAGGTGTTCACCAAGATCCACCTGAACTTCGTGGTCAAGGGGCGCGGGCTGAAGGAAGCCCAGGTCAAGCGCGCGGTGGAGCTGTCGGCGGAGAAGTACTGCTCGGCTTCGATCATGCTCGATCGCGCCGGTGTGGAAATCACCCACGGCTACGAGATCGTCGAGCTGGGTTGAAGGGCCGGTCGGGGGCTGCTCTGCAGCCCCAAGATTGTTCAGTTACGAAGTGCGGGCAGCGCGTGCTGCAACCAGCCTGGTAGGTGTGCCCGTAGTGACTGGCTCAGTTGCTCACGCTTTTTCTGGTACAGCAAACCCAGCCCGATCACGCCCAGGCCGATCACGGTCAGCACCAGCGGAAAGAGCAGCGACTCAGCGAACACGTCGTAGGAGAGATAGCCCAGGTAGGCTGCCACGCCCATGGAACCAAAGACCATGAACACCGGCCGACGCAACAGCACCGCCAAGCCCATCAGGGCAAGATTGACCACACAGTACATCGCCTTGCCCAGCTCGCTGCCGCTGTCCATCAGCGTCAAACCGCCCCAGAATGCCGCCAGCCCCGCCAGATAGCCCCAGCCTGCATAGTCTCGGCGGGTCCGCCCATCGATCACGATGAAGACTACCAGTAGCGCCAGACCGAACCACAACGAGACCGTGCGGCGCTGTTCCCAGCTGAACGGTGAGCCGAAGAACCATTCGCTGAGGTCCATGGACATGAACCACAGAGCCACGGCCATCG
Source organism: Pseudomonas sp. PKS (assembly GCF_051913525.1). Lineage (NCBI taxonomy): Bacteria > Pseudomonadati > Pseudomonadota > Gammaproteobacteria > Pseudomonadales > Pseudomonadaceae > Pseudomonas > Pseudomonas sp. PKS. The sequence goes on along the minus strand of NZ_JBEGDO010000012.1, from coordinate 8,755 downwards.
GCATCACGATGAAGGGGAAGGGGACCAGGCGCAGCATCAACAGGCCCGCCACCACCGTGGCCGCCTCCATCAGTACCCAGCCGCCCTGCACGTAGGTGTAGTACTGGTGATAGTCGCTCTGGGTATCGTCGAGTGGCCACCAGCCGGCGAGTCGCTCGATGGCGAACACCGCCAAGGGCACGATGCTCACGGCGACTGCGGCCAACACGCCAGCGGCAATGGGTTGCGCCTGGCGTTGCAGCTTCAGGGCGAGCAGCGTCAGCAGGGTGATGTAGAGCGAGCAAATGCCCAGCAGCGCTGAGTCGCCGATGCTCATCCAGGCTTCGGTGAGAAGCCAGCCCATGGCGCCCATGATCAGCAATGCGCCGAAGTAGAACGCCACATGGGCAAGCTGGAAAGTACCGCGGGTTTGCGGTTGCTGGCGCAGAAAGGCCAGCAGGGCCTGGTCCTGGCCCGGTTGGAGAACACCTGCGTCCACGGCGCGAGCCAGGTCCTTGGCGTCGAAACGTTCCGTCATGTTCGTGCCCTTCAGATGCGGTAGGTGCTCTTGGTCATCACCTTGGCCATCAGGCTCATGCCGAAGCGCACAGGAGCTGGGAAGCGGTAGCCGCCGGCTTCGAGTGCAGACTCGGCGTGCTGTTCTTCATCGACACGCATCTGTTCGAGAATCGCCCGGGACTTTTCATCTGCCTCGGGCAGTTGCTCAAGGTGCTCGTCCAAGTGCTTGCACACCTGGTGTTCGGTCGCCGCGACGAAGCCGAGGCTGACCTTGTCGCTGACCAGGCCCGCAAGGGCGCCGATGCCGAAGGACATGCCGTAGAACAGCGGGTTAAGCACGCTCGGATGGCTGCCTAGCTGGCGGATGCGTTGCTCGCACCAGGCCAGGTGGTCGACCTCTTCCTCGGCGGCATGCTCCATGGCCTTGCGCACCTGAGGCAACTTGGCGGTCAAGGCTTGGCCCTGGTACAGCGCCTGAGCGCAGACCTCGCCGGTATGGTTGATCCGCATGAGGCCGGCAATATGGCGGGTTTGGCTTTCGTCCAGTTCGGCATCGGGTTGGACGATGGCCGGGGATGGACGGGCAGGTTGGCCGCTGAAGGGCAGCAAGGTGCGCATGGCAGTATCAGCCTGCAGCAACAAGCGGTCGAGCGGCGAGTAGTGACGTTCGGTAGCCATCGGGCACCTCCGCTAGAGTGTGCCCGACAGTTTACCGCAATCGAGAAGGGGGCGGTTGCCCTGGATCAGCCCGGCGGCCAGTGCATCTGGCGCTGACCGAGCACGTGCATGTGGATGTGGTAGACCGTCTGACCACCCAGCTCATTGCAGTTCATGACCACACGGAAGCCATCCTCGCAGCCGAGTTCCTTGGCCAGGCGCTGGGCCGTAAACAGGATATGGCCGGCCAGGCCTTTGTCTTGCTCGGTCAGGTCGTTGAGGGTGCGGATGGGCTTTTTCGGGATGACCAGAAAATGCACAGGTGCCTGCGGGGCGATATCGTGGAAGGCCAGAACCTGGTCGTCCTCGTAGATGATCTTCGCCGGGATCTCCCGGTTGATGATCTTGGTGAAGATAGTCTCCACAGCTCGTACTCCATGGTGAGTGTCCGGGCCGAGTGTACCCAGCACGACGGCGCTCGCCCAGTGGCTATTCGACACCGACCGGGCAGTAGCGCCGATGGATGAGGCCGGCCAGCTTGCGCGTGATCCAGCGCGGCATCAGGCGAGGCATCGCCGCCAGCCAGCGGTTGCGTCGCCCAGGCATGATCAGGGCGCGATTCTTGTCCAGCGCGCGTACGGTGTAGAGCGCCACTTCTTCCGGGCTCAGGCAGCGTGCGCTGTTGTCCAGTCGAGGGATGCGTCGGCGCGAGGATCGCACTGGCCCGGGGCACAGGACCGAGACCTTGATCCCGGTGCGCTTGAGCTCCTCGCGAAGCGCCTCGGAGAAACTCACCACATAGGCCTTGCTGGCTGCGTAGGTGGCCATCCAGGGGCCGGGCGCGGCGCTGGCCAGGGCTGCGACATTGAGGATCTGTCCGCCTCCGTGCAAAGCCATCAGGTTGCCAATGGCATGACACAGGCGGCTCAGGGCCAGGACGTTGACTTCCAGTAGATCTTGTTCGTCGGCCCATTCATGGGCGAGGAACGGCCCATAGGTCCGCTGGCCGGCACAGTTGACCAAAAGGTCGATGTGCCGCTCGCCCTCTTCGAGCTCCAGCACGAAGCCCGACAGGCGTAGGGGTTGGTTCAGGTCGCAAGCCCGGAACAGCACTTCGACGCCGAAGCGCTGGGTCAGCTCGATGGCGACCGGCTCCAGGGTCTCGCGGTGGCGTGCCACCAGGATCAGGTTGCGCCCGCGCCGCGCCAGGGCTTCCGCCAGGGCAAGCCCTAGGCCGCTGGAAGCACCGGTAATCATGGCGTAACGGGTCATGCAAGGCTCCTGGGGCCGAAAAAGGGCGCCTAGTGTACAGCGTGGTCGGAGAAGGTGTTGCCTTTTGCTACCGGCTCAGCCCCGCTCCCCAGGGGTGCCTGTCAGCGCGTGATGCCTCGGGCTCAGAACGGCTTGACCACCACCAGGATCACGATGCCCAGTAGAAACAGCACCGGCACTTCGTTGAACCAGCGGTAGAACACGTGCCCACGGGTATTGGTTCCGGCGGCGAAGCGTTTGCGCTGGGCTCCGCACATGTGGTGGTAGACGGTCAGCAGGGCCACTAGGGTGAGCTTGGCATGCAGCCAGCCCTGGCTCAGCCAGCCAGGATTGAGATAGAGCATCCATACGCCGAAGACATAGGTGGCGATCATCGCTGGATTCATGATGCCGCGGTATAGCTTGCGCTCCATGGTGACGAAGCGGTCCAGGCTGAGGCTGTCCTGGCTTTGGGCGTGGTAGACGAACAGGCGCGGGAGGTAGAACAGCCCGGCGAACCAGCAGACCACGCTGACGATATGCAGGGCCTTGATCCATAGATAAAGCATGGGGGAGTTCCTTCAGGATTCACGATCGTCAGATAGTAACGGTCAAGCGTCCAATGGGGCATCCGAAGAGTTGTTACAGAGGCCCCGCGCCCCTATTATCGTGCGCTTTCCAGTGGGCTCGTTGATAAGGGGCAAGCGTTATGATCAAGGTCGGTATCGTCGGCGGCACGGGTTACACCGGTGTCGAACTGTTGCGTCTGCTGGCGCAGCACCCACAGGCCGAGGTCGCGGTCATCACGTCGCGCTCCGAGGCGGGCGTCGCGGTCGCCGACATGTATCCGAACCTGCGCGGTCATTATGATGGCCTGGCCTTCAGCATGCCGGACAGCAAGGCCTTGGGCGCCTGTGACGTGGTGTTCTTCGCCACGCCCCACGGGGTTGCCCACGCCCTGGCCGGCGAATTGCTGGCTGCCGGGACCAAGGTCATCGACCTGTCCGCGGATTTCCGCCTGCAGGATGCCGTGGAGTGGGGCAAATGGTACGGCCAGCCCCACGGTGCGCCGGAGCTGCTCAAGGATGCGGTGTATGGCCTGCCAGAGGTCAACCGCGAGAAGATCCGCCAGGCCCGCCTGATCGCAGTGCCCGGTTGCTACCCAACCGCCACTCAGCTGGGCTTCTTGCCGCTGCTCGAGGCAGGTTTGGCTGATTCATCGCGACTGATTGCCGACTGCAAGTCCGGGGTGAGCGGGGCTGGGCGTGGTGCAGCCGTGGGGTCGCTGTTCTGTGAAGCAGGCGAAAGCATGAAGGCTTATGCGGTCAAGGGGCATCGCCATCTGCCTGAGATTAGCCAGGGCCTGCGTCAAGCCGCTGGCAAGGACGTCGGGTTGACCTTCGTACCGCACCTGACGCCGATGATTCGCGGTATTCACGCGACCCTTTACGCGACCGTCGCCGACACTTCTGTCGATCTGCAGGCGCTGTTCGAGAAGCGCTATGCCGATGAGCCGTTCGTCGATGTGATGCCGGCTGGCAGCCATCCTGAGACCCGCAGTGTACGTGGTGCCAACGTCTGCCGCATCGCTGTGCATCGTCCTCAAGGTGGCGACCTGGTGGTGGTGCTGTCGGTCATCGACAACCTGGTCAAGGGGGCTTCCGGCCAGGCGGTACAGAACCTGAATATCCTGTTCGGCCTGGACGAGCGCATGGGGCTTTCCCATGCGGGTCTGCTGCCCTAAGCGCAGCGGTGGGCTGCAAGCCTCAAGCTGCAAATGAGCGTGCCGGGATTGGCTTGCAGCTTGTAGCTTGTCACTTGCAGCTTTCGTATTGTTGACCAATTTTCTCGGAGAAGCGGATAATGCGCGTCATCGAGTTTTATGGCGACACTGCGCCGGGAGAGTCAACATGAGCGTCGAAACCTTCACCCCCACGGCTTTGGAGTTCACCCAAGGTGCTGCGCACAAGGTGAAGACCCTGGTCAGCGAGGAAGGCAATGATCGCCTGAAGCTGCGTGTGTTCGTGACTGGCGGCGGTTGCTCGGGCTTCCAGTACGGCTTCACCTTCGATGAAGAAGTGGCCGAGGACGACACTATTGTCGAGCGCGAGGGTGTATCCCTAGTAGTGGACCCGATGAGCTTCCAGTACCTGGCAGGCGCCGAAGTGGACTACCAGGAAGGTCTTGAAGGTTCGCGTTTCGTGATCAAGAACCCCAACGCCACCACCACCTGCGGTTGCGGTTCCTCGTTCTCGATCTGAGACCGAGCCCCGCAACGAAAACGCCGCGCAATTGCGCGGCGTTTTGCATTCTGCCGAGTCGTCAGGCTGGATAGATCGCCCCGAGAACGCGCAGTCCCCGGGCGGCGGTCACGCTGGGGCGGTTGGCCGGGATGCGTTCGAGGCAGCAATGAGCCAGCCATGCGAAGGCCATGGCTTCGACCCAGTCCGGATCCACTCCATGGGCGGCTGTGCTGCTGACCTGAGCGCAAGGCAGCAGCGCTGCCAGGCGACCCATCAATGCGCCGTTGCGAGCGCCGCCACCACAGACCAGCAAAGCCTCGGTGCCTGATTGGGCGCCAAGCAGCGAGTCAATGATGCTGCGGGCGGTCAGTTCCAGTAGCGTGGCCTGTACATCTTCGTCCCGATAGGCCGGCAGCGCTGCCAGGTGGGCGTCCAGCCAGGGAAGGTTGAACACTTCACGGCCGGTGCTCTTGGGGCCGCTGCCTGCAAAGAAGGGGTCCGCCAGAAGCTTGTCCAACAACGTATCGATGATCTGGCCGCTGGCGGCCCAGGCGCCATCGGCGTCATAGGTTTGGCCGCGCTTGCGTTCGATCCAGGCGTCCAGCAGCACGTTGCCTGGGCCGCAGTCGAAACCATGGACCGGTTGGTCTTGCTCGATCAGGCTGAGGTTGCTGAACCCGCCCACGTTCAGGATGGCCACGCGTTGTCCCAGGTGGCTGAACAGCGCTTCATGGAATGCAGGCACCAGCGGGGCGCCCTGGCCTCCCGCGGCCACGTCGCGACGGCGGAAGTCACCGACAACGCAGATGCCCGTCAGCTCGGCCAGCAACGCCGGGTTGCCAATCTGTACAGTGAATCCGCGGGCCGGCTCGTGGCGGATGGTCTGACCGTGGCTGCCGATTGCACGGATGGCGCTGGCGTCCAGGCCTTGGCTTGCCAAGAGCTGCCTTACACCTTCCGCGGCCAGGCTAGCCCAGCAGTTCTCCGCCAAGGCGGCACGCGCGATCTCGTCAGGGCCGCTGGCACAGAGGGCGAGCAGCGCCTGACGAAGATCAGAAGGCATGGGGGTGTAGTGAGTGGCGAGCAGATGGGGCTGCTCGCCTTGTTCGATCAGTGCGATGTCCAAACCATCGAGGCTGGTCCCGGACATCACACCCAGATAAAGCGCCATGGTTCAGCGCTTATTGGCGGCGAGCAGAGTGGCCTTTTCCTGATCCATGCGGGCGATCAGGGGTTGGCTCTGCTGCAGGAAGCGCTGGCGCTCGGAGCGGGCAATCGGGTCGGCCATGGGCACCTTCTGGCTCAACGGGTCGACGTGAACGCCATTGACCTGGAACTCATAGTGCAGGTGTGGGCCAGTGGACAGGCCGGTGGTGCCGATGTAGCCGATCACCTGGCCTTGCTTGACTGAGCTTCCGGTCTTGATGCCCTTGGCAAAGCCCTGCATGTGACCATAGAGGGTCTTGTAGGAGTTGCCGTGGGCGATGATCACGGTATTGCCGTAACCACCGCGACGACCTGCCAGGAGCACCTTGCCATCGCCGGCGGCCTTGATCGGCGTGCCTCGTGGTGCGGCGTAGTCCACACCCTTGTGGGCGCGGATCTTGTTGAGGATCGGGTGTTTGCGGCCGGCGGAGAAGCGCGAGCTGATGCGGGCGTAATCCACCGGCGTACGGATGAACGCCTTGCGCAGGCTGTTGCCGTCGGCAGTGTAGTAGCTGGTGTTGCCCTGCTTGTTGGTGTAGCGCACAGCGGTATAGGTCTTGCCACGGTTGGTGAAGCGCGCGGACAGGATGTTGCCGGTGCCGACCACCTTGCCGTCCATGACCTTTTGCTCGTAGACCACGTCGAATTCATCGCCAGGGCGGATGTCCTGGGCGAAGTCGATGTCGTAGCCAAGGACACGGGCCATGTCCATGGTCATGCTGTGGGACAGGCCGGCGCGCTTGGCCGAGGCCGACAGCGAGCTTTTGATCACGCCATGGGCATAGGCAGTACGCACCACCGGTTTGCTGATTTCCCGGTTGAAGCTGTAGCCCTTGGCGGTCTTGGTCAGGCGAATGGTCTCGAGGTTGCTGATCTTGCTGTGCAGGCTGGCCAGTTGGCCGTCCTTGTCGAGTTCGAACTGCAGGATCTGACCATGCTTTAGCTGGCTGAACTGCTTGGCCTGCTTGCCGCTTGCCAGGACGTCATGGACCACATTGGCTGGCAAGCCAACCTTGGCGAACAGTGTGGAGAGGGTATCGCCGCGCGCGACCGCGACTTCACGATGGCCGGGCAGCTTGGCCTCGGCGGTTTCCTTGGCTTTTTCCTCGGCAGCTGGCGCTTGTTGCTCAGCCTGCTTGGTGGCAGGTTCGGCCTCGTCCACCTGGGCAAAAGGAGAGCTTTGGTCGTTTTCGGCTTGAACCAGCGGGGCGGCCTTGGACTCGTCCTTCAACTGCTCAGCCGGTGTTTCCAGCTCCAGACTGAGGGTGGTCTTCTTGGCTTCGACTTCGCTGGAGGGAAATACCAGCAAAGCCAGGCTGAGCAAGGCGGCGATGCCGCTGGCGGCCAACAAATGGCTTTTCGGATAAAGCGGGGGCGCTTTAGGCGTCTCGTTGGTCATAGGTGAGGTGACTTTGAAAAAGGTGAAATGGAAAAGATGAATGACATGATGAAGATGAAATAACTGTATAAAATATAACCAAATCCGGTTTCGCGCAAGGGCGCGTAGACGCCGCAATGCGTCATCCGGGTCACATTCCTTTGCGAAACTTGTAATTGATGGCCGATCTTGTATGGTTGGCTCCCCTTGAATCTGAGCCTTGCGGGTCTGTCTATGAAGTCGGTTGAAGAGCAGCTGGCGCTTATCAAGCGCGGTGCGGAAGAGGTATTGGTCGAGTCGGAACTGGTGGAGAAGCTCAAGCGCGGCCAGCCCCTGCGTATCAAAGCGGGCTTCGACCCGACTGCGCCGGACCTGCACCTTGGTCACACCGTGCTGATCAACAAGCTGCGGCAGTTCCAGGACCTTGGGCACCAGGTCATTTTCCTGATCGGTGACTTCACCGGCATGATCGGCGACCCGAGCGGCAAGAGCGCCACCCGCCCGCCGCTAACCCGAGAGCAGGTGCTGGATAACGCCGAGACCTACAAGCAGCAGGTATTCAAGATCCTTGATCCGGCCAAGACCGAAGTCGCGTTCAACTCCACCTGGATGGACAAGCTGACACCGGCCGACTTCATTCGTCTGGCCTCCCAGTACACCGTTGCTCGCATGCTCGAGCGCGATGACTTCGATAAGCGCTATAGCAGCAACCAGCCGATCGCGATCCACGAGTTCCTGTATCCGCTGGTGCAGGGGTATGACTCGGTTGCGCTCAAAGCGGACGTCGAGCTCGGTGGTACCGACCAGAAGTTCAACTTGCTGATGGGGCGCGAGTTGCAGCGTGCCTATGGTCAGGAGGCGCAGAACATTGTCACCATGCCGCTGCTCGAAGGGCTTGATGGCGTCAAGAAGATGTCCAAGTCGCTGGGCAACTATGTCGGCATCCAGGAGGCTCCTGGGGTGATGTACAGCAAGCTGGTCTCCATTCCGGACACCTTGATGTGGCGTTATTTCGAGCTGCTGAGCTTCCGCTCCATGGAAGAGATCAACCAGTTCCGGGTCGATGTCGAGAAGGGCGCCAACCCGCGCGACATCAAGATCAAGCTGGCCGAAGAGATCGTGGCTCGCTTCCATGGTGAAGAAGCTGCGGTCAATGCCCACCGTGCCGCGGGCAACCGCATGAAGGATGGCGAGCTGCCGGAGGATCTGCCAGAGATCGAGGTGGTCGCACCGGAAGACATGCCGATCGCGGCGGTGTTGAACAAGGCAGGCCTGGTGAAGAACTCTGCCGCAGCTCGCGATCTGCTCAATGCCGGTGGGGTGAAGGTGGATGGTGTGGTAGTCGATCGTGGCTTCGTCTTTGCCATCGGCGCGACCCATGTTTGCCAGGCAGGTAAGAAAGCTTTCGCACGCATTACCTTGAAAACCGAGTAAGGGCGCCTTCTATCTATTTGGAAGAAGCTCTATAGAAGCGGGGAGGCCGTCAGGCCTCCCCGCTTTGCTTTTCAGTCGCTTTTAAGGT